>CBDALO010000050.1:0-9915 GCA_965196985.1 Gammaproteobacteria bacterium | reverse complement strand
ATATGTAACAAAAGAGTGTATCCCACGCTTGCGAACGTCAGATACCAACACTACAATAGTCTGTCTTGAGTTCATTGATTCATTTTCAGCGATGCTAGTATGATCATTTCATCTGCTAATTGAAAATGCAGAAAGGCCTAGCAAAAAAGCTAGAGTGTGTTAGTAAAGCTTTGTTTCCGATGAAAATAAAAGGCCATGTATTATTTGATTTGATTTGATTTGAAATTCAGGTATATAGGACAAATATTTGCCACTTCATTCTCGCTAATGTGCTAGATTTGATTCTTGTTCAAAAGAAGGAAAACACGTATTACTGCCGATTTACCCCCCACCCCCGAAGTCTAAGATTTTAGAGTTAGGAACATGCACCCTGAAGTTCTGCCCCTGCCTGCGTACCCCAATGAAGTCACCAGTCACTAAAACTGGGGGTCTTATCTTTGTTAGTAATGCCTTACCATTTTTCGAAGAAAACATTATGTCTATGGAAACTATATACGTACTGTGTACCCTTATGAATATATAGATAAAGTCTCAACTCATTTATCACGAATTCGCAACATGGTTTTGGAAGCAGATTTTCGTTTCTTCTTTTTGTTATTATCGTAAACGTTTTCTGAGCTCAAAGCTCTTCCGTGTAACGTGCTATTTTGTTTTTAAAGGGAGTGTTTTACCAATTGGCATGGCCTAGGTTTTTATGTGGATTTATCACTCTAATGATATTGATGAGCATACCAGGTCTCTTTTCTTTTCCAAAAATCTTTCTGCGATCGATTCAAATGCAACCTTACATCCTTCTTTTTTCATCCCAAATTCACACGTATTTAGTACCAAAAAATTGTTGAAGAAAAATAAAGCCTGGAGACTTCCATTTTGGCCCAAAATTGACTGTTTCTTACACCCATCATGCTTTATGAGAAAAGCAGAAAGCGTATAGCCTTGGATTTTTGGATAAAAATTGGCTGTTGCTTCGACCACTAAATGTCCATAATTATTGATGAAAATATCAAGGCTATAGCCTTTAAATATTGGCCAGAAATTGGATGTTTTTTAGACCCATAATTTTTGGTGAAAAAAAGCAAGGCTATAGCCTTGGATTTTGGCCAGAAGTTGGCTGTTTTTAGACCCATAATTTTTGATGAAGAAAGCAAGGCTATAAACTAGGATTTTGGCCACAAATTGGTTGTTTTTTAGACCCATAATTTTTGATGAAAAAAGCAAGCCTATAAACTAGGATTTTGGCCACAAATTGGTTGTTTTTTAGACCCATAATTTTTGATGAAGAAAGCAAGGCTATAAACTAGGATTTTGGCCACAAATTGGTTGTTTTTTAGACCCATAATTCTTGATGAAAATAAACAAGGCTATAGCCTTGGGTTTTGCCAGGAATTGGCTGTTATTAAGACCCATATATTTTGATGAAAAAACCAAAGCTATAGCCTTGGATTTTGGCCAGAAATTGGCTGTTTTTTAAACCGATAATTTTTGATGAAAAAAGCAAGGCTATAGCCTTGGATTTTGGCCACAAATTGACTGTTTTTAGACCCATAATTTTTGATGAGGAAAGCAAGGCTATAGCCTTGGATTTTAGCCAGAACTTGGTTGTTTTTTAGACCCATAATTCTTGATGAAAATAAACAAGGCTATAGCCTTGGGTTTTGCCAGGAATTGGCTGTTATTAAGACCCATATATTTTGATGAAAAAATCAAAGCTAAAGCCTTGGATTTTGGCCAGAAATTGGCTGTTTTTTAAACCGATAATCTTTGATGAAAAAAGCAAGGCTATAGCCTTGGATTTTGGCCACAAATTGGTTGTTTTTTAGACCCATAATTTTTGATGAAAAATGCAAGGCTATAGCCTTGGATTTTAGCCAGAAATTGGTTGTTTTTTTGACCCATAATTCTTGATAAAAAAAACAAAGGCTATAGCCTTGGATTTTGGCCAGAAATTGACTGTTTTTAGACCCATAATTTTTGATGAAAAAAGCAAGGCTATAGCCTTGGATTTTGGCCATAAATTGGCTGTTTTTCAGATCCACAATTTTTGATGAAAAAATCAAGGCTATATCCTTGGATTTTGGCAAGAAAGTGACTGTTTTTTAAACCGATAATTTTTGATGAAAAAAGCAAGGCTGTAGCTTTGGATTTTGGCCGGAAATTGACTGTTTTTTAGACCCAAAATTTTTCATGAAAAATTCAAGGCTATAGCCATCGATTTTGGCCAGAAATTGTCTGTTTATAACCCCATAATTTTTGATAAAAAAAGCAAGGCTATAGCCTTGGATTTTGGCCAAAAATTGACTGTTTTTAGCCCCATAATTTTTGATGAAAAGATCAGGGCTATAGCCTTAGATTTTGGCCAGAAATTGACTGTTTTTAGCCCCATAATTTTTGATGAAAAAAGCAAGGCTATAGCCTTGGATTTTGGCCAGAAATTGACTGTTTTTAGACCCATAATTTTTGATGAAAAAAACAAGGCTATAGCCTTGGATTTTGGCCATAAATTGGTTGTTTTTTAGATCCACAATTTTTGATGAAAAAGCAAGGCTATAGCCTTGGATTTTGGCCAGAAATTTGGCTGTTTTTTAAACCGATAATTTTTGATGAAAAAAGCAAGGCTATAGCCTTGGATTTTGGCCAGAAATTGACTGTTTTTAGCCCCATAATTTTTGATGAAAAAAGCAAGTCTATAGCCTTGGATTTTGGCCAGAAATTGGTTGTTTTTTAGACCCAAAATTTTTGATGAAAAAGCAAGGCTATAGCCTTGGATTTTGGCCAGAAATTGGTTGTTTTTTAGACCCACAATTTTTGATGTAAAAAGCAAGGCTATAGCCTTGGATTGTGGCCGGAAATTTGTTGTTTTTTAGACCCATAATTTTTCTGGAAAAAAGCAAGGCTATAGCCTTGGATTTTGGCCAGAAATTGGTTGTTTTTTAGATCCACAATTTTTGATGAAAAAAGCAAAGCTATAGCCTTGGATTGTGGCCGGAAATTGGTTGTTTGTTAGACCCAAAATTTTTGATGAAAAAGCAAGGCTATAGCCTTGGATTTTGGCCAGAAATTGGTTGTTTTTTAGACCCACAATTTTTGATGTAAAAAGCAAGGCTATAGCCTTGGATTGTGGCCGGAAATTGGTTGTTTTTTAGACGCATAATTTTTCAGGAAAATAGCAAGGCTGTAGCCTTGGCTTTTGACCAGAAATTTGCAGTTTTTTAGACCCATAATTTTTGATGAAAAAAGCAAGACAATAGCCTTTGATTTTGGCCAGAAATTGACTGTTTTCTAAACCGATAATTTTGATGAAAAAAGCAAGGCTATAGCCTTGGATATTGGCCAGAAATTGGCTGCTTTTAGACCCATAATTTTTAATGAAAAAGGCAAGGCTATGGCCTAGGATTTTGGCCAGAAATTGGCTGTTTTTTAGACCCATAATTATTGGTGAAAAAAGCAAGGCTATAGCCTTGGATTTTGGCCATAAATTGGTTGTTTTTTAGATCCACAATTTTTGATGAAAAAGCAAGGCTATAGCCTTGGATTTTGGCCAGAAATTGTCTGTTTATAACCCCATAATTTTTGATAAAAAAAGCAAGGCTATAGCCTTGGATTTTGGCCAAAAATTGACTGTTTTTAGCCCCATAATTTTTGATGAAAAGATCAGGGCTATAGCCTTAGATTTTGGCCAGAAATTGACTGTTTTTAGCCCCATAATTTTTGATGAAAAAAGCAAGGCTATAGCCTTGGATTTTGGCCAGAAATTGACTGTTTTTAGACCCATAATTTTTGATGAAAAAAACAAGGCTATAGCCTTGGATTTTGGCCATAAATTGGTTGTTTTTTAGATCCACAATTTTTGATGAAAAAGCAAGGCTATAGCCTTGAATTTTGGCCAGAAATTGGTTGTTTTTTAGATCCACAATTTTTGATGAAAAAAGCAAAGCTATAGCCTTGGATTGTGGCCGGAAATTGGTTGTTTGTTAGACCCAAAATTTTTGATGAAAAAGCAAGGCTATAGCCTTGGATTTTGGCCAGAAATTGGTTGTTTTTTAGACCCACAATTTTTGATGTAAAAAGCAAGGCTATAGCCTTGGATTGTGGCCGGAAATTGGTTGTTTCTTAGACGCATAATTTTTCAGGAAAATAGCAAGGCTGTAGCCTTGGCTTTTGACCAGAAATTTGCAGTTTTTTAGACCCATAATTTTTGATGAAAAAAGCAAGACAATAGCCTTTGATTTTGGCCAGAAATTGACTGTTTTGTAAACCGATAATTTTGATGAAAAAAGCAAGGCTATAGCCTTGGATTTTGGCCAGAAATTGGTTGTTTTTTAGACCCACAATTTTTGATGTAAAAAGCAAGGCTATAGCCTTGGATTGTGGCCGGAAATTTGTTGTTTTTTAGACCCATAATTTTTCAGGAAAAAAGCAGGGCTATAGCCTTGGATTGTGGCCAGAAATTGACTGTTTTTAGCCCCATAATTTTTGATGAAAAAAGCAAGGCTATAGCCTTGGATTTTGGCCAGAAATTGGTTGTTTTTTAGATCCACAATTTTTGATGAAAAAAGCAAAGCTATAGCCTTGGATTGTGGCCGGAAATTGGTTGTTTTTTAGACCCACAATTTTTGATGAAAAAGCAAGGCTATAGCCTTGGATTGTGGCCGGAAATTTGTTGTTTTTTAGACCCATAATTTTTCAGGAAAAAAGCAAGGCTATAGCCTTGGATTTTGGCCAGAAATTGGTTGTTTTTTAGATCCACAATTTTTGATGAAAAAAGCAAAGCTATAGCCTTGGATTGTGGCCGGAAATTGGTTGTTTTTTAGACCCACAATTTTTGATGAAAAAGCAAGGCTATAGCCTTGGATTTTGGCCAGAAATTGGTTGTTTTTTAGACCCATAATTTTTGATGAAAAATGCAAGGCTATAGCCTTGGATTTTAGCCAGAAATTGGTTGTTTTTTTGACCCATAATTCTTGATAAAAAAAACAAAGGCTATAGCCTTGGATTTTGGCCAGAAATTGACTGTTTTTAGACCCATAATTTTTGATGAAAAAAGCAAGGCTATAGCCTTGGATTTTGGCCATAAATTGGCTGTTTTTCAGATCCACAATTTTTGATGAAAAAATCAAGGCTATATCCTTGGATTTTGGCAAGAAAGTGACTGTTTTTTAAACCGATAATTTTTGATGAAAAAAGCAAGGCTGTAGCTTTGGATTTTGGCCGGAAATTGACTGTTTTTTAGACCCAAAATTTTTCATGAAAAATTCAAGGCTATAGCCATCGATTTTGGCCAGAAATTGTCTGTTTATAACCCCATAATTTTTGATAAAAAAAGCAAGGCTATAGCCTTGGATTTTGGCCAAAAATTGACTGTTTTTAGCCCCATAATTTTTGATGAAAAGATCAGGGCTATAGCCTTAGATTTTGGCCAGAAATTGACTGTTTTTAGCCCCATAATTTTTGATGAAAAAAGCAAGGCTATAGCCTTGGATTTTGGCCAGAAATTGACTGTTTTTAGACCCATAATTTTTGATGAAAAAAACAAGGCTATAGCCTTGGATTTTGGCCATAAATTGGTTGTTTTTTAGATCCACAATTTTTGATGAAAAAGCAAGGCTATAGCCTTGGATTTTGGCCAGAAATTTGGCTGTTTTTTAAACCGATAATTTTTGATGAAAAAAGCAAGGCTATAGCCTTGGATTTTGGCCAGAAATTGACTGTTTTTAGCCCCATAATTTTTGATGAAAAAAGCAAGTCTATAGCCTTGGATTTTGGCCAGAAATTGGTTGTTTTTTAGACCCAAAATTTTTGATGAAAAAGCAAGGCTATAGCCTTGGATTTTGGCCAGAAATTGGTTGTTTTTTAGACCCACAATTTTTGATGTAAAAAGCAAGGCTATAGCCTTGGATTGTGGCCGGAAATTTGTTGTTTTTTAGACCCATAATTTTTCTGGAAAAAAGCAAGGCTATAGCCTTGGATTTTGGCCAGAAATTGGTTGTTTTTTAGATCCACAATTTTTGATGAAAAAAGCAAAGCTATAGCCTTGGATTGTGGCCGGAAATTGGTTGTTTGTTAGACCCAAAATTTTTGATGAAAAAGCAAGGCTATAGCCTTGGATTTTGGCCAGAAATTGGTTGTTTTTTAGACCCACAATTTTTGATGTAAAAAGCAAGGCTATAGCCTTGGATTGTGGCCGGAAATTGGTTGTTTTTTAGACGCATAATTTTTCAGGAAAATAGCAAGGCTGTAGCCTTGGCTTTTGACCAGAAATTTGCAGTTTTTTAGACCCATAATTTTTGATGAAAAAAGCAAGACAATAGCCTTTGATTTTGGCCAGAAATTGACTGTTTTCTAAACCGATAATTTTGATGAAAAAAGCAAGGCTATAGCCTTGGATATTGGCCAGAAATTGGCTGCTTTTAGACCCATAATTTTTAATGAAAAAGGCAAGGCTATGGCCTAGGATTTTGGCCAGAAATTGGCTGTTTTTTAGACCCATAATTATTGGTGAAAAAAGCAAGGCTATAGCCTTGGATTTTGGCCATAAATTGGTTGTTTTTTAGATCCACAATTTTTGATGAAAAAGCAAGGCTATAGCCTTGGATTTTGGCCAGAAATTGTCTGTTTATAACCCCATAATTTTTGATAAAAAAAGCAAGGCTATAGCCTTGGATTTTGGCCAAAAATTGACTGTTTTTAGCCCCATAATTTTTGATGAAAAGATCAGGGCTATAGCCTTAGATTTTGGCCAGAAATTGACTGTTTTTAGCCCCATAATTTTTGATGAAAAAAGCAAGGCTATAGCCTTGGATTTTGGCCAGAAATTGACTGTTTTTAGACCCATAATTTTTGATGAAAAAAACAAGGCTATAGCCTTGGATTTTGGCCATAAATTGGTTGTTTTTTAGATCCACAATTTTTGATGAAAAAGCAAGGCTATAGCCTTGAATTTTGGCCAGAAATTGGTTGTTTTTTAGATTCACAATTTTTGATGAAAAAAGCAAAGCTATAGCCTTGGATTGTGGCCGGAAATTGGTTGTTTGTTAGACCCAAAATTTTTGATGAAAAAGCAAGGCTATAGCCTTGGATTTTGGCCAGAAATTGGTTGTTTTTTAGACCCACAATTTTTGATGTAAAAAGCAAGGCTATAGCCTTGGATTGTGGCCGGAAATTGGTTGTTTCTTAGACGCATAATTTTTCAGGAAAATAGCAAGGCTGTAGCCTTGGCTTTTGACCAGAAATTTGCAGTTTTTTAGACCCATAATTTTTGATGAAAAAAGCAAGACAATAGCCTTTGATTTTGGCCAGAAATTGACTGTTTTGTAAACCGATAATTTTGATGAAAAAAGCAAGGCTATAGCCTTGGATTTTGGCCAGAAATCGGTTGTTTTTTAGACCCACAATTTTTGATGTAAAAAGCAAGGCTATAGCATTGGATTGTGGCCGGAAATTTGTTGTTTTTTAGACCCATAATTTTTCAGGAAAAAAGCAGGGCTATAGCCTTGGATTGTGGCCAGAAATTGACTGTTTTTAGCCCCATAATTTTTGATGAAAAAAGCAAGGCTATAGCCTTGGATTTTGGCCAGAAATTGGTTGTTTTTTAGACCACAATTTTTGATGAAAAAAGCAAAGCTATAGCCTTGGATTGTGGCCGGAAATTGGTTGTTTTTTAGACCCACAATTTTTGATGAAAAAGCAAGGCTATAGCCTTGGATTGTGGCCGGAAATTTGTTGTTTTTTAGACCCATAATTTTTCAGGAAAAAAGCAAGGCTATAGCCTTGGATTTTGGCCAGAAATTGGTTGTTTTTTAGATCCACAATTTTTGATGAAAAAAGCAAAGCTATAGCCTTGGATTGTGGCCGGAAATTGGTTGTTTTTTAGACCCACAATTTTTGATGAAAAAGCAAGGCTATAGCCTTGGATTTTGGCCAGAAATTGGTTGTTTTTTAGACCCAAAATTTTTGATGTAAAAAGCAAGGCTATAGCCTTGGATTGTGGCCGGAAATTGGTTATTTTTTGGATCCACAATTTTTGATAAAAAAAGCAAGGCTATAGCCTTGGATTGTGGCCGGAAATTGACTGTTTTTAGCCCCATAATTTTTGATGAAAAAAGCAAGGCTATAGCCTTGGATTTTGGCCAGAAATTGGTTGTTTTTTAGACCCACAATTTTTGATGTAAAAAGCAAGGCTATAGCCTTGGATTGTGGCCGGAAATTGACTGTTTTTAGCCCCATAATTTTTGATGAAAAAAGCAAGGCTATAGCCTTGGATTGTGGCCGGAAATTGACTGTTTTTAGCCCCATAATTTTTGATGAAAAAAGCAAGGCTATAGCCTTGGATTTTGGCCAGAAATTGGTTGTTTTTTAGACCCACAATTTTTGATGTAAAAAGCAAGGCTATAGCCTTGGATTGTGGCCGGAAATTGACTGTTTTTAGCCCCATAATTTTTGATGAAAAGAGCAAGGCTATAGCCTTGGATTTTGGCCAGAAATTGACTGTTTTTAGCCCCACAATTTTTGATGTAAAAAGCAAGGCTATAGCCTTGGATTGTGGCCGGAAATTGACTATTTTTAGCCCCATAATTTTTGATGAAAAAAGCAAGGCTATAGCCTTGGATTGTGGCCGGAAATTGACTGTTTTTAGCCCCATAATTTTTGATGAAAAAAGCAAGGCTATAGCCTTGGATTTTGGCCAGAAATTGGTTGTTTTTTAAACCCACAATTTTTGATGAAAAAAGCAAGGCTATAGCCTTGGATTGTGGCCGGAAATTGACTGTTTTTAGACCCATAATTTTTCAGGAAAAAAGCAAGGCTATAGCCTTGGATTTTAGCCAGAAATTGGTTGTTTTTTAGACCATAATTTTTGATGAAAATGAAGCAAGGCTATAGCCTTGGGTTTTGCCAGGAATTGGCTGTTTTGACCAGAAATAAGACCCATATATTTTGATGAAAAAATCAAAGCTATAGCCTTGGATTTTGGCCAGAAATTGGCTGTTTTTTAGACCCATAATCTTTGATGAAAAAAGCAAGGCTATAGCCTTGGATTTTGGCCAGAAATTGGTTGTTTTTTAGACCCATAATTTTTGATGAAAAAAGCAAGGCTATAGCCTTGGATTTTGGCCAGAAATTGGTTGTTTTTTGGATCCACAATTTTTGATAAAAAAAGCAAGGCCATAGTCTTGGATTGTGGCCGGAAATTGGTTACTGTTTTTAGACCCATAATTTTTGATGAAAAAAGCAAGGCTATAGCCTTGGATTTTGGCCAGAAATTGGTTGTTTTTTAGATCCACAATTTTTGATGAAAAAAGCAAGGCTATAGCCTTGGATTTTGGCCAGAAATTGGTTGTTTTTTAGACCCACAATTTTTGATGAAAAAAGCAAGGCTATAGCCTTGGATTTTGGCCGGAAATTGGTTGTTTTTTAGACCCATAATTTTTCATGAAAAAAGCAAGGCTATAGCCTTGGATTTTGGCCAGAAATTGTGCAGTTTATAGACCCATAATTTTTGATGAAAAAAGCAAGACTATAGCCTTGGATTTTGGCCAGAAATTGACTGTTTTTAGCCCCATAATTTTTGATGAAAAATGCAAGGCTATAGCCTTGGATTTTGGCCAGAAATTGGCTGTTTTTTAGACCCATAATTATTGGTGAAAAAAGCAAGGCTATAGCCTTGGATTTTGGCCAGAAATTGGTTACTGTTTTTAGACCCATAATTTTTGATGAAAAAAGCAAGGCTATAGCCTTGGATTTTGGCCAGAAATTGGTTGTTTTTTAGATCCACAATTTTTGATGAAAAAGCAAGGCTATAGCCTTGGATTGTGGCCGGAAATTGGCTGTTTTTTAGCCCCATAATTTTTGATGAAAAGAGCAAGGCTATAGCCTTGGATTTTGGCCAGAAATTGACTGTTTTTAGCCCCATAATTTTTG
>CBDALO010000049.1:0-37624 GCA_965196985.1 Gammaproteobacteria bacterium | reverse complement strand
TACCTGGCTCATGAACCTGCGGAAACTTCACTTCCTTACTTTTGCCATGCTGAGCTTTCCAAAGGGACACCCGCCTTTGTAGTGTTCGCAGAATTGATTCATTATAGAGCGGGTTTCCAGAGCTATCCTGATACTGGCGTTGCAAATAGATAAAAAGTGTTTGAGGTTGTAGATCTGGGTTGTTTCTCAGCATCGGCTCTAAATCATCCTCCCAAACAGCGTCAATAGGGCTGACACGGGTCTTATAATCACGCGGCCTCTTTGGCTGCTGGGTGTGGTGTTTACCAACCTCGATGGTGTGGCCACTGCGAGAACTCATGCCAACTTTAGCTGCACAGGCCTCTTGAGTTAGGCCTTTATTTCGATATTTCATGTATAGCTCCGCTTGTTGTTTAGTAATGTGCTTTCCAGCCATAACCTGATCATCCTCAGTGAGTTATTATGGCGCGTATATTACCTACTTCTTGCAAAGCTAGTTGGCGTACTTCGCAGAGCTAATTGTCGTCTAACAGCTTGGGATCAGGTAAAACAGCAACAGCCGCTTTTACGTAATGCTAATATCCCAGATGCGCTGATTAAGGATGAGTTTTTAGCAATCAAAACTCAATTACTGAAAACAAATGTAACGTCCCACAATAATTTAGAGAAACCATCTCAACCTATTTTGCGTGAGATGGTGTCAAATAGTTGACCTTTTAGCTCATGAATTGCCTGATTAATGACATCATCCGGTATATGGTTTAAATTCATATTAGCGGCGATTAGCAACGCATGTCGCATGAGCCTATCAACATAACGAAGCCTACCTTTTGTGGCCATGTGTACTGCACGAATACCTGTTTCAGTGAATAAGCTGCTGCTCATTCCTGCCTTCTCAAAAGCAGCGTGAATAATGCTCTCAAAATCCCTGCTATCTTCAATTGCATGCCACCTAATAAAGCACTGAATTCTAGAGTTGATAGGTTCATAGGCTGGTCTCTGCAATGTTGCTAGAAGTGATGGGAGTCCACATAAGATAATCGTCATGACGTCTTTGCTGTCAAAACTGAAATTAAGGAAGTCAGGTAATCGTAGAATGAAATCATTACTAAGCTGATGCGCCTCGTCTAGGATCCAAATAGGCTGAACGTTTTTATCATGGTAGAGCGCGATCAAGCTCTGCTTCAAGTCTCTCCAAAGTTTAGAGAATCGGTAATAGTTTTCTAAACCTAGATTTTCGGCAAGCTGAGAGTACACATCAAATGACCGAAAGTGAGTGTCTGATTGATAAATGACTTGATGGGTCAGCGGGTTGAGTTTATTGCTCCAGTATCTTAGCGCCGTGGTCTTTCCTGTCCCTGAGTCGCCAGTAATCACTGCTAAGCCGCGTGTTTCTAGCAAACCATTAAGTTGCTGCTCTAGTCGCTTTGACTGCGCCAATTCAATAATGTTTGATTTACCCAATGGATCAAATTTCAAGCCAAAATGTTGAAGATACATCTTACTCATCCTTGTATCTTAAATAACTGTAGAGATATGACAATATTGCTACAATCCCAAGGATGCTTGGGTAGGCGGAAGGTGAAGCCGTGTTCGTCCTTAGGATTTAATCCTGTTGAGGAGATTTAGCTCCCTTCCACCCTCATAAGTTCATGAGATCGAACGGTATCTTAGGCCATTGTGAGCCTGTATTTGCAAGGTTGATCCGAACTATGATTTCCCAAGTTTGTTAGTGTAATAAAATTTAAGAGGCTCTAGCAAATGAAAAAAAATTGTGTTGGTATTGATATTGCAAAATCTGATTTTGTTGCTGCTATCACCACTAGCGGAAAAGATCACGTTAAACATTTTAATAATAATCCTGAGGGCTTTTCTGAGTTATTAGAATGGACGCAATCTTTATCTGATCAGTCACTTCATTTTTGCATGGAATCAACAGGTAAATACGGTAATGCATTGGCTCTTTATTTACATAGTGAGAAGTGTGATGTCAGTATAATTAATCCTGCACGAATAAAGTTTTTTATGAAAGGACAGCTAATACGAAACAAGACCGACAAGGCCGATGCGGTCAGTATTAAGGACTATTCAAATCATTTTACTCCAACGCTATGGCAGCCTTTGCCAGCTAATATAGAGGCTCTAAGAGCTTTGATACAGAGATCTGAAGTATTAACCTCCCAAGTCAGCAATGAACAAAACAGGCTGGAGCTAGCGGAAGAAACAATTATTAGCTCTATACAAAATCATATCGATTATATGGAAAAAGAAATTTTACGACTGCAGGAAGAAATTAGTAAGCTGATCGCGAGTGATGATGATCTGAAGAATAACACAGAGCTGCTTAAAAGCATCCCAGGCATTGGTGATAAAACCGCTCAAACACTAACTGCTTTTTTTAATAATATTGAAAGATTTTCTGGCGCAAAACAATTGGCTGCTCATATTGGTTTAAATCCCAGCCAGTCACAATCAGGCACTTCATTGAATTCATCACGGCTCTCAAAGGTTGGTAGTGCTTGGTTGCGAAAGGCGCTTTACATGCCGGCATTAGTGGCTATAAGGCATAATCCTATTTTGAAGAAATTTTATGAAAAGCTGCTCAAAAAAGGCAAGCCAAAGAAGCTAGCCATTTGTGCTGTTATGAGAAAAATGGTGCATATGATTTATGGCATCCTAAAAACACAGCAGCCATTTTCAGCGGATGCCTAGTAAAAATTTTACAATTTATTGTTGACGTTTAAGACGGTATCTCCTCAGTGATATCCAAATCCTCTTTAACTTGGTTATAAACAATCTCAACTAGCGAGGTTTTTCTTGCTGGTTGTTCCGGCATCTGAGGTCTAGCTCGGGTTCTAGAAAGGTTGTTATGTTTGTCCAGCTCTCCCACTGCACCAAGGTATTGATATTCCAATGATTCGACGTGACGGGCGGAGTCACTATGCGGATCAACCACTAAATAAACCTCTTGTTGAGCCAGTTCAAATGGAACTTCAAAGAGTCGATTATTCCAGCTTACCGTGCCATCCTTCCTGACTCGGCGCTTAATGCGATGCAGGAAGTAATCATCTAGCTTATCGGCCAAACAACCTAACGGCTGAATTTTAGTGAGGTCTTGCTGATAGCGTTGTAACGGGGTCATCTTGTCAGGCAGGGCGCTTTGCGAGGCTTGATGATAAACACGCTCAACCCAAGCCCAAAATCGATCATTCAGCGCATTGAAACTATGAATGGAATCCAGGTTGCATTCAGTTAGGAATTGCTCGCGTACTGTTCTATGCCAACGCTCTAGTTTGCCTTTGCTTTGCGGTTCATAGGGCCTGCCGTAAATCAATTGAATTTTCAAACGAGCACAAATGGTTTGCAACGTTTTAGCACGGTAGGCAGGGCCGTTGTCAATGATGAGCTTAACAGGAAGCCCACGTTTGAGTAATGCCTCTTTCAACACATGCTCAATAGTAATGGCACTCTCATCAGTACAAAATTTACTGTGACAGACCAACCTTGAGGCATCATCAAAAATACTCACCAAATAGCTTTTAACTCTTCTTTGGCCATCGTAAATCGTTGGACCATGCATGACATCGCCATACCAAATATCACAAGCTGTGAGCGCCTCAAATGAGCGGCGCTCAATTTGGTTAGAAGGTGTGACTGTTCTTTTAGACAGGCCGTGTTTTACTAATAAGCGGTGAACTGTTGCGTGAGATAATTCACCTCGTGCTACCTTCCCTTGAGTTTCTAAGAGTTTAATCACGGTCGGAATTGATCTTGAAGGGCTTTCCTGTTTAGTGGAAATAATTAACTCTTGTAGCTCTGGATTGATGTGACACTGGCCTTTGTCTCGTCGAGTTTTAGGAACTAATCCATCAATACCCTGCTTTAACCAGGCGTAATACCAATTCTCAATTGTTTTAGCACTGAGGTGAACACGCTTACTACCTGGAATGTTGTAGGTTTGCTGGGACAACCTTTTAATAATGCTCTTGAGCTCACCATGCTCAAAACTATTTCGGCTACATAGCTCACCTAAAACACTTAGGCGAAACAGTGCTGTTGGGTGAATGGGCTTGGTCATTTTGCAATTCCTGTGTGATTTAACTACTTGCAATGAGTTAATCACAACTTGAGTTGAGAATGCTACGCTCAAACTGTGTGGGGTCGTGAGGTTTACAGAAAATATCCATCTCAACTTTTTTTCACGTTAATTAATTATGGGATGCTCACTCCTGTGTTGTTAAGAAAAAGCATGATGCTCGATAAATCATGCTCACCAAGGCAGGCCAACCAAAACGCTTGTGGATCACTATGTCGCCCAAGCTGTAACCACAACGGATGTGCTTTGATATGGAAGGAGTAATCAACGAAGTGGTCAACCAACCAGTGAAACCACCTAGCAACGGTGTGTCGACTAACACCTTGCTCCTGACCTGATGAGCTAATACTTTTCCCAGGAGCACGCTCATTAACACTGCCTGCTGAACTGACCAGCAATACCAACGCTTTGGAGAAAGTATCTCAGGTAGGGTTGAACAAGTACGTTTACATAGATGACAATAAAATCTCAAAACAGGGGTGGGATTTAAAGAGCGTCCTTTACCTGGGTTCCTATCTGGTTTTCGATCATATGATCCATGTGACCATAGTCCACCTGCACCGCAATGGCTGCACTGCTCTGGCCTTAGTAGCTCTGGATTTTTTTTCAGCAGGATCAGGTAATCACTCAGGCTTTTAATCGCTTTTATGATTCTGCGCATGACTAATTTCACTATAGTTTTTATATCAAGTTATTTTACCTTGATAGGTTACTAAAAACCTTGTTTATTATGAGATAAAACTAGCTCAATTCCCCTAAATAAAGATAGACGTAACAACCCAAATAACAGTGTTGCCTCTCAATTCATGCTCACTGAGTGATAATTGAGTCTACTTGATTAGTCGATTAACCAAAGCGTAATAAAGGTTGGTTGGTATTTGTTGACAGTATATTCCAATCGTAAGATGAGCCTGAAGCAGCATCTGAACAGATGTCACCATGATGGTCCATCGGTTAGTCTTCAGTGCTGATAGTATCAGCTATTTGCTCTTTTGTTATTTTCTCAAATAACGTCTTTTTTGCTTCCTGCATCTTTTGTGCAGATTCATGATCAGTCAGAGAATACGCTAATTTAGTATCCGTCTTATTTCAGCATGATGCTCATGCTGCGCTCTCTTTAGTTTACTGCGCCTGTGATGAGCGGATGGTAATTAATTCCGCTAGCGAAGGCATAGAATAGTTTTTTGTAATTCTGTCATATATATAATCGAAGACATTAACTGCTAGCTTTTTACATGTCTCAGTAATTGTAACCATTGTATCCTTAGCTTTCGTTCCTTCTTCACTCATAGTATGAAGGTGTACATCGCGCATTCTAGCCTGCTTCCGAGCCATCAACTCTGCTGGATTGTTATGTAGAGGAAGCTCTGGCTTTTCCAGCACTAACAATAGCTGCCTTTTCTTTTTTAAGGTGAGCTCAATTTGTTTATCTAGTTTCTCGTAGCCAGTGATTGTTGAGAATAACTCAGTAAACTCATTGGATAGCTTATCTATCTCATCTTGCCCTGGGTTCTTTTTATATTCAATGAGCTTATGATAATAATCCCAAAACCTATCCAAGAAGCTGTCAACAGAGTCTTGGTGCTTCTTAAAAATTGGCGTCAGCTTTTTATAATGCCTACCCTCATGAACCCAGCACAAGGCGAGTGATTCAGTAATGAGCTTAAACTGTGGCGCATCATCGGTAATGAGTGTTTCTATCGCATAAGGACTCTTTCTATATGTTGAGATAGCTGCCGCATCAGTAATCAGCTTTCTATATTTTGGAAATTTTTTATCACCTAATACCTTATCAAGAATAACTTCCAGCTCCTTACTGTTTAAGATAGTCGATGAGTGAAATACCTTTAAGCTTTCGATTACCTTGTGGGGTAAGTTCATAGTAGCCAGTAAATTAAAAGCGGCCTCATTTAATGTGAACCCAAAGTGGTCTTTGCTTAACATTTCAATGACGCTTAATCGACTTTTACTGGTCAGCGTAAAGTAAGCTGAATAATACTCATTACCCAATACATTAACATAACGGTTTTTCCCATCCTCTCTAGCGTTGGTGTCATCTAGGTGCTGGTAGTTCGTGGATTGTAAACCTGCCTTCACAACTTCTACCTTCTCGGGCTCAAGTATCGTAGGCGTTTTAATTGTGAAGCTATGGATGGTTGATTTACTAATATCTATGTTGGCGGTTTTATAAAATGTCTCAAGGCTTTCTAGCGTCATACCACCTTGAGTATTTAGGAAGCTTGTCCAGCTTTTAATAGTAGGGCCGAACTGGCCCTCATAACCAGTTGGCAGAGGTGCTGTATAGTGTTTGTTTTCAGAAGGGGAGTAATATTGTTGGCGCAAAAAAAGAGTGTTATTAGCAGCAATTTTTATATCCTGGATAAGTGTTTTCTTAGAGCCATTTGGCACAGCATCGCTGGGCAACGAATCTGGATTAATTGTTAGTGTCACTGTATTAGAGACTTCGAGATTTTTTTTACTAGATTTTGGCTTTCTAGTTTTATTGGTTTTATTTCCTTTTCTATCCTTCTCGGAGGAATGATCCTTGTCCTTGTTAGCGCGCGTTTGCTTTCTAACATTAGGCTTTCCTTGCTCACCTTTATATTTATTTAATGCGTTATTTAACGATTGCACCTTGTCTTCTAGCTTTATGATTTTCTCAGCCTGACTTTCACATACATTGCTAAAATCTGTTTCTAGTGCTGTTGGTGTAACAGTATTATTAAATGGGTGCTGCCTTTATATAATGTAGAAAATATAGCATAATATACACTTTAACTTGATTACGGATGGTGTTTGGATGTTAGCTAGAATTCTCTCTGATGAAAATAATGAATTAACTATTGAGCTCAAGCTTCCACTAAAAGGATCCATGCTTGAATGTGAGGATGCAATTCTTGACGGCCTTAATGAGGTTGGAACATTAGCCACTGAAAAAGCTTTAAGTAAGTTTGATGCAGATGGCTCTCCTATCCATGTTGGAAAAATAAAGCTAACAGCACGAAGTAGAGATGAAGCAAATTACCAAACGCCTTATGGAGTTGCTCGAGTTAAGCGTTATGTTTATCAAACCTCTAAAGGCGGGAAGATCTTTTGTCCTTTAGAAGATAAGGCTAGAATTATCCAAGGATCAACACCGCGATTTGCAAAAATAATCTCACATAAATACTCAAACTTACTTGCTCCTAGTGTTATTGATGATCTCAAGGTCAATCATAACCGTAAAATCTCACATTCATACTTGCAACGGGCAACTGATTTTGTTGGCGGTATTGCACAAGCCAAAGAGGCTGAGTGGGAATATGAAGAGCCAAAGCTTGATGCAGGCATTGAGATGCTAAGTATTAGCTTAGATGGTGCATATGTTCTCACCGTTGATGATGGTTATAGAGAGAGCATGGTTGGAACTATTTCCATGTATGATAAGCATGGTGCACGCCTGCACACAACCTACGTTGCAGCATCACCAGAATATGGAAAAGATGAATTCTTTAATAGGCTTGAAAAGGAAATAAAGCTGAAAAAGAAATATTACCCTGATGCTAAAACAATTGGCGTTGCTGATGGAGCAAAAAATAATTGGCCATTTCTAAAAAAACATACTGATACGCAAATTTTAGATTTTTGGCATGCAACTGAATATCTCGGCGAAGCATCAAAGGCAGTATTTACCAAAAAATCTGAAAGAGATGAGCGTGATGTTTGGCTCGAAGAGAGATGTCATGACTTAAAGCACAAGAAAGGTGCGGCAGGTAGAATACTTGCTGAGCTTAAAGAGCATCTAAATAAAAAACTGAATAAATCGCTTAGAGAAAAGCTAGAAGGAACAATTACGTATTTTGAAAATAATATTAAAGAAAAGCGAATGTCGTATCATAATTTGATTAAGCAGAATGCACCAATTGGCTCTGGCGTCACTGAAGCAGCATGTAAAACAATTGTTAAACAAAGATTAGGCGGATCAGGAATGCGCTGGAAAGACAAGGGAATGAAAATCGTTTTATGCTTGAGAACACTAGTAAAGACTAAAGGCAGATGGGATCAGTTTTGGGAGAAGGTCAATGATTTTGGCGTGCCAGCAGCAATATAGCCTACATTATATAGAGGCAGCACCCTATTAAATCTCTCAATGAGATCGGCTAAAACTGATTTGTCAGGTTGTTTTTTCATAGGAAGAGTATACCACGGGTTTGAAAAGGTAAATTTTCCCCACACAGATGGCCGTACTGCTGAAATTATTTTTAAGCCATGAACCTGATCGATGAAAAAATAATCCGAGCATACAGCGTTGTTATAGAGCGCACATCATGCTTTTATGACACACGATGATTCCAATATAAAATTTCCAAATTTGCACGAAAAAGCTGTCAAGAACTTTTTGAATTATTTTCAAATCATGCTGATATTGAACGGATACCTAATTTATCTAGTCGTTCAAAGGTTTCATTTTCCTTTAAATACTGCTTAGCATTTTCAATTGATTTGAACTTTTCGTAAGGGGTCATAATGGCCTCGTATGGGTAAAGTTTAGTTTGCTTACCCTTGCAATTAATGCTGGTTACAGGGAAGTAACAGGGTCTGTGAAAATTAATATAGTCGTTAAAATGCTGGTTATAGAATTCATTAATTTGCGGAGCAAAACGTTGCTGAATATGTATGTAGCCAAAATGCTTTCTAACAACCGAGCCATTTTTACTTTCCACCAAGCCGTTGTCATTGCTATGCCTTGGTCTCGATTTAGTGAGTTCAATGAATAGCTTTTGCAGTAGTTTAGCGACGTGCTGATTAATGTACTCTGAGCCATTATCAGCATGTAGGCCTAACACTTTAAATGGAAAGGTATTGATTATTTGCTCTAAGACAGGGATTAAGTAAGCCTCACTAATTTTTTCAACAGCGCAGACTACTTCCATCTGTGTCACCTCGTCAACAGCATTAATATGATAAACACCCTTGATTTTATCCATATCTCCTTGGTGCACTGTATCAATACGTATAAAGCTGAGAACTACCCAAAATTGTTATCTCCCTACCTGAACTGAATTCGATAATTCTTTTTGTTCTTCTTGAGAAACACTATTTTCTTTAAAAAATTGCTCTACTAAGTGATACGTTAGAAGTTTTCTAATACCCTTCGCAATAAAGTGTCGTGTCACCTTGCCCTTACCATCTCCTAATTTAGCTAGCATAATTGCGTAATCGTCATAAGCTTTTTCCTTACCTATCTCATACAAATATGAGGCCACATAAAAACATACAGCCAGTAGATTTTGTATCCCTTTAAAATTTTTTATCTGCATATTTTCCCAGCCTAGTCCTTCCTTGAGAAATTTAAAAACATATTCAATTTTCGCACGAGATAGATAGGCTATGTATACCTCATACGCCTCATCAAAAGTCGTTACTTTTTTATTAGTTAATAGCAGCATGTCATTCTTAAAAATTCTCCTACCATCTCTGCCTGTAATTTGGATTTTAATTGCATTGATGTTCTCAAACTCTCCAAAATAAATAGTTATTTTTCCGTCTTGTACGCAATTCTTTCCAACTGTTAACTTTTGGAATTGCTTTTCGCCTTGAGCATCAAAATCAGCGTTAATCAGCTTAAGCTTTTTACCATCATCACCTCTACCTTCTATTGTTCTTGTTATTTTTGAGCGAATAATAAAGTCTTGATCTAGGTTTGTATCAATTAGTGAGAGATAGTCATTATCATCAAACTCTCTATCTAGAATATGGGTAATGGTTGCATCTTCATTCTTTGATTTTAGGCAGATTCCTATTTTTTCTATTTCACGAATAGACAGCAGCTTTTTATTAAAGTAATCACCAGATTCATAAAGACTCTTGGCCTCTTTATCTCCCTCAAATGGCTTTCCAGCCTCTATTTTCTTAATATGCTCAGCTTTTAAAAACTTAGGGTCTTTATTGCTGTAGCTTACATGCGATAGTAGATGCACAGGATAGAGCGTTATTTTGTCTGTAAAAACCAACTTCAGTACTTAGAAAAACCTTTAAAATTCTAAATGGCACTCTATTGTACCTGTCTCATCGCATAATATCTTAAATTAATTATGCTAATCAATCTAAAAAATTATTTATACCTCAAATTTTTCTCCTCTCAAAATAAATTATTAACTTTTAGGTAATAGCAATTATATCTCGTTAATAAGAACAAGAATGATCTATCCTAAAACCCTATGAAGCCTTATTATTCACTTCAACTTAAGTATCTAGGTGATCCGCTCCACTGGTCATCAATTTCCACTAAAACAGCTGATACGAGCCTTAGGCACGATTCAGTATTAGGGAAAATTCCAACTGTATGCGTCCTTCTTTTTACCTCTCTGTTTACGCGCTCAGCTATGTTACTGGTTCTTAATCTTTTTTGATGCGGCCTGTCAAAGTTCATCACTACTAAGCCCTCCGGTATATTCACTTCCAACCAAGAAGAAAGCTCTGGTGCTGTTTGCTGATATTTATCTACCGCCATAGCCAATAATCTTTCCGACTCATGAATGTTTGAGGCATTAAATATAGCTGTAATCTCCTCAGCTACTGGTTCCTTCATTGAGCGCTTTGGTATGTGAGCCTGAGCATTTTGCTGCAAATGAAATTGGCAGCGTTGCCAAGGAACACTGGGGAACACAGCTCTTCTAGCGGCTTTTAGGCCAGTATGAGCGTCGCTAGTAATCAACTCAATACCATGTATACCTCGCTCAACCAACTGCTGAAGAAAATCACGCCAATGTACCTCAGCCTCTGATAACGCAACAGAAACACCTAGCACTGTTCTCTTGCCGGTTGATTCATCAAAGCCATAGGCTATCAATACCGCACAGTCTTGTACTGTGCCGCTAGTGCGCACCTTCTCATAACGTGCATCTAGCCAAAGATATTTTATCTTTCCTAACGGCTTATTTCGCCATTTCTTTAAATCTTCATCCAACAATTTAGCGCAACGGCTTACCTCTGTGCTTGAAATATCTGTTCCACAGAGTTGCTTTAGCACCTTTTCAACTTTGCGCGTGGAAACCCCATGCACATACATTTCAGCGACAGCCAGCTTAAGTGCTCTATCAGAGCGTACACCTCGCTCTAAGACTGATGGATAGAAGGCTTCATTGGAGTCTCTAACCTGCGGTATCTGTAGCTCAAGCTGACCTTGACCTGTGTTAATTAACCTTGGTTTAAAGCCGTTCGCATATCCGTTTCTATCGCCAGTTCGCTCATAAGGACTGGCATTTAAATGGCGCTCCCTTTCCATTAACATAGCCTCATTCATCAACCTGGAGACAAGCTTAGGTAAAGCTTCAAACCCCTCCATCGCTAAAACATGTATGGCTTCTTCGATTAAGTTCTCATTTTTATAGCAGCTCATTGTCATTCCTCTTTTTTGGTTAAGTTTACCTTAAAAGGAATTTCTAATCTGACTGAGTCGCCTGCTTATTTTCAGCAAGTCAATGGAATTTACAGAAAGGATGGCGCACTAGCATGCACAGCCTTATCACCAGGTACTAATGCAACTGCGTTATGCGTGCTGTAACCATTGATAATATCCCCGTCCAGACTCCTTACTTTACCTAGATTTTCAGTTTGCTTGCTATGTGGCTTTCTAATATCAGAAGGATCATGAAGAACATCAATTTTACTGGCGTGTGAAAGTTTTTCACAGCTCTGTTCTAGCAATACATCATTTGTTTTTATTGGATCTAAATCGGTGCTTTTATTTTCACCGGTAAGTGTACGAATCATCTTTTTATACTCATTGTTATCTTTTGATGAACTGAACAACTTACAACTACCTTCAGTTAATAGCTTTCCTACAATCGTCGATAGATTTTTTTAAAACAACTTTCCCAGTTAATTTTGAAAAAAGAGGGGCAGCGTAATCGGCGAAGTTTAACATTTATACTCATCTCGTTAGTCTTGTTAAAAAGACAAAGCATAGTCATTTTTACACAATATTTCAGCATTATTTTGCTGATTTAAATTTTGGGTAGTTTTCAGTATAAAGCCAGGCCTACCCTCTGGAGTTGGTTTTCGCCTGTAACGTCCCACAATAATTTAGAGAAACCATCTCAACCTATTTTGCGTGAGATGGTGTCAAATAGTTAACCTTTTAGCTCATGAATTGCCTGATTAATGACATCATCCGGTATATGGTTTAAATTCATATTAGCGGCGATTAGCAACGCATGTCGCATGAGCCTATCAACATAACGAAGCCTACCTTTTGTGGCCATGTGTACTGCACGAATACCTGTTTCAGTGAATAAGCTGCTGCTCATTCCTGCCTTCTCAAAAGCAGCGTGAATAATGCTCTCAAAATCCCTGCTATCTTCAATTGCATGCCACCTAATAAAGCACTGAATTCTAGAGTTGATAGGTTCATAGGCTGGTCTCTGCAATGTTGCTAGAAGTGATGGGAGTCCACATAAGATAATCGTCATGACGTCTTTGCTGTCAAAACTGAAATTAAGGAAGTCAGGTAATCGTAGAATGAAATCATTACTAAGCTGATGCGCCTCGTCTAGGATCCAAATAGGCTGAACGTTTTTATCATGGTAGAGCGCGATCAAGCTCTGCTTCAAGTCTCTCCAAAGTTTAGAGAATCGGTAATAGTTTTCTAAACCTAGATTTTCGGCAAGCTGAGAGTACACATCAAATGACCGAAAGTGAGTGTCTGATTGATAAATGACTTGATGGGTCAGCGGGTTGAGTTTATTGCTCCAGTATCTTAGCGCCGTGGTCTTTCCTGTCCCTGAGTCGCCAGTAATCACTGCTAAGCCGCGTGTTTCTAGCAAACCATTAAGTTGCTGTTCTAGTCGCTTTGACTGCGCCAATTCAATAATGTTTGATTTACCCAATGGATCAAATTTCAAGCCAAAATGTTGAAGATACATCTTACTCATCCTTGTATCTTAAATAACTGTAGAGATATGACAATATTGCTACAATCCCAAGGATGCTTGGGTAGGCGGAAGGTGAAGCCGTGTTCGTCCTTAGGATTTAATCCTGTTGAGGAGATTTAGCTCCCTTCCACCCTCATAAGTTCATGAGATCGAACGGTATCTTAGGCCATTGTGAGCCTGTATTTGCAAGGTTGATCCGAACTATGATTTCCCAAGTTTGTTAGTGTAATAAAATTTAAGAGGCTCTAGCAAATGAAAAAAAATTGTGTTGGTATTGATATTGCAAAATCTGATTTTGTTGCTGCTATCACCACTAGCGGAAAAGATCATGTTAAACATTTTAATAATAATCCTGAGGGCTTTTCTGAGTTATTAGAATGGACGCAATCTTTATCTGATCAGTCACTTCATTTTTGCATGGAATCAACAGGTAAATACGGTAATGCATTGGCTCTTTATTTACATAGTGAGAAGTGTGATGTCAGTATAATTAATCCTGCACGAATAAAGTTTTTTATGAAAGGACAGCTAATACGAAACAAGACCGACAAGGCCGATGCGGTCAGTATTAAGGACTATTCAAATCATTTTACTCCAACGCTATGGCAGCCTTTGCCAGCTAATATAGAGGCTCTAAGAGCTTTGATACAGAGATCTGAAGTATTAACCTCCCAAGTCAGCAATGAACAAAACAGGCTGGAGCTAGCGGAAGAAACAATTATTAGCTCTATACAAAATCATATCGATTATATGGAAAAAGAAATTTTACGACTGCAGGAAGAAATTAGTAAGCTGATCGCGAGTGATGATGATCTGAAGAATAACACAGAGCTGCTTAAAAGCATCCCAGGCATTGGTGATAAAACCGCTCAAACACTAACTGCTTTTTTTAATAATATTGAAAGATTTTCTGGCGCAAAACAATTGGCTGCTCATATTGGTTTAAATCCCAGCCAGTCACAATCAGGCACTTCATTGAATTCATCACGGCTCTCAAAGGTTGGTAGTGCTTGGTTGCGAAAGGCGCTTTACATGCCGGCATTAGTGGCTATAAGGCATAATCCTATTTTGAAGAAATTTTATGAAAAGCTGCTCAAAAAAGGCAAGCCAAAGAAGCTAGCCATTTGTGCTGTTATGAGAAAAATGGTGCATATGATTTATGGCATCCTAAAAACACAGCAGCCATTTTCAGCGGATGCCTAGTAAAAATTTTACAATTTATTGTTGACGTTTAAGACGGTATCTCCTCAGTGATATCCAAATCCTCTTTAACTTGGTTATAAACAATCTCAACTAGCGAGGTTTTTCTTGCTGGTTGTTCCGGCATCTGAGGTCTAGCTCGGGTTCTAGAAAGGTTGTTATGTTTGTCCAGCTCTCCCACTGCACCAAGGTATTGATATTCCAATGATTCGACGTGACGGGCGGAGTCACTATGCGGATCAACCACTAAATAAACCTCTTGTTGAGCCAGTTCAAATGGAACTTCAAAGAGTCGATTATTCCAGCTTACCGTGCCATCCTTCCTGACTCGGCGCTTAATGCGATGCAGGAAGTAATCATCTAGCTTATCGGCCAAACAACCTAACGGCTGAATTTTAGTGAGGTCTTGCTGATAGCGTTGTAACGGGGTCATCTTGTCAGGCAGGGCGCTTTGCGAGGCTTGATGATAAACACGCTCAACCCAAGCCCAAAATCGATCATTCAGCGCATTGAAACTATGAATGGAATCCAGGTTGCATTCAGCTAGGAATTGCTCGCGTACTGTTCTATGCCAACGCTCTAGTTTGCCTTTGCTTTGCGGTTCATAGGGCCTGCCGTAAATCAATTGAATTTTCAAACGAGCACAAATGGTTTGCAACGTTTTAGCACGGTAGGCAGGGCCGTTGTCAATGATGAGCTTAACAGGAAGCCCACGTTTGAGTAATGCCTCTTTCAACACATGCTCAATAGTAATGGCACTCTCATCAGTACAAAATTTACTGTGACAGACCAACCTTGAGGCATCATCAAAAATACTCACCAAATAGCTTTTAACTCTTCTTTGGCCATCGTAAATCGTTGGACCATGCATGACATCGCCATACCAAATATCACAAGCTGTGAGCGCCTCAAATGAGCGGCGCTCAATTTGGTTAGAAGGTGTGACTGTTCTTTTAGACAGGCCGTGTTTTACTAATAAGCGGTGAACTGTTGCGTGAGATAATTCACCTCGTGCTACCTTCCCTTGAGTTTCTAAGAGTTTAATCACGGTCGGAATTGATCTTGAAGGGCTTTCCTGTTTAGTGGAAATAATTAACTCTTGTAGCTCTGGATTGATGTGACACTGGCCTTTGTCTCGTCGAGTTTTAGGAACTAATCCATCAATACCCTGCTTTAACCAGGCGTAATACCAATTCTCAATTGTTTTAGCACTGAGGTGAACACGCTTACTACCTGGAATGTTGTAGGTTTGCTGGGACAACCTTTTAATAATGCTCTTGAGCTCACCATGCTCAAAACTATTTCGGCTACATAGCTCACCTAAAACACTTAGGCGAAACAGTGCTGTTGGGTGAATGGGCTTGGTCATTTTGCAATTCCTGTGTGATTTAACTACTTGCAATGAGTTAATCACAACTTGAGTTGAGAATGCTACGCTCAAACTGTGTGGGGTCGTGAGGTTTACAGAAAATATCCATCTCAACTTTTTTTCACGTTAATTAATTATGGGATGCTCACTCCTGTGTTGTTAAGAAAAAGCATGATGCTCGATAAATCATGCTCACCAAGGCAGGCCAACCAAAACGCTTGTGGATCACTATGTCGCCCAAGCTGTAACCACAACGGATGTGCTTTGATATGGAAGGAGTAATCAACGAAGTGGTCAACCAACCAGTGAAACCACCTAGCAACGGTGTGTCGACTAACACCTTGCTCCTGACCTGATGAGCTAATACTTTTCCCAGGAGCACGCTCATTAACACTGCCTGCTGAACTGACCAGCAATACCAACGCTTTGGAGAAAGTATCTCAGGTAGGGTTGAACAAGTACGTTTACATTGATGACAATAAAATCTCAAAACAGGGGTGGGATTTAAAGAGCGTCCTTTACCTGGGTTCCTATCTGGTTTTCGATCATATGATCCATGTGACCATAGTCCACCTGCACCGCAATGGCTGCACTGCTCTGGCCTTAGTAGCTCTGGATTTTTTTTCAGCAGGATCAGGTAATCACTCAGGCTTTTAATCGCTTTTATGATTCTGCGCATGACTAATTTCACTATAGTTTTTATATCAAGTTATTTTACCTTGATAGGTTACTAAAAACCTTGTTTATTATGAGATAAAACTAGCTCAATTCCCCTAAATAAAGATAAACGTAACAAGCCTTTCACCAATAGAAACCTGCGTTGCTTTAGTTTTATTAAAGTGTCGCCGTTTGCGCTGGTAGGTTTCAGTTTGTCGAAGATTGTAAAGATGAGAGACTGAGATAAAAGCAAGACGCGCATAACGCTTATCTCCAAACAAATGAAAGGCTCTCTCGCAAAGTTTTTTTGTGGTAGGCCCGCTAAGCGTTTGATGAACCTGATCCGTTTCAGCTAACAACCAAGTATCCTCATGCGTATAGATTAAGCTAAACTTATTTCTAGGTGATCGTTGCTTAACAACAACTTTTCCTGACTTTTGATACTGAGCAATTAGCCTAGTAATTTGTGAACGTGAGTAACCAGTCATTCGTTGCAGGTAATCACGAATCAATCCTTTGTCCTTTTTGCACATACCGCAATAAGCAAATTTTTTTAATGTGTTCGTAACCCATAGGTAAGATTCTGCTCGTAATGTAGCTTCAAAGGTAAGCTGGGTTGATGAGGATAGAAATTGCTCAATCTGGGCAAGTGTGTTTAATTCTATGTCGTTCATATTGATATTCATCCATATAGGATGAACGATCACGCAACAACTTCAGGCCCGCTTTGCATTGGAAAGTGGGGGCTATTTCAGGCTCATCTTGCATTGGAAGAGACTGAGACTATCGAGTTGACCCAAGATCAGTTAAGCTGGTTATTGTCAGGTTTAAACTGGATGAAGCAAAAGTCATTACCCAAAGTCTCTCCCGAGTTTTTTTACTAAAATGGCAAAAAAAGTCTTGACAGGTTTTTTCTGTGTTTTTTGATTTTACACGTGATTTTAATGCTTGTTTTATATCCTTAGCCCAGGCTTTGTGAGATCCGCTAGGAGTTGAAAAGAAAACATCACAATGACCAGCTACCCCAAAAAAGTAATATGCGCTAACCAAGCGCCTGAGGAAGAAAATATTGCACTTAAAATGTCATGGGATAGAGCGTTATTTTGTCTGTAAAAACCAACTTCAGTACTTAGAAAAACCTTTAAAATTCTAAATGGCACTCTATTGTACCTGTCTCATCGCATAATATCTTAAATTAATTATGCTAATCAATCTAAAAAATTATTTATACCTCAAATTTTTCTCCTCTCAAAATAAATTATTAACTTTTAGGTAATAGCAATTATATCTCGTTAATAAGAACAAGAATGATCTATCCTAAAACCCTATGAAGCCTTATTATTCACTTCAACTTAAGTATCTAGGTGATCCGCTCCACTGGTCATCAATTTCCACTAAAACAGCTGATACGAGCCTTAGGCACGATTCAGTATTAGGGAAAATTCCAACTGTATGCGTCCTTCTTTTTACCTCTCTGTTTACGCGCTCAGCTATGTTACTGGTTCTTAATCTTTTTTGATGCGGCCTGTCAAAGTTCATCACTACTAAGCCCTCCGGTATATTCACTTCCAACCAAGAAGAAAGCTCTGGTGCTGTTTGCTGATATTTATCTACCGCCATAGCCAATAGTCTTTCCGACTCATGAATGTTTGAGGCATTAAATATAGCTGTAATCTCCTCAGCTACTGGTTCCTTCATTGAGCGCTTTGGTATGTGAGCCTGAGCATTTTGCTGCAAATGAAATTGGCAGCGTTGCCAAGGAACACTGGGGAACACAGCTCTTCTAGCGGCTTTTAGGCCAGTATGAGCGTCGCTAGTAATCAACTCAATACCATGTATACCTCGCTCAACCAACTGCTGAAGAAAATCACGCCAATGTACCTCAGCCTCTGATAACGCAACAGAAACACCTAGCACTGTTCTCTTGCCGGTTGATTCATCAAAGCCATAGGCTATCAATACCGCACAGTCTTGTACTGTGCCGCTAGTGCGCACCTTCTCATAACGTGCATCTAGCCAAAGATATTTTATCTTTCCTAACGGCTTATTTCGCCATTTCTTTAAATCTTCATCCAACAATTTAGCGCAACGGCTTACCTCTGTGCTTGAAATATCTGTTCCACAGAGTTGCTTTAGCACCTTTTCAACTTTGCGCGTGGAAACCCCATGCACATACATTTCAGCGACAGCCAGCTTAAGTGCTCTATCAGAGCGTACACCTCGCTCTAAGACTGATGGATAGAAGGCTTCATTGGAGTCTCTAACCTGCGGTATCTGTAGCTCAAGCTGACCTTGACCTGTGTTAATTAACATTGGTTTAAAGCCGTTCGCATATCCGTTTCTATCGCCAGTTCGCTCATAAGGACTGGCATTTAAATGGCGCTCCCTTTCTATTAACATAGCCTCATTCATCAACCTGGAGACAAGCTTAGGTAAAGCTTCAAACCCCTCCATCGCTAAAACATGTATGGCTTCTTCGATTAAGTTCTCATTTTTATAGCAGCTCATTGTCATTCCTCTTTTTTGGTTAAGTTTACCTTAAAAGGAATTTCTAATCTGACTGAGTCGCCTGCTTATTTTCAGCAAGTCAATGGAATTTACAAAAAGGATGGCGCACTAGCTGTCATGGTACACTTTGCAGTAGTTACTTGAATGAGAAACGCAATGCAAACAGTCCCTAGTGAGCTTTTCTATCAACAAGTCGGAATAAATGAAAAGCTTTGTCATAAGCTTGAAATAGAACATGCTCGTGTTGAACAGTATGCCGAGGCTTATGATCATTTGAAGATACAATTTGCTAAGCTCCAACGACAGCATTTTGGTAGTAAATCTGAGCGCTACATAGAAGATCAGTTGCCACTCTTCGGTGATCTCTCAACACCGGAGGATCAAGAAGATGATGAAGCAGTTGTTGTCTCTTCTCACAAACGTAAGAAGAAGGTCAAGAATGAATTACCTGTGACGGTGAGAATCATTCCAGTACCTGATGACCAGCGTATTTGTCCTTGCGGTAAAGAAAAATGCCCAATGGGTTTTGAGACTAAAAAAATACTGAACTACAAACCAGCTGTCTTTGAAATGATTGAAGAGCGCCGTGAAAAACTAGGCTGTGATTGCGAGCAAGGTGGTGTTACGGTTGCACCTAAGCCTTTACATATCCTACCTAAGGCCGAGGCGTCTGAATCATTACTAGCGCATTTAGTGTCTAGTAAAATCAGGGATAGACAACCCTTTTATCATTTAGAAAAACAACTACGCTCACAATACGGCGTCAATCTATCCAGGCAAACTATGTCACGTTGGTTTATTGAGCTGACTAAACCTTTACAGCCGATTTATAATCTATTGAAGGATGAGCTGCTGGATTATGAAATAGCAAGTTGTGACGCGACTAAATTACAAGTCTTAAAAGAGCCTGGTCGACGGCCACAAACTAAGTCACTGATTCATTGCATGCGAGGTGGTGCTCCTGGTCGTGAGGTTATCCTGTTTGCCTATACGCCAAGTGACCACAGTGAGTTTCTAGTAGAATGGTTTCAAGGGTGGACTGGCAAGCTTCATACTGATGCAAGCCCTATATTCGACCAATTAGAAAATACCGGCGTTACGATCATTGCGTGCAACCTTCATGCCCGCAGGAAATTTGAAGAGATCACCAAGGCGACCAAAAAGAATGGGTTAGCCGCTCATGCTATGCGGGTCTATAAAAAACTCTACCGGATTGAAAGAAAGGCGAAAGAAGAAGAGATGTCGCCTGAGCAACGCCTTGCGCTTCGGCAGAAAGAATCAAAACCGATTATGGATGAGTACAAGGAGTGGCTAGAGGAGTATTATCCAAAGGTTCTACCACAATCTCATCTTGGCAAGGCAATGGAATATGTCATCAAGCATTGGGAAAACATGACTCGGTTTCTTGATGATGGTAGATGTGAGATTGATAACAATCACACAGAGAGAGACATTAAGCTCTTAGTGCTTGCAAGGAAGAACTTTCTATTTTGCGACACAATGCCAGGCGCTAACGCACTAGCAATGCATGCAAGTCTAGCTCTAACTGCTGAACTGCATCATCACAATGTCTGTCGATACTTCACCTATCTTTATGAGCGCCTACCACATTGCAAAACATTAGAAGATATTGAGGCACTGCTGCCATGGAATGTGCCGCCGGATAGCACCTAGCACGTGTTAGCTACGGAAGCAAGGACGCCCGTGGATCGCTTACGCTTCAACAAAACATTCATCGGCTTGGTCATCATCAGAATTGGCAACTGATGTACTGCTGGCTAATAATTCTTTTTCATTAATTTTTTTGTTGAGCCGTTTAGAGCTGATTGATAATCGTTCAGTAATGTCCTTTTTTGTATAAGCAGGATAGAGCGCAATAATTTTCACCCAAAGGTCTTCTGGAATCTCCCATGGCTCTTTTGATGATGAACGCCATGACTTGAGCGATTGAGCAATATTATCTAGTGTTGAAGGTGTTGCTGACTTGGGTGTAACGACTTTTTTATCAAATGTTTTGCCAAACATAATAGGACCTTTCTAAATAGTTTTACTATCGGTCCTTTAGGATAAAGTAACTAGCTGACTTAATGCACACATGCTTGCCGCAAGCTCACCCTTAATATAAGTCTCATCCATCTTCCAACTATCAGCAAGCTTGCGCTTGCTTTTACGAAACTCTTGCTCAAGCTGGGGCGCATAGCGAACCACCCATTTTTGTACTGTAGAGTGATCAACGCTAACACCACGTTCTTCCATGAGCTCTTCAATATTTCGGTAACTTAATGGGTACGCAAGCTTCCAGCGTACTGCTGTTAAAATAATCTCTTTGGGGAAATGTCTTCCTTTAAAACTAATCGCCATAATAACTCCATTATTATTCAATGCTAAATTTGGTCGGTATTATATCAAATAACCATTAATTTGCGACAGAACCCCAAGAAGAAGAGATAAAATCAACCTCTCAAGAGAAGAAATCAATTGAAGAGGCTCTGTTAATTAGAGCAACAAGCCAAGCAATAACCGGCTTAACACACTCATCTAAACTAAGTGACACTCATTTACACAACACCATTGTACAACCAAAACCAAGTAAAAGCGGCATGTTTAAGCCACAACCTGTTGACCAATCCATTACTAGGCAGCCTAACACACAACCAAAATTTAAATTGAGCTAAATCTGCTCACTGTTAGGAAAAATTGATCGAAAAGTGAAAGCCCCCATAAGGAACCTTATAGGGTCTTAACTATTTTTTGTGTATCGCACATAGTTTTGCCTACCTGTTGAGCATCTATTTCCATAGTTAGTGTTTGTATGACCACGCTTGAAAAAAGTTGAGCTGTTGTTTGATTGGTGGGCGCCACTATTTAATTTTAACACTCTGTTATTAGGATTGGTGTATTGATTGTTTATCAATGGTTGCCTAGATTGATCAGGCCATGAAAAGGCTCGCCAGTTTTGTCGTGCAGAAAAACCACGTTTATTTTTTTTATCTGGATCTGCGCCTTTCGATAAAAGAATGGTGCAAATACTAGAAAACAAAGTAGTAGTATTTCTTCTTTGCTTAGCTGAAGTTGCTGCAGCATTTAATGGAGTAAAGCCATGATTATTTATTTGTTCTAAAAAAGCATTAAATTGAGAGCTGTCCTTGCCGCCAAAGGCGGTGTCGGCCGCCGCGATTAAGTCTTTCACCACCTCGAGGTGACCTTCTTTCGAAGCAGTATTCAAGGGGGAGAACTGATCTTTATTCGGTTGAGTCAGAAACGCGCGAAAGCCGTCAGTGTTCTTGCCGCCAAAGGCGGTGTCGGCCGCCGCGATTAAGTCTTTCACCACCTCGAGGTGACCTTCTTTCGAAGCAGTATTCAAGGGGGAGAACTGATCTTTATTCGGTTGAGTCAGAAACGCGCGAAAGCCGTCAGTGTTCTTGCCGCCAAAGGCGGTGTCGGCCGCCGCGATTAAGTCTTTCACCACCTCGAGGTGACCTTCTTTCGAAGCAGAATTCAAGGGGGAGAACTGATCTTTATTCGGTTGAGTCAGAAACGCGCGAAAGCCGTCAGTGTTCTTGCCGCCAAAGGCGGTGTCGGCCGCCGCGATTAAGTCTTTCACCACCTCGAGGTGACCTTCTTTCGAAGCAGTATTCAAGGGCGAGAACTGATCTTTATCTTTATGAGTCAGAAACGCGCGAAAGCCGTCAGTGTTCTTGCCGCCAAAGGCGGTGTCGGCCGCCGCGATTAAGTCTTTCACCACCTCGAGGTGACCCGCACAAGCAGCAGAATTCAAGGGGGAGAACTGATCTTTATTCGGTTGAGTCAGAAACGCGCGAAAGCCGTCAGTGTTCTTGCCGCCAAAGGCGGTGTCGGCCGCCGCGATTAAGTCTTTCACCACCTCGAGGTGACCCGCACAAGCAGCAGAATTCAAGGGGGAGAACTGATCTTTATTCGGTTGAGTCAGAAACGCGCGAAAGCCGTCAGTGTTCTTGCCGCCAAAGGCGGTGTCGGCCGCCGCGATTAAGTCTTTCACCACCTCGAGGTGACCCGCACAAGCAGCAGAATTCAAGGGGGAGAACTGATCTTTATTCGGTTGAGTCAGAAACGCGCGAAAGCCGTCAGTGTTCTTGCCGCCAAAGGCGGTGTCGACCGCCGCGATTAAGTCTTTCACCACCTCGAGGTGACCCGCACAAGCAGCAGAATTCAAGGGGGAGAACTGATCTTTATCGGGTGCTGCCTCTATATAATGTAGGCTATATTGCTGCTGGCACGCCAAAATCATTGACCTTCTCCCAAAACTGATCCCATCTGCCTTTAGTCTTTACTAGTGTTCTCAAGCATAAAACGATTTTCATTCCCTTGTCTTTCCAGCGCATTCCTGATCCGCCTAATCTTTGTTTAACAATTGTTTTACATGCTGCTTCAGTGACGCCAGAGCCAATTGGTGCATTCTGCTTAATCAAATTATGATACGACATTCGCTTTTCTTTAATATTATTTTCAAAATACGTAATTGTTCCTTCTAGCTTTTCTCTAAGCGATTTATTCAGTTTTTTATTTAGATGCTCTTTAAGCTCAGCAAGTATTCTACCTGCCGCACCTTTCTTGTGCTTTAAGTCATGACATCTCTCTTCGAGCCAAACATCACGCTCATCTCTTTCAGATTTTTTGGTAAATACTGCCTTTGATGCTTCGCCGAGATATTCAGTTGCATGCCAAAAATCTAAAATTTGCGTATCAGTATGTTTTTTTAGAAATGGCCAATTATTTTTTGCTCCATCAGCAACGCCAATTGTTTTAGCATCAGGGTAATATTTCTTTTTCAGCTTTATTTCCTTTTCAAGCCTATTAAAGAATTCATCTTTTCCATATTCTGGTGATGCTGCAACGTAGGTTGTGTGCAGGCGTGCACCATGCTTATCATACATGGAAATAGTTCCAACCATGCTCTCTCTATAACCATCATCAACGGTGAGAACATATGCACCATCTAAGCTAATACTTAGCATCTCAATGCCTGCATCAAGCTTTGGCTCTTCATATTCCCACTCAGCCTCTTTGGCTTGTGCAATACCGCCAACAAAATCAGTTGCCCGTTGCAAGTATGAATGTGAGATTTTACGGTTATGATTGACCTTGAGATCATCAATAACACTAGGAGCAGGTAAGTTTGAGTATTTATGTGAGATTATTTTTGCAAATCGCGGTGTTGATCCTTGGATAATTCTAGCCTTATCTTCTAAAGGACAAAAGATCTTCCCGCCTTTAGAGGTTTGATAAACATAACGCTTAACTCGAGCAACTCCATAAGGCGTTTGGTAATTTGCTTCATCTCTACTTCGTGCTGTTAGCTTTATTTTTCCAACATGGATAGGAGAGCCATCTGCATCAAACTTACTTAAAGCTTTTTCAGTGGCTAATGTTCCAACCTCATTAAGGCCGTCAAGAATTGCATCCTCACATTCAAGCATGGATCCTTTTAGTGGAAGCTTGAGCTCAATAGTTAATTCATTATTTTCATCAGAGAGAATTCTAGCTAACATCCAAACACCATCCGTAATCAAGTTAAAGTGTATATTATGCTATATTTTCTACATTATATAAAGGCAGCACCCTCTTTATCTTTATGAGTCAGAAACGCGCGAAAGCCGTCAGTGTTCTTGCCGCCAAAGGCGGTGTCGGCCGCCGCGATTAAGTCTTTCACCACCTCGAGGTGACCCGCACAAGCAGCAGAATTCAAGGGGGAGAACTGATCTTTATTCGGTTGAGTCAGAAACGCGCGAAAGCCGTCAGTGTTCTTGCCGCCAAAGGCGGTGTCGGCCGCCGCGATTAAGTCTTTCACCACCTTGAGGTGACCTTCTTTCGAAGCAGTATTCAAGGGGGAGAACTGATCTTTATCTTTATGAGTCAGAAACGCGCGAAAGCCGTCAGTGTTCTTGCCGCCAAAGGCGGTGTCGGCCGCCGCGATTAAGTCTTTCACCACCTTGATATTAAGGAATTTCAATGTGTCAATTGGTAAAAATACCACCAATTAAAATGAGTAATTTTAGCACAGGTATTTTTTATAAAATCGATTTAGTGGTGGGGCAGGGTTAGTTATGACAAACAATAGCCAAAACTAGCTGTTATTTGTTGTTTTGGACGGACTACCCCCCTAGGAAGTTATTAGATTTTTTTCAGTAAGGCGAGTTCACGATGCTTTGATAGCAATTTGTAACGGTTAGGTTGTCTATACCAGCAGTTAGCTAAAAACATTTGGCTACCGCATAGAACACATTCATAGGGGTCAATGTTAAAATTATTTTGCATTAAGGTGCGGTAATTGACCTGGGGTGTGTTTGGATCAGTTTCACCTAATAGGAGTCTGACTTTGGGTAGCATCTCACCTCGCACCCGGTTAGCAAGAAACCCATAATAACGCACCATACGAAAGCCAACATCAGGAATGTGTTGAATAAATCGAGCAATAAACTCTTCCGCGGTTAATTTAAATTGCTTGTAGGTTTTAGAGACGTGATCAAGATAATTAAAACTGAGGCTGCTCCCATCAAAGTTTTTAATTTTTGACTCAGCAATAGGAGGACGTTTGGTGTATCGACCTAAGTATTTAACGTTTTGTTTGTGATTCTTTGAGGGCTTTGCGCAATGTACTACCCATCGTTTTTGGTAAAGCTGATCAAGCAGTTGATTAAAGTTGAAAGTGTGGTTCAGTGTAGAGGCTAACTGATTTGGCAGAATAAGCCCTTTGTCCTGGTGGTGGTTTCTAAAAAGGTTAATGACCTCATAACGCCACATGGACATTAGTGTAGGTTGATGGAAGTAGAGGCTTTTCCATTGTGTTAACTCTTTGTTGATACCACCCAGAGTGATTGACGCATGAAGATGCACATTGCGCTTTAGATCTCTGCCAAAGGTGTGAAGCGCGATAAATACACCGGGTTTAACCCTCTTGTTTTTAGCAAGCTTGAGTAACACCTTTGCTGCTAATGGTGGGAGTAAATTAAGAAGCTCTCTGTTTGTCCAAAAGCAGTCCCAAAGAGTAGAGGGCATGGTGAATGTGATGTGTTGCCATGCAGTGTTGGGTAAGATTGCCATTTGTTGTTGTATCCATACTTCTGTGGCTTTTTTACCACACGATGAACAGCTTTTAGCTTTGCAGGTATGGCGGATGTATTTGACGTGTGAACAGTTTTGATTACTGCAATGATACTCTTTATGGCCACGCATAGGATGTTTGCAGCTAAGCAGCTTAACAATGCCAATGACAATAGCTTCTCTGATTTTATCTTTGTACTTGGTGTGAAAGTTCCACCAGTTCTGATTGGTTACCAAGATTTGTTTGATACTAAAGCGTTTCATTATTCTTAGAGTAAAATGAGAAGCGCGTATAGTAGGTGAGTTATTGCTCAGCTACCTGAAGCAATTTCTATAGCAGGTGTGTTATTTTTATTCGTTATTATTCCATGGGCAGGTTTGACTAGTTTGAGACTTAATAATACTCGTGGCTTTGTAAAGACTAAACTCTTAGAGGCTTAGAAAGTTGCCGGCGAAGCCGGCCTGACTTGAGGTGACCTTCTTTCGAAGCAGTATTCAAGGGGGAGAACTGATCTTTATTCGGTTGAGTCAGAAACGCGCGAAAGCCGTCAGTGTTCTTGCCGCCAAAGGCGGTGTCTAATTTTTGCAATGCAATGTTAATGATTTGACCGTTACCATATTTTGCGAGAGAGGTTAAAAAAGTCCACCTTTCTTTTTCATCAAGCCATAAATGTGGTGTGTCCTTCTCCTTCACTAGGAAATGTTTGTTATTTATTAGTATGATGAGGGCTTGATCAAGACTGGGAGTTTTTTTCATCCTGTGCACAAAAACATACACGCTTTCTTGTAAAAACAAACTTGCTTCAAGTGAATTATTTTGAAAGTGGCTAACTATCTGTTCATCGGTAATCTGTTGTAATAATATTTGCTTGCGTAATGTGCTTATTGCTTCATCGTTGCGCGAACTTCTTAAGTGATAACTAGGCATGTGGTTTAATATATAAAATTATTTTCTAAAGTAGATATTCGAATATAATAAAGGATAAAAATTAACAGATTATTGTTAGATGTCAACTAGCTTTGCGGTAAGCGCCAACTAGGATTGCAGATTTAGGGCAAAAAATTATTTTTTCTTATTCTTGTCATGTTCTTTAGTGCGATAGCTTTTTCCAGTAATATTAATTACTGTAGCATGATGTACTAGTCTATCAATAGCAGCTACAGCCATACTATTCTCAGGAAAGATACTATCCCATTTACTAAAAGGTTGATTAGCTGTGATAATAAGGCTGCCAGTTTCATAGCGCTGACATATGAGCTCAAAAAGAACACTTGTTTCATGCTCATCTTTTTTAACGTAACCAATGTCATCTAAAATGAGTAGCGGTATTTTATCGAGTTTAGCGAGCAACTCTTTTAATCGATATTGCTGTTTAGCTTGCTGCAAGGTTTGGACTAGATGGGAGGTCTGCTGACACTTAACTCGACTACCTCGCTCAATTTGCCGGTAAGCAATAGCTGCTGCTAGGTGCGTTTTGCCAACACCACTTGGCCCAAAGATGATTAGGTTGTTCCCATCCTTGATCCAGGTATCACTTTCAGCCAAGGCGTTAATTTGTGCGGGGTTAATCGACTCATTAGCATCAAATTTAAAGGAGCTCAGTGTTTTACCTTTAGGCAAACCCGATTCACTAATTCTTCTGGCTAATCTTGTCGTTTGTCGTTTTTGTATTTCCATATCGCATAGCCTAGAAAGATATTGACTGTATGTCCAGCCCTCTTCTTTTGCGGTTAGCCCCAAGTCTTCCCAGTTCATTTTAAATGTTGAAAGCTTGAGATCTTTCAATTGTAATGGTAATACCGCTTCATACTGTTCCATAAGTTTTTTCTCCAAGTTGGTTGTTGTTAGTAGGGATACATTCATCATAATCAGTTAACAAATGTTGTTGGCAATGAATGTTCGGTAATTTTTGATGGCCTGAATTAAACTTTTTCTCAATAGCATTAATATCAAAGGGCATGTTTAACTCAATTAGCCTAGAAACATAGACACCTAGCTGATATTCACAGTGATAGTCAGCGGCTAGTTTTAATAACCGTAGCATCAGCTTAGGCGATACCTTATGATCTTCAGTAGCATCTAAATGCTCCCAGATAGCCTGATAGGTTTCCGTTGGAAGAATCTCATCACGGTACTGGCAAAAACGAAAGGCATTAGGCTTTTTAATTAATGCATGAATAATATGCCGATAATTAATTGAGTAGCGCGTATTTACTTTATTCCGATACTTTCTTTCTAGTTCGAGCACAAGATTACTGCCTAGGTATCCCTTAATGAGGTGTTGATAGATATGAAGCGTAATGGTATGCCCAACTAATTGGCTAGGTACGCTGTAAGTGATACCTTTAATGATAATAATTGATAGACCAGAAACTTTAGTTGACGCCAAATCATAATCCATTGCTTTATTTTCTGGCAACGGTTGCAAAGCGTCTTTCTCCATCTGTAGGTTTTTGCTATTACGCTTATTACTATTGAGCATAATTCCCTGAAGCCATTCCTCATATTCCGCAACTGAATTAAAGTTATTGCTGCCACGAAGGATCAATTCTTGAGCTACGCGGTTTTTAAAGTGCCCATGTGCTGACTCAACTGAGCCATTCTCATGGCTGCGCCCCTTATTATTTCTAGTTGGCGTCATATTATAATGAGCACACAGATCCTCATAACGCTGCGTCAAATCAGCAATAGCATCCGAGGATAGATTTTTAAATGCCGCAGCTAAGCTATCTGTTCGATGCTCATGGGTCGACCCACCAATGGCCAACAACGCCTCTTGCAAACCTTCCGATAAAGCCTGAAAACTTTCACCTGATTGAATGACCTTGATGTAACTCCATTTGCTGTAGACTAATCTAAAGTGGTACAACATGTGCTTAAAGGGCTTGCCTTTTATAAGAATCTCAGAACGATCCATATGAGTAAAATCAGACAGTGACTGCCTACCTGGCTCATGAACCTGCGGAAACTTCACTTCCTTACTTTTGCCATGCTGAGCTTTCCAAAGGGACACCCGCCTTTGTAGTGTTCGCAGAATTGATTCATTATAGAGCGGGTTTCCAGAGCTATCCTGATACTGGCGTTGCAAATAGATAAAAAGTGTTTGAGGTTGTAGATCTGGGTTGTTTCTCAGCATCGGCTCTAAATCATCCTCCCAAACAGCGTCAATAGGGCTGACACGGGTCTTATAATCACGCGGCCTCTTTGGCTGCTGGGTGTGGTGTTTACCAACCTCGATGGTGTGGCCACTGCGAGAACTCATGCCAACTTTAGCTGCACAGGCCTCTTGAGTTAGGCCTTTATTTCGATATTTCATGTATAGCTCCGCTTGTTGTTTAGTAATGTGCTTTCCAGCCATAACCTGATCATCCTCAGTGAGTTATTATGGCGCGTATATTACCTACTTCTTGCAAAGCTAGTTGGCGTACTTCGCAGAGCTAATTGTCGTCTAACACGCCATAATAACTCCATTATTATTCAATGCTAAATTTGGTCGGTATTATATCAAATAACCATTAATTTGCGACAGAACCCTCGGCTTTCCTGCCTCGCGCGTTGGCTCTCCAGTTGCTTGGATTTTAGAAGCAACTAGAGTAGTTTTAAGTTAAAAGGCTGTCACACCAACTCACCGGAACTATATAATAAAACCCAAGAGAGCCTTCTCTTTTCCAGGTAGGCTCTTACAATCCTGCATCTGTAATACTATTAAAAACCGACCCATATCCTTCACAATCATCTACAGCATCTCTTGGTTCGCAACAGGTATCAACTTTAGCAGTAGAAGCATTTGTAAAAAAAGACGCTGAACTGTTAGACATAAATTTACCTGCGTCATATACAGGAAGGTTAAGATTTGTAGCAAGCTCATCATGTTTTATTCTAAGCTGTCCTAAATTTGATTTTGGCTTATCCACGCTCACAGGTGTAAACCCAGTCTTTTTGTAAAATATTTTATATAAAACATGGTCCTGATCAGTAAGTGCAGAATGAATTACTTTATACTTTGCTGTATCATCATCCTCGCCAACTAAAATCTGTTTCAGTAACTCTTTTTTATGCCTTATTAACCACTGATAAATAGAAGTAGAAACCGTTTCTCCAGTTTTCAATCGTGGAAGAAGAGGCTAGTGCGCCATCCTTTCTGTAAATTCCATTGACTTGCTGAAAATAAGCAGGCGACTCAGTCAGATTAGAAATTCCTTTTAAGGTAAACTTAACCAAAAAAGAGGAATGACAATGAGCTGCTATAAAAATGAGAACTTAATCGAAGAAGCCATACATGTTTTAGCGATGGAGGGGTTTGAAGCTTTACCTAAGCTTGTCTCCAGGTTGATGAATGAGGCTATGTTAATAGAAAGGGAGCGCCATTTAAATGCCAGTCCTTATGAGCGAACTGGCGATAGAAACGGATATGCGAACGGCTTTAAACCAAGGTTAATTAACACAGGTCAAGGTCAGCTTGAGCTACAGATACCGCAGGTTAGAGACTCCAATGAAGCCTTCTATCCATCAGTCTTAGAGCGAGGTGTACGCTCTGATAGAGCACTTAAGCTGGCTGTCGCTGAAATGTATGTGCATGGGGTTTCCACGCGCAAAGTTGAAAAGGTGCTAAAGCAACTCTGTGGAACAGATATTTCAAGCACAGAGGTAAGCCGTTGCGCTAAATTGTTGGATGAAGATTTAAAGAAATGGCGAAATAAGCCGTTAGGAAAGATAAAATATCTTTGGCTAGATGCACGTTATGAGAAGGTGCGCACTAGCGGCACAGTACAAGACTGTGCGGTATTGATAGCCTATGGCTTTGATGAATCAACCGGCAAGAGAACAGTGCTAGGTGTTTCTGTTGCGTTATCAGAGGCTGAGGTACATTGGCGTGATTTTCTTCAGCAGTTGGTTGAGCGAGGTATACATGGTATTGAGTTGATTACTAGCGACGCTCATACTGGCCTAAAAGCCGCTAGAAGAGCTGTGTTCCCCAGTGTTCCTTGGCAACGCTGCCAATTTCATTTGCAGCAAAATGCTCAGGCTCACATACCAAAGCGCTCAATGAAGGAACCAGTAGCTGAGGAGATTACAGCTATATTTAATGCCTCAAACATTCATGAGTCGGAAAGACTATTGGCTATGGCGGTAGATAAATATCAGCAAACAGCACCAGAGCTTTCTTCTTGGTTGGAAGTGAATATACCGGAGGGCTTAGTAGTGATGAACTTTGACAGGCCGCATCAAAAAAGATTAAGAACCAGTAACATAGCTGAGCGCGTAAACAGAGAGGTAAAAAGAAGGACGCATACAGTTGGAATTTTCCCTAATACTGAATCGTGCCTAAGGCTCGTATCAGCTGTTTTAGTGGAAATTGATGACCAGTGGAGCGGATCACCTAGATACTTAAGTTGAAGTGAATAATAAGGCTTCATAGGGTTTTAGGATAGATCATTCTTGTTCTTATTAACGAGATATAATTGCTATTACCTAAAAGTTAATAATTTATTTTGAGAGGAGAAAAATTTGAGGTATAAATAATTTTTTAGATTGATTAGCATAATTAATTTAAGATATTATGCGATGAGACAGGTACAATAGAGTGCCATTTAGAATTTTAAAGGTTTTTCTAAGTACTGAAGTTGGTTTTTACAGACAAAATAACGCTCTATCAAGAAGAGCATTTATTAAGTTATTCGGCGTAAAGAATTGACTACCAGTGCTCAGAAGATCGCTTATTTCGCGATCTAGGAAGTTGCTGAACGATACAACCGCTCGATCGTAAAGCACTATTGCCGCCACGTAATCTTTTGAGCCACCCAGGCCGTGTTGATGCATATATGCGCGATTACACATCGCACAGGCATCACCCAGCTCAATCGCTTTCTCGTAAAGTGCTATTGCCGCCGCGTAATCTTTTGAGCCACCCAGGCCGTATTGATGCATATATGCGCGATTACACATCGCACAGGCATCACCCAGCTCAATCGCTTTCTCGTAAAGCACTATTGCCGCCACGTAATCTTTTGAGCCACCCAGGCCGTGTTCATGCATATATGCGCGATTACGCATCGCAGTGGCATCACCCAGCTTAATCGCTTGCTCGTAAAGCACTATTGCCGCCGCGTAATCTTTTGAGCCACCCAGGCCGTGTTCATGCATATATGCGCGATTACACATCGCACAGGCATCACCCAGCTCAATCGCTTTCTCGTAAAGCGCTATTGCCGTATCGTATAAAGAATTAGCGTGGCTAAGACCCACAACGCCACGTTTATTAAATATAGATAAAACATCTACATCATTATAAAATGAGTCTTTACTAGGATCATCATGTAATTTTTTAAGGCCCTCTTGATTGATGCTGTTACTTTGCGCTCCTGCTATAGAGTTCATCATACTTTGAAAACTTTGACTTTGGTTTGATAACCATCTCAGCTGGTCATGACTTATCATACCGTTATTACCATTAGCTACAGCAATAATGCTGTCATAGTATCGACTAGCTCTGTCTTCCCGATAGCCACTAGCTTGTATATCCATTACTACCATGTTATATAAGGCGTCAAGATCATTATTTCGCTAGTGCGCCATCCTTTCTGTAAATTCCATTGACTTGCTGAAAATAAGCAGGCGACTCAGTCAGATTAGAAATTCCTTTTAAGGTAAACTTAACCAAAAAAGAGGAATGACAATGAGCTGCTATAAAAATGAGAACTTAATCGAAGAAGCCATACATGTTTTAGCGATGGAGGGGTTTGAAGCTTTACCTAAGCTTGTCTCCAGGTTGATGAATGAGGCTATGTTAATAGAAAGGGAGCGCCATTTAAATGCCAGTCCTTATGAGCGAACTGGCGATAGAAACGGATATGCGAACGGCTTTAAACCAAGGTTAATTAACACAGGTCAAGGTCAGCTTGAGTTACAGATACCGCAGGTTAGAGACTCCAATGAAGCCTTCTATCCATCAGTCTTAGAGCGAGGTGTACGCTCTGATAGAGCACTTAAGCTGGCTGTCGCTGAAATGTATGTGCATGGGGTTTCCACGCGCAAAGTTGAAAAGGTGCTAAAGCAACTCTGTGGAACAGATATTTCAAGCACAGAGGTAAGCCGTTGCGCTAAATTGTTGGATGAAGATTTAAAGAAATGGCGAAATAAGCCGTTAGGAAAGATAAAATATCTTTGGCTAGATGCACGTTATGAGAAGGTGCGCACTAGCGGCACAGTACAAGACTGTGCGGTATTGATAGCCTATGGCTTTGATGAATCAACCGGCAAGAGAACAGTGCTAGGTGTTTCTGTTGCGTTATCAGAGGCTGAGGTACATTGGCGTGATTTTCTTCAGCAGTTGGTTGAGCGAGGTATACATGGTATTGAGTTGATTACTAGCGACGCTCATACTGGCCTAAAAGCCGCTAGAAGAGCTGTGTTCCCCAGTGTTCCTTGGCAACGCTGCCAATTTCATTTGCAGCAAAATGCTCAGGCTCACATACCAAAGCGCTCAATGAAGGAACCAGTAGCTGAGGAGATTACAGCTATATTTAATGCCTCAAACATTCATGAGTCGGAAAGACTATTGGCTATGGCGGTAGATAAATATCAGCAAACAGCACCAGAGCTTTCTTCTTGGTTGGAAGTGAATATACCGGAGGGCTTAGTAGTGATGAACTTTGACAGGCCGCATCAAAAAAGATTAAGAACCAGTAACATAGCTGAGCGCGTAAACAGAGAGGTAAAAAGAAGGACGCATACAGTTGGAATTTTCCCTAATACTGAATCGTGCCTAAGGCTCGTATCAGCTGTTTTAGTGGAAATTGATGACCAGTGGAGCGGATCACATAGATACTTAAGTTGAAGTGAATAATAAGGCTTCATAGGGTTTTAGGATAGATCATTCTTGTTCTTATTAACGAGATATAATTGCTATTACCTAAAAGTTAATAATTTATTTTGAGAGGAGAAAAATTTGAGGTATAAATAATTTTTTAGATTGATTAGCATAATTAATTTAAGATATTATGCGATGAGACAGGTACAATAGAGTGCCATTTAGAATTTTAAAGGTTTTTCTAAGTACTGAAGTTGGTTTTTACAGACAAAATAACGCTCTATCGCTCATCGTTAATATGATATGATAAAATCATGGTTGTTTATGTGGTATTTCTTACGCATAGTTCGGGTATCTCCATAACCCGGGACAGTGAAACATCTTAGGATTCTTTCCATGTGTCATTCATTTTTTTGACCATGTCACGCTTCGCAAGTTGAAATTCTTTTTTATAAAGATAGATTTATTCTGATTATGTTTGCAGTGTGATACGGTTTTGTTCATTTTAGTCGAACGTCATTGCTTGCTCTTTAACAATTAACTGTGCCTCATGGAATCTGAAACTACTATGCTATAGCTACTACTTTCTGCCTAGGCCTTGCATCAGGCATAGCAGGCATATTGGTTCTGTCGCAAATTAATGGTTATTTGATATAATACCGACCAAATTTAGCATTGAATAATAATGGAGTTATTATGGCGATTAGTTTTAAAGGAAGACATTTCCCCAAAGAGATTATTTGGTTCTGTCGAAAAATTTACACCTAGATGAGGTAGCCTATTTTTGGGCGCAACTAGTCTGCGAGCGTGTAGAACTGCTGCCAGGCTGGCATCATGCTATTGCCTCGCATCTGCCCTTTTTTTAGCATATGGCATAACTCAATACCAGCTATTGTTGCCTTAGCTGAATTGAACTTTTTAAAACCCAGTGTATATTTCGTGATACGCTTTATCGATCGATGGTCTTGTTCGACCAGATTATTGAGGTATTTAATGCGCCTAACCTCGACCATCGCAAACCAGAATCCAGATAAAAATAATAAGGTATTGAGTCTTTCCAACGCTGCTGTATTTGCACCACTTTTATCAATGTTAACCTTTTTGGGTAACCCGCTTGATCCAATCGCTTTATTAAAAAAAGCTAGCACTGCCTTACGATCACGCTTCTCTGACAGCATAAAATCAACGGTGTTACCGTACTTATCAACTGCACGATAAAGATAAACTTGCTTGCCATTGACCTTAATATAAGTCTCATCCATCTTCCAACTATCAGTAAGTTTGCGCTTGCTTTTACGAAACTCTTGCTCAAGCTAGTGCGCCATCCTTTCTGTAAATTCCATTGACTTGCTGAAAATAAGCAGGCGACTCAGTCAGATTAGAAATTCCTTTTAAGGTAAACTTAACCAAAAAAGAGGAATGACAATGAGCTGCTATAAAAATGAGAACTTAATCGAAGAAGCCATACATGTTTTAGCGATGGAGGGGTTTGAAGCTTTACCTAAGCTTGTCTCCAGGTTGATGAATGAGGCTATGTTAATAGAAAGGGAGCGCCATTTAAATGCCAGTCCTTATGAGCGAACTGGCGATAGAAACGGATATGCGAACGGCTTTAAACCAAGGTTAATTAACACAGGTCAAGGTCAGCTTGAGCTACAGATACCGCAGGTTAGAGACTCCAATGAAGCCTTCTATCCATCAGTCTTAGAGCGAGGTGTACGCTCTGATAGAGCACTTAAGCTGGCTGTCGCTGAAATGTATGTGCATGGGGTTTCCACGCGCAAAGTTGAAAAGGTGCTAAAGCAACTCTGTGGAACAGATATTTCAAGCACAGAGGTAAGCCGTTGCGCTAAATTGTTGGATGAAGATTTAAAGAAATGGCGAAATAAGCCGTTAGGAAAGATAAAATATCTTTGGCTAGATGCACGTTATGAGAAGGTGCGCACTAGCGGCACAGTACAAGACTGTGCGGTATTGATAGCCTATGGCTTTGATGAATCAACCGGCAAGAGAACAGTGCTAGGTGTTTCTGTTGCGTTATCAGAGGCTGAGGTACATTGGCGTGATTTTCTTCAGCAGTTGGTTGAGCGAGGTATACATGGTATTGAGTTGATTACTAGCGACGCTCATACTGGCCTAAAAGCCGCTAGAAGAGCTGTGTTCCCCAGTGTTCCTTGGCAACGCTGCCAATTTCATTTGCAGCAAAATGCTCAGGCTCACATACCAAAGCGCTCAATGAAGGAACCAGTAGCTGAGGAGATTACAGCTATATTTAATGCCTCAAACATTCATGAGTCGGAAAGACTATTGGCTATGGCGGTAGATAAATATCAGCAAACAGCACCAGAGCTTTCTTCTTGGTTGGAAGTGAATATACCGGAGGGCTTAGTAGTGATGAACTTTGACAGGCCGCATCAAAAAAGATTAAGAACCAGTAACATAGCTGAGCGCGTAAACAGAGAGGTAAAAAGAAGGACGCATACAGTTGGAATTTTCCCTAATACTGAATCGTGCCTAAGGCTCGTATCAGCTGTTTTAGTGGAAATTGATGACCAGTGGAGCGGATCACCTAGATACTTAAGTTGAAGTGAATAATAAGGCTTCATAGGGTTTTAGGATAGATCATTCTTGTTCTTATTAACGAGATATAATTGCTATTACCTAAAAGTTAATAATTTATTTTGAGAGGAGAAAAATTTGAGGTATAAATAATTTTTTAGATTGATTAGCATAATTAATTTAAGATATTATGCGATGAGACAGGTACAATAGAGTGCCATTTAGAATTTTAAAGGTTTTTCTAAGTACTGAAGTTGGTTTTTACAGACAAAATAACGCTCTATCTTGCTCAAGCTGGGGCGCATAGCGAACCACCCATTTTTGTACTGTAGAGTGATCAACGCTAACACCACGTTCTTCCATGAGCTCTTCAATATTTCGGTAACTTAATGGGTACGCAAGCTTCCAGCGTACTGCTGTTAAAATAATCTCTTTGGGGAAATGTCTTCCTTTAAAACTAATCGCCATAATAACTCCATTATTATTCAATGCTAAATTTGGTCGGTATTATATCAAATAACCATTAATTTGCGACAGAACCGAATCTTCCGCATAATCCTCACACCACTGGCGTGTTCTCTCAGGAAAACGCTGCTGCGTCTCAGCATCCCACTCAACAGTAATACGGCGAAGTTCGGGTTTAAACTCAACAATACGTCCACAATAGCCTTGTAAATCTTCCTTAGTATCCGGATCAATATACGATTGATTGATTACTATATGATCCCCCAACCTAACCGTGTCGCCATCGTGAAGGACAATCATAGAGCCCTCGTCTATCGCATGGCGTTCCTCAGGTGAAAGATATTCAGGTTCAGGATAACTGTAGTCTGCTGGTAAACTATTAACCCTTATAACACTGTGTTTCTTCTTAATTTTCTTTTTTTGTTTCTTTTGACGTTTTTTTAACAGTTTTTTGTGGCTTAATGCCATGCTGCACCTATTAATAATGTTAATAATGACTCGCGTATCGTATTTAAGATACTGAGAACTACCCAAAATTGTTATCTCCCTACCTGAACTGAATTCGATAATTCTTTTTGTTCTTCTTGAGAAACACTATTTTCTTTAAAAAATTGCTCTACTAAGTGATACGTTAGAAGTTTTCTAATACCCTTCGCAATAAAGTGTCGTGTCACCTTGCCCTTACCATCTCCTAATTTAGCTAGCATAATTGCGTAATCGTCATAAGCTTTTTCCTTACCTATCTCATACAAATATGAGGCCACATAAAAACATACAGCCAGTAGATTTTGTATCCCTTTAAAATTTTTTATCTGCATATTTTCCCAGCCTAGTCCTTCCTTGAGAAATTTAAAAACATATTCAATTTTCGCACGAGATAGATAGGCTATGTATACCTCATACGCCTCATCAAAAGTCGTTACTTTTTTATTAGTTAATAGCAGCATGTCATTCTTAAAAATTCTCCTACCATCTCTGCCTGTAA
>CBDALO010000048.1:0-88403 GCA_965196985.1 Gammaproteobacteria bacterium | reverse complement strand
TGTTGATTTTCTTGCGCGACAAGCCGCGCTGGGCTGCTAAGTTTCCATCACACTACGGGACTTGGCGTAGCATTACCTTGCGGCTAATTAAGATGCTGTTGTACTGGCGCATGTGGGTAATTGGTTTTGTTGGCGCTGGACTGTTTCTACCTGTTTCTGTCTTTGCTTCACTATGGGGAGTTGCATTTATTGAGCGAGCTTTTCGACTAACACCGACCCATGCTGCGGTAGCTACTTCGTTAATTTTCTGGGGAGCAACTATCGGCTTTGCTGTTATTGGCGCTATTTCTGATTTTTTAAAAAGCCGCATCAAACCACTTTTTGTCGGTAGCTTAGCCACATTGCTATTAACAGCTGCTTTAATTTACATACCTAATTTATCATTATGGGAAGTCTATATTATTTTGTTTGCTATTGGGCTGTTTGTTTCGCCACAAGCTTTGGTCTTTGCATTCTGAAAACTACCCAAAATTTAAATCAACAAAATAATGCTGAAATATTGTGTAAAAATGACTATGCTTTGTCTTTTTAACAAGACTAACGAGATGAGTATAAATGTTAAACTTCGCCGATTACGCTGCCCCTCTTTTTTCAAAATTAACTGGGAAAGTTGTTTTAAAAAAATCTATCGACGATTGTAGGAAAGCTATTAACTGAAGGTAGTTGTAAGTTGTTCAGTTCATCAAAAGATAACAATGAGTATAAAAAGATGATTCGTACACTTACCGGTGAAAATAAAAGCACCGATTTAGATCCAATAAAAACAAATGATGTATTGCTAGAACAGAGCTGTGAAAAACTTTCACACGCCAGTAAAATTGATGTTCTTCATGATCCTTCTGATATTAGAAAGCCACATAGCAAGCAAACTGAAAATCTAGGTAAAGTAAGGAGTCTGGACGGGGATATTATCAATGGTTACAGCACGCATAACGCAGTTGCATTAGTACCTGGTGATAAGGCTGTGCATCTACTATCGCATGTAAGCTACAGCAATAAAGACCCTAAGTTTTTAAAAGCTGAGCATATTAAGAAAATAGAGGCTGGAAAGCCATTTGAGGGAGATAAAGAGGCCAAGAGTCTTTATGAATCTGGTGATTACTTTAATAAAAAGCTGCTGTCTATTCGTGAAATAGAAAAAATAGGAATCTGCCTAAAATCAAAGAATGAAGATGCAACCATTACCCATATTCTAGATAGAGAGTTTGATGATAATGACTATCTCTCACTAATTGATACAAACCTAGATCAAGACTTTATTATTCGCTCAAAAATAACAAGAACAATAGAAGGTAGAGGTGATGATGGTAAAAAGCTTAAGCTGATTAACGCTGATTTTGATGCTCAAGGCGAAAAGCAATTCCAAAAGTTAACAGTTGGAAAGAATTGCGTACAAGACGGAAAAATAACTATTTATTTTGGAGAGTTTGAGAACTTCAATGCAATTAAAATCCAAATTACAGGCAGAGATGGTAGGAGAATTTTTAAGAATGACATGCTGCTATTAACTAATAAAAAAGTAACGACTTTTGATGAGGCGTATGAGGTATACATAGCCTATCTATCTCGTGCGAAAATTGAATATGTTTTTAAATTTCTCAAGGAAGGACTAGGCTGGGAAAATATGCAGATAAAAAATTTTAAAGGGATACAAAATCTACTGGCTGTATGTTTTTATGTGGCCTCATATTTGTATGAGATAGGTAAGGAAAAAGCTTATGACGATTACGCAATTATGCTAGCTAAATTAGGAGATGGTAAGGGCAAGGTGACACGACACTTTATTGCGAAGGGTATTAGAAAACTTCTAACATATCACTTAGTAGAGCAATTTTTTAAAGAAAATAGTGTTTCTCAAGAAGAACAAAAAGAATTATCGAATTCAGTTCAGGTAGGGAGATAACAATTTTGGGTAGTTCTCAGTTGCATTAGCTAAAGAAATTAGCCCGCCGGGTTCAACAGGGCTCTCTGCTGCCTCAACTAACTTCTTAGTCACTATGGGTGCAGCCATTTTCCAACCCGTGATTGGTTATTTTTTAGTAAAACACTGGAATGGAGCTAGAGATATCCACCATGCCCCTATCTATACCACGCATGATTTTCAAATAGCATTTATCGTTTTAGTTGTTGTATTAGCTATTTCCTTTTTATTAACTATGCTGTTGCCTAGAACTCGTTGTCGTATGATTCACCCCGCTTATCGCGCCTTTAAATTAAAACAACTTATGAAGATCAGAAGACAGCAACTTAAAGAAAGGGCGCAAAGGAAACTATCCTAGAGTATCCATATGTTCGACGAGCCACTGATCATGCAACCACATTGGTGTTTCCCGGATACCGTGATCAAAATTCCAACTAACATCTCGCTCAAAAGTGATAATTTCACCTTGTTTGCCAACGATTACCCAAGCCCACAACCCTGTTGCAGGGATACGCATTTTTACTTTCATACCAACAATTTCTTTATCAACTTTACCTCTGCGAATAATCTCAAAGTGTTGACCAATCCAATGCAGCTCAACTTCACCAAACTGTAGCGCGGGAGTAAATATCATACGCTCGTTAGGAGACAACTCAGTAAAGTGGGGAACTACTACTGCTTCTTTCACAAGGTCTGGAGCAACGCGATTTAGAAAATCAAACGCAGATTGCAAAGCAAACTCACGGGAAAATTGTGTGCCACTTAAATCTAACTGCATCCGCGTCAAACCCAACAACAACTGTCTGCCAACATCAACCAAAACGCTCACGCATTCACCTATACGATGACTTTTCTCACTTTGATAACGTTGATAGATAACAGCTTGTGACAAACTTTCCCCCTGGTAATAATTAACCCTCTTAGAGTCAACCAGGCGTAACTCTTGTACATCAAGAATACCTATTAAAACTTTTTGGCACAAAACCACTTGCTCTATTGTGGCAGGTTGACACTTAACTGGGATAGAGCGTTATTTTGTCTGTAAAAACCAACTTCAGTACTTAGAAAAACCTTTAAAATTCTAAATGGCACTCTATTGTACCTGTCTCATCGCATAATATCTTAAATTAATTATGCTAATCAATCTAAAAAATTATTTATACCTCAAATTTTTCTCCTCTCAAAATAAATTATTAACTTTTAGGTAATAGCAATTATATCTCGTTAATAAGAACAAGAATGATCTATCCTAAAACCCTATGAAGCCTTATTATTCACTTCAACTTAAGTATCTAGGTGATCCGCTCCACTGGTCATCAATTTCCACTAAAACAGCTGATACGAGCCTTAGGCACGATTCAGTATTAGGGAAAATTCCAACTGTATGCGTCCTTCTTTTTACCTCTCTGTTTACGCGCTCAGCTATGTTACTGGTTCTTAATCTTTTTTGATGCGGCCTGTCAAAGTTCATCACTACTAAGCCCTCCGGTATATTCACTTCCAACCAAGAAGAAAGCTCTGGTGCTGTTTGCTGATATTTATCTACCGCCATAGCCAATAGTCTTTCCGACTCATGAATGTTTGAGGCATTAAATATAGCTGTAATCTCCTCAGCTACTGGTTCCTTCATTGAGCGCTTTGGTATGTGAGCCTGAGCATTTTGCTGCAAATGAAATTGGCAGCGTTGCCAAGGAACACTGGGGAACACAGCTCTTCTAGCGGCTTTTAGGCCAGTATGAGCGTCGCTAGTAATCAACTCAATACCATGTATACCTCGCTCAACCAACTGCTGAAGAAAATCACGCCAATGTACCTCAGCCTCTGATAACGCAACAGAAACACCTAGCACTGTTCTCTTGCCGGTTGATTCATCAAAGCCATAGGCTATCAATACCGCACAGTCTTGTACTGTGCCGCTAGTGCGCACCTTCTCATAACGTGCATCTAGCCAAAGATATTTTATCTTTCCTAACGGCTTATTTCGCCATTTCTTTAAATCTTCATCCAACAATTTAGCGCAACGGCTTACCTCTGTGCTTGAAATATCTGTTCCACAGAGTTGCTTTAGCACCTTTTCAACTTTGCGCGTGGAAACCCCATGCACATACATTTCAGCGACAGCCAGCTTAAGTGCTCTATCAGAGCGTACACCTCGCTCTAAGACTGATGGATAGAAGGCTTCATTGGAGTCTCTAACCTGCGGTATCTGTAGCTCAAGCTGACCTTGACCTGTGTTAATTAACCTTGGTTTAAAGCCGTTCGCATATCCGTTTCTATCGCCAGTTCGCTCATAAGGACTGGCATTTAAATGGCGCTCCCTTTCTATTAACATAGCCTCATTCATCAACCTGGAGACAAGCTTAGGTAAAGCTTCAAACCCCTCCATCGCTAAAACATGTATGGCTTCTTCGATTAAGTTCTCATTTTTATAGCAGCTCATTGTCATTCCTCTTTTTTGGTTAAGTTTACCTTAAAAGGAATTTCTAATCTGACTGAGTCGCCTGCTTATTTTCAGCAAGTCAATGGAATTTACAGAAAGGATGGCGCACTAGCTTAACTGGGGATTTTATCCCCCAGCTTTTATAATCAATAATATGCGTATTTTCATTATAAAGCTCCATCAATCAGCACCCCCTACTTTTTACAGAAGCTAAGTCTAACCTATGCTATGCTTTAGTTATTCCGTAATTTTTACTGAAGTTAAGCTAATGACAAGTCAGGCCGGCTTCGCCGGCAACTTTCTAAGCCTCTAAGAGTTTAGTCTTTACAAAGCCACGAGTATTATTAAGTCTCAAACTAGTCAAACCTGCCCATGGAATAATAACGAATAAAAATAACACACCTGCTATAGAAATTGCTTCAGGTAGCTGAGCAATAACTCACCTACTATACGCGCTTCTCATTTTACTCTAAGAATAATGAAACGCTTTAGTATCAAACAAATCTTGGTAACCAATCAGAACTGGTGGAACTTTCACACCAAGTACAAAGATAAAATCAGAGAAGCTATTGTCATTGGCATTGTTAAGCTGCTTAGCTGCAAACATCCTATGCGTGGCCATAAAGAGTATCATTGCAGTAATCCAAACTGTTCACACGTCAAATACATCCGCCATACCTGCAAAGCTAAAAGCTGTTCATCGTGTGGTAAAAAAGCCACAGAAGTATGGATACAACAACAAATGGCAATCTTACCCAACACTGCATGGCAACACATCACATTCACCATGCCCTCTACTCTTTGGGACTGCTTTTGGACAAACAGAGAGCTTCTTAATTTACTCCCACCATTAGCAGTAAAGGTGTTACTCAAGCTTGCTAAAAACAAGAGGGTTAAACCCGGTGTATTTATCGCGCTTCACACCTTTGGCAGAGATCTAAAGCGCAATGTGCATCTTCATGCGTCAATCACTCTGGGTGGTATCAACAAAGAGTTAACACAATGGAAAAGCCTCTACTTCCATCAACCTACACTAATGTCCATGTGGCGTTATGAGGTCATTAACCTTTTTAGAAACCACCACCAGGACAAAGGGCTTATTCTGCCAAATCAGTTAGCCTCTACACTGAACCACACTTTCAACTTTAATCAACTGCTTGATCAGCTTTACCAAAAACGATGGGTAGTACATTGCGCAAAGCCCTCAAAGAATCACAAACAAAACGTTAAATACTTAGGTCGATACACCAAACGTCCTCCTATTGCTGAGTCAAAAATTAAAAACTTTGATGGGAGCAGCCTCAGTTTTAATTATCTTGATCACGTCTCTAAAACCTACAAGCAATTTAAATTAACCGCGGAAGAGTTTATTGCTCGATTTATTCAACACATTCCTGATGTTGGCTTTCGTATGGTGCGTTATTATGGGTTTCTTGCTAACCGGGTGCGAGGTGAGATGCTACCCAAAGTCAGACTCCTATTGGGTGAAACTGATCCAAACACACCCCAGGTCAATTACCGCACCTTAATGCAAAATAATTTTAACATTGACCCCTATGAATGTGTTCTATGCGGTAGCCAAATGTTTTTAGCTAACTGCTGGTATAGACAACCTAACCGTTACAAATTGCTATCAAAGCATCGTGAACTCGCCTTACTGAAAAAAATCTAATAACTTCCTAGGGGGGGGTAGTCCGTCCAAAACAACAAATAACAGCTAGTTTTGGCTATTGTTTGTCATAACTAACCCTGCCCCACCACTAAATCGATTTTATAAAAAATACCTGTGCTAAAATTACTCATTTTAATTGGTGGTATTTTTACCAATTGACACATTGAAATTCCTTAATATAAATAAACGACAACCACTTATTCTTAACTAGCTGCAATGATATCAACACGATTAGCAGACCTCTTGCCGAACATCTTGGACTAACAAGTATTGTTTACCAACGTAATTATAATGATGGCAGCGAAGTTCGCTTATCTAATCAGCCTGAGTGGGTTAAATTTTTTTATGAAAACGAGCTATATAAATTATTAAACTCGAAACACTTTAAGTGAGTTCGTCATACCATGCACACCAACTATATCACCTTTAGTTATTAATACATGGTCACCACTGTTTAGAATACCTTTATTCACCAGCTCATCGACAGCAATGCGATTAAGCGAAGGCCTAGGGATTTTGGTCATATCAAACTTAATCGGATAAACCCCGCGATATAAAGCTAACTTTCTCTGGGTCTCAATATGACGAGTTAGTGCAAAGATAGGAATGCCAGAGCGAATTCGTGACATCCATAAGGGCGTTGAGCCTGACTCAGTTAATGACACTATTGCTGTAATATCTAAATGGTTTGCTACATACATCGTCGCCATAGCAATAGCCTCATCGGGCCGGTCGAAGTAACATTCTACTCGATGCCCGGAAGTTTGTGCTCGTGGTTGCTTCTCTGCACGGGTGCTGCCTCTATATAATGTAGGCTATATTGCTGCTGGCACGCCAAAATCATTGACCTTCTCCCAAAACTGATCCCATCTGCCTTTAGTCTTTACTAGTGTTCTCAAGCATAAAACGATTTTCATTCCCTTGTCTTTCCAGCGCATTCCTGATCCGCCTAATCTTTGTTTAACAATTGTTTTACATGCTGCTTCAGTGACGCCAGAGCCAATTGGTGCATTCTGCTTAATCAAATTATGATACGACGACATTCGCTTTTCTTTAATATTATTTTCAAAATACGTAATTGTTCCTTCTAGCTTTTCTCTAAGCGATTTATTCAGGTTTTTATTTAGATGCTCTTTAAGCTCAGCAAGTATTCTACCTGCCGCACCTTTCTTGTGCTTTAAGTCATGACATCTCTCTTCGAGCCAAACATCACGCTCATCTCTTTCAGATTTTTTGGTAAATACTGCCTTTGATGCTTCGCCGAGATATTCAGTTGCATGCCAAAAATCTAAAATTTGCGTATCAGTATGTTTTTTTAGAAATGGCCAATTATTTTTTGCTCCATCAGCAACGCCAATTGTTTTAGCATCAGGGTAATATTTCTTTTTCAGCTTTATTTCCTTTTCAAGCCTATTAAAGAATTCATCTTTTCCATATTCTGGTGATGCTGCAACGTAGGTTGTGTGCAGGCGTGCACCATGCTTATCATACATGGAAATAGTTCCAACCATGCTCTCTCTATAACCATCATCAACGGTGAGAACATATGCACCATCTAAGCTAATACTTAGCATCTCAATGCCTGCATCAAGCTTTGGCTCTTCATATTCCCACTCAGCCTCTTTGGCTTGTGCAATACCGCCAACAAAATCAGTTGCCCGTTGCAAGTATGAATGTGAGATTTTACGGTTATGATTGACCTTGAGATCATCAATAACACTAGGAGCAGGTAAGTTTGAGTATTTATGTGAGATTATTTTTGCAAATCGCGGTGTTGATCCTTGGATAATTCTAGCCTTATCTTCTAAAGGACAAAAGATCTTCCCGCCTTTAGAGGTTTGATAAACATAACGCTTAACTCGAGCAACTCCATAAGGCGTTTGGTAATTTGCTTCATCTCTACTTCGTGCTGTTAGCTTTATTTTTCCAACATGGATAGGAGAGCCATCTGCATCAAACTTACTTAAAGCTTTTTCAGTGGCTAATGTTCCAACCTCATTAAGGCCGTCAAGAATTGCATCCTCACATTCAAGCATGGATCCTTTTAGTGGAAGCTTGAGCTCAATAGTTAATTCATTATTTTCATCAGAGAGAATTCTAGCTAACATCCAAACACCATCCGTAATCAAGTTAAAGTGTATATTATGCTATATTTTCTACATTATATAAAGGCAGCACCCCTCTGCACTCAAACACACTCGACTCATTGCAGCTATTGTTTCAATAGGATACTCACCAACTGCAGTTTCAGCAGAAAGCATGACTGCATCAGTGCCATCTAGCACCGCATTCGCCACGTCAGAAACTTCCGCACGAGTTGGAATACTATTATGAATCATACTCTCCATCATTTGCGTCGCTGTAATCACCACCCGATCTAGTTCTCGTGAACGCTGAATAAGCTGCTTTTGTACTGCTGGTACTTCAGCATCACCAATCTCAACTGCCAAGTCACCTCGGGCAACCATCACACCCTCTGAAGCTTGGATGATTTCATCCATATTAGGCACTGCTTCAGCTCGCTCAATTTTAGCAATAATACCGGCAAGGCTACCCGCTTTCTCTAATAACTGGCGCGCTTCGTTAATATCATCAGCACTACGTGGAAAAGAAACAGCTAGATAGTCGACACCAAGACCAACTGCCTCTATTAAGTCAGCCTTATCCTTATCAGTGAGCGCAGCTGCTGACAACCCACCGCCTCTGCGGTTAATGCCTTTATTGTTTGAAAGCTCTCCACCGACAATAACTTCACAAACAATAGCACTACCATTAATAGCTTTTACTTTAAACACCAAACGACCATCGTCTAATAGCAACTCATCACCAACGCTAATATCGTTGGCAAGGTCTTCGTAATCACAACCAACTCGCGTTTTATCTCCGGAGTCTTTATCAAAAGCCACATCAATAGTAAATTCATCGCCTTTGTTTAAAGCAACCTTACCTTCCTTAAAACGCGCTACCCGAATTTTAGGTCCTTGCAAATCACCTAGTATTGCCACTTCTTTACCAAGCTTTTTAGCGGCAGCTCGTACGGCGTTGATGCGACTTGCATGATCACCCGCCACACCATGAGAAAAATTAGCACGAAATACATCCACACCTGCTTCAATTGCTCTTCCAAGCATTCCAGGCTCATCTAAGGCAGGGCCAAGTGTAGCAATAATTTTTGTGCGACGTTTTCTTTCCATCAATTAAGCTTCCTGTTTAGTTTTAAGAGCAGCAATCGCGGGAAGCTCTTTGCCTTCAACAAGCGCTAAAAAAGCGCCCCCACCTGTTGAGATATAAGAAATTTTATCGGCAAGCTGATATTTATCAATGGCAGCTAAAGTATCACCGCCTCCTGCTATTGAAAAAGCTTTACTCTCGGCAATAGCCTTGGCAACAACTTCAGTTCCTTTTGAGAACTGCTCGATCTCAAAAGCACCTACTGGACCATTCCATAAAATAGTTCCCGCTTTTTTTATGGCATCAACGTAAGCTTTAGCCGTATCTGGGCCAATATCGAAAATCTTTTCTTCTTCGCCAACTTGGTCAACGGCCTCTTCACAAGCTTCAGACGAAGCTGTCATGTGCTCAGCTACAACCGCATCAGTTGGTAATGGTAGCTCACCACCTTTACTATTCATTGAAGACATAATACGCTCTGCCTCATCAATCAAGTCAGGTTCGTATAACGACTTACCAACATCATAATCATTAGCAGCTAAAAAAGTATTAGCAATACCTCCTCCAACAATCAAGTTGTCAACTTTATCACTAAGTGAATCCAATAAAGCTAGCTTCGTTGACACCTTAGCACCACCAACAATAGCAACCAAAGGTCGTTTCGGATTTTCTAAAGCACGTTGTAATGTTTCAACTTCTCTACTTAATAGAGGGCCAGCACAAGCAACTGGAGCAAAAGCACTAACACCAGCTGTGGAAGCCTCTGCTCGATGTGCTGTAGCAAAAGCATCCATTACAAAGACATCACAAAGCGCTGCCATTTTTTTACTAAGCTCTATATCATTTTCTTTTTCACCACGGTTAAAGCGAACGTTTTCTAGAACCACGACCTCACCTGGCTTTGTCTCAATACCATCCAGCCAGTCTGCCTCAAAACGTACTGGACTCTCCAGCAATTCACCTAAACGCTTGGCTACAGGCCTCAATGATAGTTCAGGCGTTACAATGCCAGCCTTAGGTCGACCCAAATGTGACATCACCATTACGGCAGCACCTGCTTCAAGCGCTTGCTCAATAGTAGGTACTGCGGCACGAATACGAATATCACTCGTAATTACACCATCTTTTAATGGAACATTAAGATCTTCACGAATTAAAACTCGCTTTCCTTTTAAGCTAATTGTCTCCATAGTAGGTATTGTCATACTATTTTTACTCCCTGAGATTGTTTTATTTTTTTAATAAACAAGAAAATTGAACTACCTAATAAAATAATTACCCCACCACAAAGCAAGGGTAATCGCGCTGAATAAACGATTAAATAACCACCAACAAATGACATAATAATAGTACTTAATGCGTGTAGTGAAATAGCCATGCCAAAAACACTTCCTTGATGCTGGGCGCTTGCTTGATTAGAAAGCACCGCATTAAAGTTAGGAATAAATAATGCCATATTTACAATATAACAAGTTATCATCACATAAAGGAACGTTGCTTGCTTAGATAACCCCATCAAAAAAATAAATACAGCAACGGCAACACCAGCAGGAACCAATACTTTCCTTGCCACAAAAAACCTTGTTGACGGCTGTATTATCATAACCTGACAAAGCAAATACACAAGACCTAAATAAGAATAGACGTGCCCAACCTGTTGCTCAGTAAAATTTAACGAACTATCTTGCAAAAAATTAGTAAAATAGCGCATGTAAAAATCCCAGCCCAACATAAAAACAAACCAAGCTAGTAAAAGTACTCGTAAACCCTTCGCTTTAAATACGCGACCTAGCTGCTTAATGCCAACCAACCAATCAATCGTTTTAGCTTGGGCAGGAGCAACGACTGATTGACAAGTCTCACGGTAAATAGCCAGCAAACCAAGCCACAGCAAAGCACACAGTAAAGTAACAATATAAAAGGGCATAGCAAATGAGTAAGAACGACTTAGTAACCATGCAGCAATCAATGGCCCTAACACCATGCCACAACCGATACCAACTTGAATTAAATTAAAACGACCAGGCTTTTGTTTAGACTGTGGTGTGATATCCGCCAAGCTTGCCTGTGCTACGGTGATATTCCCCGAAAAAATCCCCGTTAAGAGCTGGGCAGTTAACAACAAACCATACGAATGAATTTGAATGGCAACAGCAGAAAATAATAAGCTAATCACCGTACCACCAACAGTAATTAACAATAAATTCTTACGTCCATAACGATCAGACAAATCCCCCCAAATAGGATTACTTATTAATTGTCCAACTGGCGCTAAAGTCAAAGCAAATGCTAGATAGTGCAAGCGTTGCGTATGGCCAATAGCTGCTGAAAAGAAAGCAGGGGATACTAAAAATAAACGGGCAAAAAGTGTTAACACTACACCCAAGGCAAAAAAGTCCACCACGGCGATACAAAAAATTAGGCTGATATTGGCGAAGTATTTTTTCATGCTATCTTTATGATGCTAAGTTACCTTGGTGAAACGTGGCTCGGATTATTAAATGCTTTGCGCTTTCGATCCAAACTAAAAAATGTAGGCCGGTCCTGAGAGGGAATCGAATCAAGCTTAATAAGCCCCTGTGTGTTGCGCCATCGAAGGCCGACAACAACATACAAAAATAGCTTTGTGTCGGCGTACACTACGTTTAGGCCGACCTACCGTACTACAAAAACCCGCCTAAAACTGTCCAAAGGTGCCTAAGCAGTTGCAGCATCCGCATTAACCGTTGCCATCATAGCTAAACTAGTATCAAGCATGCGATTAGAAAAACCCCATTCGTTGTCATACCAAGAACAAACCTTAACAAGGTTGCCATTAGTCACTCGCGTTAGCGAAGGATCAAAAATAGACGAATGCGCATTATGATTAAAGTCAATTGAAACCAACGGCTCATCACTAACGCTCAAGATACCTTTTAAGTCACCACCTGCTGCCTGTTCGATAATTTGGTTTACTTCTTCAACGCTAGTATCACGAGCAGCTTGAAATGTAAGGTCAACAACTGAAACGTTATTGGTCGGGATTCGCATCGCAAAACCATCCAATCGACCAGCTAATTCTGGTAATACCAAACCTACGGCTGCCGCAGCACCTGTCTTAGTTGGTATAATTGAACGTGTTGCAGAACGTGAGCGACGAATATCTTTATGCATACAGTCATTAAGCATCTGATCATTTGTATAAGCATGCACCGTATTCATCAATCCACTTACTACACCAAGCGTATCATTCAACGGCTTGACTAATGGAGCTAAGCAGTTAGTTGTACAAGAAGCATTAGAAACAACAGAATGGTCAGCTTCTAGAGTATGATGGTTAACGCCATAAACTATAGTCGCATCAACATCACCAGCAGGTGCTGAAATTAAAACTTTTTTCGCACCAGCAGTTAAGTGTGCACTCGCTTTTTCTTTAGAAGCAAACAAACCCGTACACTCATAAACAACATCAACTCCAAGTTCAGCCCAAGGCAACTTAGCAGGGTCACGCTCAGCGCTCACTTTAATCTTATCACCATTAACAACTAAGCAATCACTTTCAACACCCACCTCACCAGGGAAGCGACCATGTACAGAGTCGTGTTTAGTTAAGTACGCAAAGGCATTGATATCACCTAGGCTATTAATAGCCACAATCTGTATTTCGTTACCACGGTTTGCCTCATAGAGTGCCCGCAGTACGTTACAGCCAATTCGTCCATACCCATTGATTGCTACTTTAATCGCCATATTTTATGCTCCACCAGTTAGTTTACTAGGTGGCTCATTATGCGATTTTACTCAAAAATTGCAAGCATACTACCTTCAAGACTTAAGTTACTATTCTCAGTCTCTTCCAATGCAAGATGAGCCTGAAATAGCCCCCACTTTCCAATGCAAAGTGGGCCTGAAGTTGTTGCGTGATCGTTCATCCTATATGGATGAATATCAATATGAACGACATAGAATTAAACACACTTGCCCAGATTGAGCAATTTCTATCCTCATCAACCCAGCTTACCTTTGAAGCTACATTACGAGCAGAATCTTACCTATGGGTTACGAACACATTAAAAAAATTTGCTTATTGCGGTATGTGCAAAAAGGACAAAGGATTGATTCGTGATTACCTGCAACGAATGACTGGTTACTCACGTTCACAAATTACTAGGCTAATTGCTCAGTATCAAAAGTCAGGAAAAGTTGTTGTTAAGCAACGATCACCTAGAAATAAGTTTAGCTTAATCTATACGCATGAGGATACTTGGTTGTTAGCTGAAACGGATCAGGTTCATCAAACGCTTAGCGGGCCTACCACAAAAAAACTTTGCGAGAGAGCCTTTCATTTGTTTGGAGATAAGCGTTATGCGCGTCTTGCTTTTATCTCAGTCTCTCATCTTTACAATCTTCGACAAACTGAAACCTACCAGCGCAAACGGCGACACTTTAATAAAACTAAAGCAACGCAGGTTTCTATTGGTGAAAGGCGAAAACCAACTCCAGAGGGTAGGCCTGGCTTTATACGTATTGATACAGTGCACCAAGGAGATATGGATAAAATCAAGGGTGTTTATCATATTAATGCTGTTGACGAGGTGACACAGATGGAAGTAGTCTGCGCTGTTGAAAAGATAGAGCGTTATTTTGTCTGTAAAAACCAACTTCAGTACTTAGAAAAACCTTTAAAATTCTAAATGGCACTCTATTGTACCTGTCTCATCGCATAATATCTTAAATTAATTATGCTAATCAATCTAAAAAATTATTTATACCTCAAATTTTTCTCCTCTCAAAATAAATTATTAACTTTTAGGTAATAGCAATTATATCTCGTTAATAAGAACAAGAATGATCTATCCTAAAACCCTATGAAGCCTTATTATTCACTTCAACTTAAGTATCTAGGTGATCCGCTCCACTGGTCATCAATTTCCACTAAAACAGCTGATACGAGCCTTAGGCACGATTCAGTATTAGGGAAAATTCCAACTGTATGCGTCCTTCTTTTTACCTCTCTGTTTACGCGCTCAGCTATGTTACTGGTTCTTAATCTTTTTTGATGCGGCCTGTCAAAGTTCATCACTACTAAGCCCTCCGGTATATTCACTTCCAACCAAGAAGAAAGCTCTGGTGCTGTTTGCTGATATTTATCTACCGCCATAGCCAATAGTCTTTCCGACTCATGAATGTTTGAGGCATTAAATATAGCTGTAATCTCCTCAGCTACTGGTTCCTTCATTGAGCGCTTTGGTATGTGAGCCTGAGCATTTTGCTGCAAATGAAATTGGCAGCGTTGCCAAGGAACACTGGGGAACACAGCTCTTCTAGCGGCTTTTAGGCCAGTATGAGCGTCGCTAGTAATCAACTCAATACCATGTATACCTCGCTCAACCAACTGCTGAAGAAAATCACGCCAATGTACCTCAGCCTCTGATAACGCAACAGAAACACCTAGCACTGTTCTCTTGCCGGTTGATTCATCAAAGCCATAGGCTATCAATACCGCACAGTCTTGTACTGTGCCGCTAGTGCGCACCTTCTCATAACGTGCATCTAGCCAAAGATATTTTATCTTTCCTAACGGCTTATTTCGCCATTTCTTTAAATCTTCATCCAACAATTTAGCGCAACGGCTTACCTCTGTGCTTGAAATATCTGTTCCACAGAGTTGCTTTAGCACCTTTTCAACTTTGCGCGTGGAAACCCCATGCACATACATTTCAGCGACAGCCAGCTTAAGTGCTCTATCAGAGCGTACACCTCGCTCTAAGACTGATGGATAGAAGGCTTCATTGGAGTCTCTAACCTGCGGTATCTGTAGCTCAAGCTGACCTTGACCTGTGTTAATTAACCTTGGTTTAAAGCCGTTCGCATATCCGTTTCTATCGCCAGTTCGCTCATAAGGACTGGCATTTAAATGGCGCTCCCTTTCTATTAACATAGCCTCATTCATCAACCTGGAGACAAGCTTAGGTAAAGCTTCAAACCCCTCCATCGCTAAAACATGTATGGCTTCTTCGATTAAGTTCTCATTTTTATAGCAGCTCATTGTCATTCCTCTTTTTTGGTTAAGTTTACCTTAAAAGGAATTTCTAATCTGGCTGAGTCGCCTGCTTATTTTCAGCATGTCAATGGAATTTACAGAAAGGATGGCGCACTAGCGTTGAAAAAATTAGTGAGGCTTACTTAATCCCTGTCTTAGAGCAAATAATCGATACCTTTCCATTTAAAGTGTTAGGCCTACATGCTGATAATGGCTCAGAGTACATTAATCAGCATGTAGCTAAACTATTGCAAAAGTTATTTATTGAACTCACTAAATCGAGGCCAAGGCATAGTAATGACAACGGTTTGGTGGAAAGTAAAAATGGCTCGGTTGTTAGAAAGCATTTTGGCTACATACATATTCAACAACGTTTTGCCCCGCAAATTAATGAATTCTATAACCAGCATTTTAACGACTATATTAATTTTCACAGACCTTGTTACTTCCCTGTAACCAGCATTAATAGCAAGGGTAAGCAAACTAAACTTTACCCTTACGAGGCCATTATGACTCCTTACGAAAAGTTCAAATCAATTGAAAATGCTGAGCAGTATTTAAAGGAAAATGAAACCTTTGAACGACTAGATAAATTAGCGTATTCTCTGACTGATCATGAATCTGCACAAAAGATGCAGGAAGCAAAGAAGACGTTATTTGAGAAAATAACAAAAGAGCAAATAGCTGATACTATCAGCACTGAAGACTAACCGATGGACCATCATGGTGACATCTGTTCAGATGCTGCTTCAGGCTCATCTTACGATTGGAATATACTTTCTCCACCCTGGAGCATTTTTGTTTATGAAAGATCTTCAGCAGTTAAAAACCTCCATCAATCATAGCGAATCAGCTTAGTTCGTGGTATTTTTTACCCCTTTTAATGTAAGGTCATGCTCAATGCTTAAACGATTAGAAGAGATAAACTTTAAACTCTGGTTTACTCTTTTTATTTCCCTGCACTTAGTACTATGGACAGTGCTACCAAGCCTGATACGCCCAACTGTTATGCACGACGTTGTCGAAGGCATCGCTTGGGGCTGGCAATGGCAACTAGGTTACAGCAAACACCCTCCGTTAGCTGCTTGGCTTTGCGCCTTATTTGTTAATATTTTCCATTCAATTACTTGGCCAGTCTATTTACTGGCACAGCTTGCTATCGTTATTAGCTTTTGGGCTATTTGGCGCCTAGCGCTACGAATTACCACACCTTTATACGCACTAATAAGCGTATTCTCACTGGAAGGGATTATTTATTACAATCGTGCTGCAGCAAAATTCACCCCCGACACGATCCAGACCCCTCTTTGGGCTTTATTAATGCTGTTGTTTTATATCACTATAAAAGAAGGCAAGCTGTGGCAATGGTTATTACTCGGAGCACTAGCCGGTATTACTCTATGGGGAAAATACCAAGCACCAGTATTCTTTTTAGCCATGTTTGTTGTATTAATCATTACCCAAGAAGGCCGAGCTCATCTAAAGAAACTAGGTCCTTACTTAACAGGGCTAGTCACTGCGGTTGTTTTTATACCACACTTAATTTGGGCCTATCACTACCACTTTCCAGAGCTTAATTATGCGCTCAATAGTACCACAGGCAACTTACACCACACTTTACACGATTCTCTTTTAAAGCGTCACCTTGGCTTCGCGATCTTTTTTCTGCTAAACCAACTAGGTGCAGTAGCTGGCCTTTTGATTATGTTTATCCCTTTTTACTTCGGCCCACGAACTAAAATAACTGTTGCCACTTTTGAACGACGCTTTTTATTCTGGATGGCGCTAGGACCGTTATTACTTAGCCTGCTTTACTCATCGCTAACAGGCAGTGATTTAATTCACCGTTGGGCAATCCCTTATTTTTCTGCTCTTGGCTTGTGGTTATTGATTACCTTGCGCCCGCAAATTAATTGGCGCCAATTTAAGTGTTTTATTGGCCTGTTTTTATTTATTGCCCTATGCACTGCGGCTGGTCGCTATCTTTGGTTAGGTTATATTGGCCCCTATTGGGCCCATAACGTTAAAGCTGACGCTTATTACCCAGCACGCCCAATTGTAAATAAAGTTACAGCTATTTGGCATGAACATTATCATACCCGCTTACGTTACATAGCTGGCAATCATTATCTAACTGCTTACATTACCGTCTACTCAAAAGATCGCCCCAACCCCTTAATGGGCTGGAGTGAAAAACAAAGTGAATGGATTAATCTAACTAAATTTAAACAAGCCGGCGGAATGCTAGCCTGGAAAACAAGCTGTACAAATAGTAACGCTCTCCCCATTCAGGCACGATCACTGTTTCCGAATGCAAAACTCCTACCCAAGCAGCAGTTTTATAAACTATCTAATGCGGTTAGGAAGCCTCTGTGCATCGGTATGGCCATCGTTCCCCCAGAAAAAAATGCTAAGCCTGTCGGGAATCAAATTTAGCTAGACTAATAAGGCGAGCTTTTTCTAACACTAAAACTGGCAAGTCATTCTGTATAGGAAATGCAAGCTTATCATGCAAACAAAGTAGCTCTGAGGGTGAGTCAATCGAAATCAATTCCCCCTTACAAGCAGGACAAACTAGCTGGGTCGATACTGTTTGCTTAGATGCCCCCCACTCTACTGGAGTTTTTTTACGTAATACGTAAGTTCGCCATGGACTAATTCCTTTAAATAAGTCTACATGACCAACGATCTCAAAATCCGCTTCATAACAGCTAGCTTCTAAATTTTCTTTACTAACCAAATACTCATTGTAAATTTTATCCTCTTGACGATTAGCATGTTTTTTATGCCAACGCTTAGCTGCCAAGCCTTGATCGATGTATACCGAGAAAATTACTGTCTCTCGAGTAACTCGATGGAGTTCTTTAAACAACTGGTTACGTGCAGAATCATGACCAATATGATGAAAGTAACGCATACAAAAGATACTTTGCACTGCATTATCTTCCAAGGGAATTGAAAATAAAGAACCTGCAAATAACTTTTCTGGCAAGTTTTCACTACGATAACGCAAACCAGCTTCTATCATAGCAACGTTATAGTCAGCAGCGATAAGTTGTAGTTTAGGTTGTGCCTTAAGCAGTCCTTGCCAAAATCTCCCTGTCCCACAAGGAAAGTCTAATAGCTGAGTGGGGTTACCAGCTAATTTAAGTGCTTTTAGCGCCATACGATGATCAAAATAATTAGCGAGCTTTCGCGCCCACTTTTTTTGATAGCGCTGATAATAGTCTTCTGCCTTTTTGTCATTATACTTCTGTGCCAATGAGGCTTTTTCATAAGGGTGAATTGCTTGAGCCATCAATTATTCCTCTTGTTTAGGTGGCCCAAGGTTAAAATGATTAAGTGACACTAACATGACAGAAAAATGACAGTTTTGTCATTTAAGCGACTATAGCCTTGCTATTTACTAATTGCGATCGAATAATAGCCCTACCAATCGATATAGCTTAAGGTTAGCAATTATGGATAAAACGTTTGAAAAACTATTGGCAGGCTACAAAAACTTTAGAAAAAAACATGCCACAGGCCAACCGTCCGTTATGTCTCAGCTTGCAGATAAAGGGCAACACCCAGAAGTAATGGTAATTGCTTGCTGTGATTCTCGAGTTGATCCAGCAATTATTCTACAATGTGATCCCGGTGAACTATTTACGTTACGCAATGTCGCTAACCTCGTTCCATCTTACCAAGCCAATGAAAGCCACCCAAGCGTTAGTGCTGCGCTAGAGTTTGGTGTTTGTTTCTTAGGGGTAAAGCATTTAATCTTATTAGGGCATAGCCAGTGTGGCGGCATAGATGCTGCCCTAAAACCTAGTAAAGTAAGTAATACTGATTTCTTGAAGCATTGGACCTCCCTTATTGACAGCAAAAAAGATCGATCTTACAGTGTTGAAGAGCTTGCCAAACTGTCTTTAACACAATCCTCTCACAATTGTTTAACTTTTCCTTGGATCAAGCAACGAGTTGACTCAAAGCAACTATCTATCCATCGCTGGTTTTTTGATATCAAACAAGGAGAGGTTTCTTATTATTGCTCAGAGCAACAAGCTTATCTTCCTCTTGATAAGCAAATTTAGCTTATAGCCATCCAATAGAGCCAACTAACTAATCGATTAAATCAATTAGTTCGATTATTTTTTTGGTATTTTTAGTTTGCATTTTTTTATTCCGTGCTAAACCCATCTTCCGTTGCGGATAAAAAAACTACTCGTCGCAATTTTTATTAACACTGGACTGATATAACAAACCGTTAAATTCAGTACCTGGCTAAGGTCTATAGGGGGAACTTGCCATGTATATCGAAACTAAATCTCAGCTAATTGCTGAGTACTACTCAGAGGAACGGAAAGGGCAACTAGCAGCTTACCCTGCTAGTATTGAAGGAATTTTAACAAGGAGACGACAACGAATAGCTACTAAACTAGGCCTTGATGATGACGACGAAGATATTATCGAAATAATTAAAGGACGGCTCACTGAGCTAACTATCCAACAAAAGCTACTTGAGTTTGAAACCGACCTTCATAACATTCAACAAAAACTGCTAGAACCTATTGTTTATCTAGTTGATAGCTCCATCAATCCTGCTATTTATTTTACTGAGTTACAAAAGCAAATAACTCTTCACGGTAAACACTATCGAAGTTACCTTAAGGATCGCTTAAAAATAAAAATCATAACTTATGACGATGATGGCAATAGCATAAGTAGTGACTGACAGAAAACCCGCAAAGCCTTTTATTTTCAATGTTTCGGGGCGAACTGGTCACATGAAGATTTTCAAAAAACAGCACTAAATACTCGTTTTCCAGCTATTTACAGCTTATTTTCGATATAATGCCTTAATCTTCGATGATTTTTCGCCACAGCATGGTAACTCTTCACTGGAAAGCAAGAATGACAAGACTAGCCCAAAATCCACAAATGCAAATTGGCCAAGTAGATATTTCTAAAATTCAAATCAGCTCTAAATCACGGGATGACATTCCAAAATTATTAAAAGGGCTACAGTTTATTTATAGTACACCCTCTGTACGGAAGGAGATTTTCGAACTACTAGAGGCTCGGATTGCACCTGAGGTTGACAAGAATAATGGACGCCCTGGTATGGAATTATGGAAAATATTGGTCATGGGAGTACTCCGCCTGAGTCTAAATTGTGATTATGATCGACTGCATGAACTTGTGAATCAACATAAAACCATTCGTGAAATGCTAGGGCATGCTGATTTTTTCGATAAAATAGAGTATCAGCTGCAAACAATTAAAGACAATGTCTCGCTACTCACTCCCGAGTTGTTAGATGAGATTAATCAAGTTGTTGTGAAAGCTGGTCATTCATTGTTAAAAAAAAGTGAGCCTCTGCGAGGCCGTTGCGATTCCTTTGTGGTTGAAACAGACGTACATTTTCCAACAGACATAAGCTTACTGTTTGACGCAATGCGCAAAATAATTCAGCAGGTGGCCAAGCTGTGTGAACACAGCGGATTGAGTGACTGGCGTCAATATCGATATAACATCAAGCATCTGAAACGGCTCATGCGAATAGCTCAACTAAAAAAGCGCAGTAAGAGCAAGCAAGCAGATCAACAAAACAAAAAGGACAAGGCAATCAAGGATGCTCATCAGGAGTATCTCAATATTGCGCAAAAATATTTAGATAAAGCGCATGCCTCAATAAACGCTATCCAGAAAGCCGATCTACTGAAGCCGCAAGATGCGCCACTGGTTGAAAGTATAGAAATGTTCACGGTTCATGCAGATCGCCAAGTTGATCAAATTAAACGCCGAATATTATTGGATGAAAAGATCCCGCATGAAGAAAAAGTCTTTTCTGTCTTTCAGCCACATACTGAATGGATTGTAAAAGGAAAGGCTGGTGTACCAGTCGAATTAGGAATGAAAGTCTGTGTCTTGGAGGATCAACACCAATTTATATTGCATCATCGTGTGATGGAGAATGAGACTGATGACAAGGTCGCCGTATCTATGGTTCAAGAGACCCAACAAAAGTTCCCAGAGTTAAACACATGTAGTTTTGATAAGGGCTTTCATTCAAAAGAAAATCAATCTGCGTTAGCAGATATTTTGGAAGTTGTTGCATTGCCGAGAAAAGGTCGACTCTCAAAGGAAGCACAGGAAATTGAAAAGTCAGACTCGTTTGTGAAAGCGAAACAAAAGCATTCTGCGGTAGAATCCAGTATTAATGCTCTTGAAGTTCATGGGTTGGATCAATGCCTAGATCACGGCATTGATGGCTTTAAGAGTTATGTTGGCTTAGCGATTGTTGGAAAAAACATAGATCGTATCGGAAGTCTTATACAAAGAGCTGAGCAAAGGAAAGCAGCGCGACTAAAAAAACGCATTCGAGGTCGCAGCCCACCGTTAGCTGCCTAGTCAGCCTCAGAATATCCCATTGTATTCCAGAAAGCAGGATGCTTTTTTTCGTATCAAAACAGCGAGATTTCATTTTTTTGTACGCGGCCAGGGCTTAACATGCTATTTTTATTATGATCTCGCGCGGATATAAAAAAATGAAAGTGTAATAAAACAACAAAGACTAAGAATTAGTAGGTTTTCTGTCAGTCACTAAGTAACTATCGCACCAACCATGAAGAGGTTGAAACGCAAGCAGTTATTTTCAATCACAAATTAACTCAACGTGCAAACAGTTTAGCTGCTTTTTACGAAACAACCCTTAACCACCCAAGCAAGCTAGAAATGTTACTGGTTACTACTGAACTTTTTACAATGAAGAATCACTATTACTCAGAACTTTTAGACAAAAAAACGGGCCTTATAGCCTATCTGGAGGAATTAGATAGCACTCATCTAGCCTATGAGCTTAGACGAGAGATAGAGTACAAAAATGGCCATTCCTGTGACCAAGCAATTGCTGCACTATCAAAATCGCTACATCACCTCTGTGAAACTGGTGATCTAGAGGGTGTTATGGCCTTATTAGAAGAACAAACTTCCGACGAAGCTAGGTTAGCATTAGTCAATAATAACGATGAAGGGTTTTTACCGCTACACCTTGCTTGTCAAGCAGGGCATTTGGAAATAGCACAACTATTAATAACAAGCGGTGCTGATTATGATCTGCTTGATGGCAAAGAAGGCCAGTCTAATCGCAAGACAGCTATTGCTTATGCATTAGAGTCCGGCATTGCTGATGAGTTAATCCCGGCTAAAAAGCTTTGGTCTGAACTACTAGCCTTAACAGGGGGGGAACCACCACTCACTCCACCAGCACAACAAGCAGAATTTTTTAGTAAGGATCACTTTACGCCCGAGCTAGAAAAGACTCTGCGCTTTTATTACGATGAAACACAACGTTTGTTGAGTGATAAAAAATATAGTCAAGGAAAACACCAACCCTTTCACCAACGAAAGGTTGACGGCATGTTAGCTGCATTGAGAGAAGCAGTGACTGATGTAGCTAGAGTTCTCCTTAACCCTGTAGCCTTTTCAATAGAAAGCTTACAAACACTTTGTCACGATATTAAAGTAACTTTCGCAGAGCCAGCTTGTCTGGCACGTAATCGCTGTTGTTTCTGGCAATGGAAGACATCAAGCTCTTTAAAACAAGCTCGCAGAGTGTTTGAGGATTTACCAGAGCAATATAGGCCGAGTTAAAGTTAAGCGCTGTCCCCGGATTTTCGCTAGCGCTCAATCCGGGCTACAGGTTGATTGACGCACTGCTTTTGCGTAAGTAAAGCGCAACGAAACGAGCCATGAAGCAAAAGCAGTACGCCAATCAGCAAACAAGGAATGGACAGAACAAACCTATAAAAAACGGATCTTTTTCGTTAATAAAGACTAGTCAACCACTACCCCAGCCAACATTTCATTAGCTGCAACAACAAGTGCTTCGATAGTAATACCACAAGTCTGGTAAGCTTGTTGATACGGCGCTGAAACACCAAAACGATCAAGGCCAATTACCCGCCCCTGTAAACCTACGTATTTATGCCAATAGGCTGTAGCACTAGCCTCAATAGCTACTCGAGCTGCAATATGACTAGGCAGAACTGACTCACGATAAGCCTCTTCCTGCGCATCAAATACTTCACAACTTGGCATAGAAACGACCCGTATAGCCTTACCAGAATCTTTAAGCTGTAAAGCAGCAGCGACTGCCAACTCTACCTCAGAGCCTGTTGCAATAAAAATTAGTTCTGGTTCTACCTCACTATCTATTAAGGTATAACCTCCTCGTTTAACGTTTGCTAACACCTCAGCACTACGTACCTGTGCGGCTGTTGTTTGTCTAGTTAACAATAAAGCAGCCGGCCCAGACTGATTCTCTATCGCCGCCTGCCAAGCTGCCACTGTTTCCACCATGTCGCAAGGACGCCAAACCATCATATTAGGTGTAGTGCGCAAAGTGCATGCCTCATTGACGGGTTGATGAGTTGGGCCATCTTCACCCAAACCTATCGAATCATGAGTAAAAACGTAAACTGTTTGTGCACCCATTAACGCTGACATACGTGTAGCATTAGCCATATAAGTTTGAAAAACTAAAAACGTACCACCATACGGTAAGAATCCACCATGCAAAGCAAGTCCATTCATTATCGCTGCCATACCAAACTCACGCACTCCGTAATGCAAATAACCACCACCTGGATTTTCACTGTTTAGCGTAGTAACGCCTTCCCAATAGGTATTGTTAGAGCCAGTTAAGTCAGCTGAACCACCTAACATTTCTGGCATTTGTGGTGCTATACGTTGTAACACATTGCCAGAAGCTTTACGTGTTGCAACCGGTTTTGATGCAACTTGCGACTCTTGCAACAACTTATTCATATCAGCCATAAGGCCACTAGGTAACTTGCCAGACAAGCGCCGCTTCAACACCTGCGCTAATTCTGGATTAGCTTTGGCATAATCATTAAATAGCTTATCCCACTCAACTTCTAGTTGATGCCCGCTTGCTTTTGCATCCCACGCTTCATAATACTCTGCTGGTATTTCAAAAGGCTTATAATTCCAGTGCAAAGCCTTACGAGTAAGTACTATTTCTTCTTCACCAAGTGGTGAGCCATGCGCTGAAGCACTGTTGGCTTTATTAGGTGAGCCATAACCAATTTGAGTACGACAACAAATTAGTGTCGGACGATTGGTTTCTTCTTTTGCTTGGGCAATAGCCATTTTTATTTGTTCAGGATCATGCCCATCAACATTAGTAATTACTTGCCAGTGATATGCCTGGAAGCGCTTAGCTGTATCAGTGCTAAACCAATCTCTCACATGGCCATCAATAGAAATCTCATTGTCATCCCAGAAAACGATTAATTTTCCTAAACCTAAAGTCCCTGCTAAAGAGCATGCCTCATGAGAAACACCTTCCATCAAGCAGCCATCACCAGCAAAAACATAAGTGTGGTGATCAATAATTTGGTGAGCCTCGGTATTAAAATTTGCTGCTAAGTTTTTTTCAGCAAGCGCCATACCAACCGCATTTGCTAAACCCTGGCCAAGTGGACCTGTTGTCGTTTCTACCCCTGGTGTATGCCCATACTCAGGATGACCAGGTGTCCTTGAACCCAACTGGCGAAATGCTTTAACATCATCCAAACTCAAATCATAACCCGTCAAATGTAATAAAGCATATTGCAACATAGCTCCGTGTCCATTAGATAACACAAAACGGTCACGATTAATCCAGCTAGGATTACTTGGATTATGATGCAAAAAATCACTCCAAAGCACCTGAGCTATATCAGCCATACCCATAGGCATCCCAGGATGACCTGAGTTGGCTTTTTGGATTGCATCAATGGATAAAAAACGCAGAGCATTAGCAAGTTCGCGGTGTGTAGGCATTAGTATTCCTAATTTATTGGCTAAAATAACGAAGGGTATTGTGCAGTAAGCTAATGCCAAGTGCAATGCCACCACCTAAAACTAGATGGTTTATATAGTTAAACCTGAAAAGCGCCACCTTTGCCCACCAGCTGTGTTGGGCCTGCACTTCCAAAATACACCTTTATAAATCACACACCTAAATCCTAGTTAATCAACAAAGTTCACTATTCACACGTCTGTTAACTTTGGCCCTACTTAGGGCCTCAGAGCTAGCAGTACACTTGAATAGTTCTTCATCTTGAATTCCAATAATCATTTGGTAGTCTTGTTCAAGTTTATCTTCGTCAGTATTTGCCAGCAGAACAAATCCAACCAATGAGTGCATATCAGTTGTTTCAGGGTAGAGCTCTTTGACAGGTAAATGTACTTCTTGAAAAGATGTAGCAGCTTTTATTTTATTTAGTGCAGCCATGTTAAGTGGCCCAGGATTGTTAACATTACATAGACATATAACTTTGGCAAACAAGTGTTTAATTTTAGGGGTATATTTTTCAATTTCTAACTCACCATAGGCATACAGGTCTGCTAGCAGGTCAGCTTGATCACGCCCTGTGACTAATTTGCACATTTTATTGTGAAATCCCGAAGCCCCTGAAATGCGTGGATTAACTTCAACTAAGCGAGGTCCTTCTGATGTTAAAAATACTTCTACATGTGAAGGACCATAGTCAAAGTTTATTGCGGTTAGTATTTCTTTTATATAGTTAATGATAGTTTTTGCATCTTTTTGCTCTGGAGAAACCCAACTAAAGGATTGGTATATTGGTCTACCAGAAATTACTACTTTTATAGTACACATTAACACCTAACAAATAATGTTTACCATTAAAGCTTACAAAATCAACAGCAAACTCTTTTCCCTCTAATTTTTCTTGAACAACAAACTCATGATGCATTTTTGCCATAAACTGATCTTCTGTAGGGGTGCTGCCTTTATATAATGTAGAATATATAGCATAATATACACTTTAACATGATGAAGGATGGTGTTTGGATGTCAGCTAGAATTATCTCTGATGAAAATAATGAATTAACTATTGAACTCAAGCTTCCACTAAAAGGATCTATGCTTGAATGTGAGGACGCAATTCTTGATGGGCTTAATGAGGTTGGAACATTAGCCACTGAAAAAGCATTAAGTAAGTTTGATGCAGATGGCTCTCCTATCCATGTTGGAAAAATAAAGCTAACAGCACGAAGTAGAGATGAAGCAAATTACCAAACGCCTTATGGAGTTGCTCGAGTTAAGCGTTATGTTTATCAAACCTCTAAAGGCGGGAAGATCTTTTGTCCTTTAGAAGATAAGGCTAGAATTATCCAAGGATCAACACCGCGATTTGCAAAAATAATCTCACATAAATACTCAAACTTACCTGCTCCTAGTGTTATTGATGATCTCAAGGTCAATCATAACCGTAAAATCTCACATTCATACTTGCAACGGGCAACTGATTTTGTTGGCGGTATTGCACAAGCCAAAGAGGCTGAGTGGGAATATGAAGAGCCAAAGCTTGATGCAGGCATTGAGATGCTAAGTATTAGCTTAGATGGTGCATATGTTCTCACCGTTGATGATGGTTATAGAGAGAGCATGGTTGGAACTATTTCCATGTATGATAAGCATGGTGCACGCCTGCACACAACCTACGTTGCAGCATCACCAGAATATGGAAAAGATGAATTCTTTAATAGGCTTGAAAAGGAAATAAAGCTGAAAAAGAAATATTACCCTGATGCTAAAACAATTGGCGTTGCTGATGGAGCAAAAAATAATTGGCCATTTCTAAAAAAACATACTGATACGCAAATTTTAGATTTTTGGCATGCAACTGAATATCTCGGTGAAGCATCAAAGGCAATATTTACCAAAAAATCTGAAAGAGATGAGCGTGATGTTTGGCTCCAAGAGCGATGTCATGACTTAAAGCACAAGAAAGGTGCGGCAGGTAGAATACTTGCTGAGCTTAAAGAGCATGTAAATAAAAAACTGAATAAATCGCTTAGAGAAAAGCTAGAAGGAACAATTACGTATTTTGAAAATAATATTAAAGAAAAGCGAATGTCGTATCATAATTTGATTAAGCAGAATGCACCAATTGGCTCTGGCGTCACTGAAGCAGCATGTAAAACAATTGTTAAACAAAGATTAGGGGGATCAGGAATGCGCTGGAAAGACAAGGGAATGAAAATCGTTTTATGCTTGAGAACACTAGTAAAGACTAAAGGCAGATGGGATCAGTTTTGGGAGAAGGTCAATGATTTTGGCGTGCCAGCAGTAATATAGCCTACATTATATAGAGGCAGCACCCTTCTGTAGACACTATTTCAGAACAGGCACGAGCAATATCTTGAGCAGTATCACAATAGTAAACTCCAAATGACCCAGCACTTTGGGTTGGTTTTATAACAATAGGTAATGGTATGCTTTCAAATTTTTTTAAATTATTTTTGATGTCATTTAAATCTACTTTAATTTGCTTTGTAGTAAGTATTCCTTTTTGAATAGCTAGTTTATTTGTTTCGTATTTATCAAAGCGTGCACTTACTGTTTCGATTGGATTTTTGCAAGCTAAGTTAAGTATGTGGCTAAGCTGGTCGGCTTTTAATATCCCTGTTTCGAACCCTGTTATAATTGCAGTGAACCTAAGTTTTTTTAAATCTTGAATAAGTTTTTTTTCTTGGTCTAGCTTATTAGCTAAAACAAAGCTGCTAGAAAAAAGATCTGGTAGGTAACGTATTGAACGATAGAGCGTTATTTTGTCTGTAAAAACCAACTTCAGTACTTAGAAAAACCTTTAAAATTCTAAATGGCACTCTATTGTACCTGTCTCATCGCATAATATCTTAAATTAATTATGCTAATCAATCTAAAAAATTATTTATACCTCAAATTTTTCTCCTCTCAAAATAAATTATTAACTTTTAGGTAATAGCAATTATATCTCGTTAATAAGAACAAGAATGATCTATCCTAAAACCCTATGAAGCCTTATTATTCACTTCAACTTAAGTATCTAGGTGATCCGCTCCACTGGTCATCAATTTCCACTAAAACAGCTGATACGAGCCTTAGGCACGATTCAGTATTAGGGAAAATTCCAACTGTATGCGTCCTTCTTTTTACCTCTCTGTTTACGCGCTCAGCTATGTTACTGGTTCTTAATCTTTTTTGATGCGGCCTGTCAAAGTTCATCACTACTAAGCCCTCCGGTATATTCACTTCCAACCAAGAAGAAAGCTCTGGTGCTGTTTGCTGATATTTATCTACCGCCATAGCCAATAGTCTTTCCGACTCATGAATGTTTGAGGCATTAAATATAGCTGTAATCTCCTCAGCTACTGGTTCCTTCATTGAGCGCTTTGGTATGTGAGCCTGAGCATTTTGCTGCAAATGAAATTGGCAGCGTTGCCAAGGAACACTGGGGAACACAGCTCTTCTAGCGGCTTTTAGGCCAGTATGAGCGTCGCTAGTAATCAACTCAATACCATGTATACCTCGCTCAACCAACTGCTGAAGAAAATCACGCCAATGTACCTCAGCCTCTGATAACGCAACAGAAACACCTAGCACTGTTCTCTTGCCGGTTGATTCATCAAAGCCATAGGCTATCAATACCGCACAGTCTTGTACTGTGCCGCTAGTGCGCACCTTCTCATAACGTGCATCTAGCCAAAGATATTTTATCTTTCCTAACGGCTTATTTCGCCATTTCTTTAAATCTTCATCCAACAATTTAGCGCAACGGCTTACCTCTGTGCTTGAAATATCTGTTCCACAGAGTTGCTTTAGCACCTTTTCAACTTTGCGCGTGGAAACCCCATGCACATACATTTCAGCGACAGCCAGCTTAAGTGCTCTATCAGAGCGTACACCTCGCTCTAAGACTGATGGATAGAAGGCTTCATTGGAGTCTCTAACCTGCGGTATCTGTAGCTCAAGCTGACCTTGACCTGTGTTAATTAACCTTGGTTTAAAGCCGTTCGCATATCCGTTTCTATCGCCAGTTCGCTCATAAGGACTGGCATTTAAATGGCGCTCCCTTTCTATTAACATAGCCTCATTCATCAACCTGGAGACAAGCTTAGGTAAAGCTTCAAACCCCTCCATCGCTAAAACATGTATGGCTTCTTCGATTAAGTTCTCATTTTTATAGCAGCTCATTGTCATTCCTCTTTTTTGGTTAAGTTTACCTTAAAAGGAATTTCTAATCTGACTGAGTCGCCTGCTTATTTTCAGCAAGTCAATGGAATTTACAGAAAGGATGGCGCACTAGCTATTGAACTTTGCATGGTTTTTAGTAGCTTGGCATTACTTATGATAGAAGCACAGTTGAAGCCCCTATCCTTAAGTGCACTTACTAAACGTTTGTTATCAACAAATGGGTCAACTATGCCAATATTCTTTGTGGGCTTATTACGAATTTTATAAATTGCTGCAAACAATATTGTTATACTGGTTAAAGAAATTAAGCTAAACATTAATGGTGAAAACTTTATGTTTGGGGTTATTATCTCAAGCAAAAAAGTCAACACGGGTAATATTGGAACAATAAGTGATGCGGTGATAGCATTAGATCTGGCGATTCCTAGCTGTAGAAAATATATTGGTACAATACTGGAGGAAAAAGTAATTAGAACAACTGGAAAAACCTCATGTACTGATAGAGTTAAAGCTTCGCCTTGTATTAGTAAAATAACCAGCGCGACAAGAAAGGCTAAAATAAAACGAATTGACAGAACCTGTTTAGTGTTAAAATTTTCTTGGCTTAAGATTTTTGCATATACAATATTATACGAATTTGCACTCCCTGATATTATGCATAGTGCTATAGCATAGAATAGTTCCCTGAGAGGCATTTTCTGAGTAATAATATCCTCATGTATCAAACTGTAGCAAGTTGCAATTATTGTTACGTCTATCTTTATTTAGTGGAATTGAGCTAGTTTTATCTCATAATAAACAAGGTTTTTAGTAACCTATCAAGGTAAAATAACTTGATATAAAAACTATAGTGAAATTAGTCATGCGCAGAATCATAAAAGCGATTAAAAGCCTGAGTGATTACCTGATCCTGCTGAAAAAAAATCCAGAGCTACTAAGGCCAGAGTAGTGCAGCCATTGCGGTGCAGGTGGACTATGGTCACATGGATCATATGATCGAAAACCAGATAGGAACCCAGGTAAAGGACGCTCTTTAAATCCCACCCCTGTTTTGAGATTTTATTGTCATCAATGTAAACGTACTTGTTCAACCCTACCTGAGATACTTTCTCCAAAGCGTTGGTATTGCTGGTCAGTTCAGCAGGCAGTGTTAATGAGCGTGCTCCTGGGAAAAGTATTAGCTCATCAGGTCAGGAGCAAGGTGTTAGTCGACACACCGTTGCTAGGTGGTTTCACTGGTTGGTTGACCACTTCGTTGATTACTCCTTCCATATCAAAGCACATCCGTTGTGGTTACAGCTTGGGCGACATAGTGATCCACAAGCGTTTTGGTTGGCCTGCCTTGGTGAGCATGATTTATCGAGCATCATGCTTTTTCTTAACAACACAGGAGTGAGCATCCCATAATTAATTAACGTGAAAAAAAGTTGAGATGGATATTTTCTGTAAACCTCACGACCCCACACAGTTTGAGCGTAGCATTCTCAACTCAAGTTGTGATTAACTCATTGCAAGTAGTTAAATCACACAGGAATTGCAAAATGACCAAGCCCATTCACCCAACAGCACTGTTTCGCCTAAGTGTTTTAGGTGAGCTATGTAGCCGAAATAGTTTTGAGCATGGTGAGCTCAAGAGCATTATTAAAAGGTTGTCCCAGCAAACCTACAACATTCCAGGTAGTAAGCGTGTTCACCTCAGTGCTAAAACAATTGAGAATTGGTATTACGCCTGGTTAAAGCAGGGTATTGATGGATTAGTTCCTAAAACTCGACGAGACAAAGGCCAGTGTCACATCAATCCAGAGCTACAAGAGTTAATTATTTCCACTAAACAGGAAAGCCCTTCAAGATCAATTCCGACCGTGATTAAACTCTTAGAAACTCAAGGGAAGGTAGCACGAGGTGAATTATCTCACGCAACAGTTCACCGCTTATTAGTAAAACACGGCCTGTCTAAAAGAACAGTCACACCTTCTAACCAAATTGAGCGCCGCTCATTTGAGGCGCTCACAGCTTGTGATATTTGGTATGGCGATGTCATGCATGGTCCAACGATTTACGATGGCCAAAGAAGAGTTAAAAGCTATTTGGTGAGTATTTTTGATGATGCCTCAAGGTTGGTCTGTCACAGTAAATTTTGTACTGATGAGAGTGCCATTACTATTGAGCATGTGTTGAAAGAGGCATTACTCAAACGTGGGCTTCCTGTTAAGCTCATCATTGACAACGGCCCTGCCTACCGTGCTAAAACGTTGCAAACCATTTGTGCTCGTTTGAAAATTCAATTGATTTACGGCAGGCCCTATGAACCGCAAAGCAAAGGCAAACTAGAGCGTTGGCATAGAACAGTACGCGAGCAATTCCTAGCTGAATGCAACCTGGATTCCATTCATAGTTTCAATGCGCTGAATGATCGATTTTGGGCTTGGGTTGAGCGTGTTTATCATCAAGCCTCGCAAAGCGCCCTGCCTGACAAGATGACCCCGTTACAACGCTATCAGCAAGACCTCACTAAAATTCAGCCGTTAGGTTGTTTGGCCGATAAGCTAGATGATTACTTCCTGCATCGCATTAAGCGCCGAGTCAGGAAGGATGGCACGGTAAGCTGGAATAATCGACTCTTTGAAGTTCCATTTGAACTGGCTCAACAAGAGGTTTATTTAGTGGTTGATCCGCATAGTGACTCCGCCCGTCACGTCGAATCATTGGAATATCAATACCTTGGTGCAGTGGGAGAGCTGGACAAACATAACAACCTTTCTAGAACCCGAGCTAGACCTCAGATGCCGGAACAACCAGCAAGAAAAACCTCGCTAGTTGAGATTGTTTATAACCAAGTTAAAGAGGATTTGGATATCACTGAGGAGATACCGTCTTAAACGTCAACAATAAATTGTAAAATTTTTACTAGGCATCCGCTGAAAATGGCTGCTGTGTTTTTAGGATGCCATAAATCATATGCACCATTTTTCTCATAACAGCACAAATGACTAGCTTCTTTGGCTTGCCTTTTTTGAGCAGCTTTTCATAAAATTTCTTCAAAATAGGATTATGCCTTATAGCCACTAATGCCGGCATGTAAAGCGCCTTTCGCAACCAAGCACTACCAACCTTTGAGAGCCGTGATGAATTCAATGAAGTGCCTGATTGTGACTGGCTGGGATTTAAACCAATATGAGCAGCCAATTGTTTTGCGCCAGAAAATCTTTCAATATTATTAAAAAAAGCAGTTAGTGTTTGAGCGGTTTTATCACCAATGCCTGGGATGCTTTTAAGCAGCTCTGTGTTATTCTTCAGATCATCATCACTCGCGATCAGCTTACTAATTTCTTCCTGCAGTCGTAAAATTTCTTTTTCCATATAATCGATATGATTTTGTATAGAGCTAATAATTGTTTCTTCCGCTAGCTCCAGCCTGTTTTGTTCATTGCTGACTTGGGAGGTTAATACTTCAGATCTCTGTATCAAAGCTCTTAGAGCCTCTATATTAGCTGGCAAAGGCTGCCATAGCGTTGGAGTAAAATGATTTGAATAGTCCTTAATACTGACCGCATCGGCCTTGTCGGTCTTGTTTCGTATTAGCTGTCCTTTCATAAAAAACTTTATTCGTGCAGGATTAATTATACTGACATCACACTTCTCACTATGTAAATAAAGAGCCAATGCATTACCGTATTTACCTGTTGATTCCATGCAAAAATGAAGTGACTGATCAGATAAAGATTGCGTCCATTCTAATAACTCAGAAAAGCCCTCAGGATTATTATTAAAATGTTTAACGTGATCTTTTCCGCTAGTGGTGATAGCAGCAACAAAATCAGATTTTGCAATATCAATACCAACACAATTTTTTTTCATTTGCTAGAGCCTCTTAAATTTTATTACACTAACAAACTTGGGAAATCATAGTTCGGATCAACCTTGCAAATACAGGCTCACAATGGCCTAAGATACCGTTCGATCTCATGAACTTATGAGGGTGGAAGGGAGCTAAATCTCCTCAACAGGATTAAATCCTAAGGACGAACACGGCTTCACCTTCCGCCTACCCAAGCATCCTTGGGATTGTAGCAATATTGTCATATCTCTACAGTTATTTAAGATACAAGGATGAGTAAGATGTATCTTCAACATTTTGGCTTGAAATTTGATCCATTGGGTAAATCAAACATTATTGAATTGGCGCAGTCAAAGCGACTAGAACAGCAACTTAATGGTTTGCTAGAAACACGCGGCTTAGCGGTGATTACTGGCGACTCAGGGACAGGAAAGACCACGGCGCTAAGATACTGGAGCAATAAACTCAACCCGCTGACCCATCAAGTCATTTATCAATCAGACACTCACTTTCGGTCATTTGATGTGTACTCTCAGCTTGCCGAAAATCTAGGTTTAGAAAACTATTACCGATTCTCTAAACTTTGGAGAGACTTGAAGCAGAGCTTGATCGCGCTCTACCATGATAAAAACGTTCAGCCTATTTGGATCCTAGACGAGGCGCATCAGCTTAGTAATGATTTCATTCTACGATTACCTGACTTCCTTAATTTCAGTTTTGACAGCAAAGACGTCATGACGATTATCTTATGTGGACTCCCATCACTTCTAGCAACATTGCAGAGACCAGCCTATGAACCTATCAACTCTAGAATTCAGTGCTTTATTAGGTGGCATGCAATTGAAGATAGCAGGGATTTTGAGAGCATTATTCACGCTGCTTTTGAGAAGGCAGGAATGAGCAGCAGCTTATTCACTGAAACAGGTATTCGTGCAGTACACATGGCCACAAAAGGTAGGCTTCGTTATGTTGATAGGCTCATGCGACATGCGTTGCTAATCGCCGCTAATATGAATTTAAACCATATACCGGATGATGTCATTAATCAGGCAATTCATGAGCTAAAAGGTTAACTATTTGACACCATCTCACGCAAAATAGGTTGAGATGGTTTCTCTAAATTATTGTGGGACGTTACAATCAAGATCATAAGGACTAATGAAAAAAACACATCTACCTTAGTTGGCCTTGCAAGCCCTTTGTGTCTAAATGAAATAAGCATAGTTGAAATTGGTAATATGCCAAAGCTAATTGCTAGCGCAACTGCTGGATCTATATACTTAAGAGAATAAAGGATGGTTAGCCATGCTAGTGCCGTTGTTAAATTAATTTTTATTGCCAACCCAATATGTTGGCGCGCATTTTGTAAAGTTTTTTTAATAAGTGGCAATTAAGTATGAACTTATACTTTGTTCGTAATAGCCGGTAGCAATTTGTGATAGCGAATATATTAAGCAGTATAGAAAAATAAATAAAATTCCTGTGCTGCGTAATTTAATCTTCATATTGAACCTCTCATTTTTACTCACTATTACTTAAGGTCCAACTTGAAAGTCTCAACCTTGCTTTGTAGCCAGTAGGGTCTGAAAAAGCTACAAATACAAACTCTCATAATCTAATAATTACAACAAGATGTTATAAAGGGAAGAGGTGTGGGTTGTGAGTAACTCTCCTCATAACCTATAAAAGCTAGAAGCCTTATACAGCTGAAACCTCACTGCCAGCTGAATAAAATAAGAATCAATTTTCAAGGTATGTTGACAGATAGCCAGCGACGTTTAAAATTTTCTATTACTCCACCCGAAGCGTTTGAATAGGATCAAGCTTAGAGGCCTTGTAAGCTGGGTAATAACCAAAGAAAATTCCTGTTAATACTGATACACCAAAACCTATTGTGGGTGGCAATAGAAAGATGGTGAAGGGCCAACCTTTAGCTTCAGCAATAACAAAGGAAATCAAAATCCCTAAAATCACACCAACAATACCGCCAAATAAGGACAACACTACCGCCTCAATTAAAAACATCAACCTTATATCACGCCGATGAGCACCAATGGCTAACCGAATACCTATTTCTCTTTTTCGTTCCGTTACCGAAACCAACATGATGTTCATAACGCCAATACCACCAACTAACAAAGAAATGGAACCAATAAACCCTAAAAAGACCGTTAAAATACTCTGTTGTTTATGCATACTTGCAATAATCTGCTTAGCACTTTGAAAGTATAACTGCTTGTCAGGCACTACTTCATTAAAGTAATCCTTCATGCTTGCTTGCAATTGATTAATATCAGCCCCTTCTTTTACTTTAAAAACAACACTAGTAATTCGTGCATATTTACTCAAAGTCATTGAGGATAAAATTGGAATCAATATAGATTGATTTAAGTCAGCAAAAACAAAAGAATTTGGTGCCGCTGAGTTTAAAACGCCAACAATCGTGTAGAAAGTACCATTAACGTCAAGCTGCTGACCAACGGGATCTTTTACTGTATGCTGTTTAATTGACTCATAAATTTCCTTACCAATTACACAGTAATTTTCATAACTATCAAGAAATGAAATAAATCGCCCAGCTTGAAGATGTAGTTTCATCATAGGCTGCAACGCTTGTGTTACACCTAGCACACCAGCACTAAGAGTATGCCCTTGGTAAGTAACAGTAGGATAAGTGCTTGTGTAAGGTGCAACCAACTCAAGTCCAGGTACGCGTTTTTTTATTGCCTCTACTGTCGCTAAATTTAATTTCTGTGAAGATGTCTTAGGCTCACCGCCGGTTGCTTGGCTAATTTGTATTGACAACAAGTTAGTCCCTAATTGTTTAAATTGCGCCAGTGCCTGGCGTGTTGCTAGCTGACCGCCTGAAACCATTGCTACTACAGATGCAGTACCAACTAATATGCCCAATACCGCCAAGAAGGTACGAAGCTTCGTTGACATTAAATTAGCTACTGCTTCAGTAATGTGCCTATTCCACTGCATTAAGCACCCGCCCTTTCATCAGCGATAATATTACCATCCTCTAGACGAACTACTCGACGACATCGCTCGCCCACATGTGGATCATGAGTAACAATAACGATAGTCCTACCCTCTTTTTCGTTCATATCAATAAGTAAGCGCATTACCTCTTCACTTGTTCTAGAATCAAGCGCTCCTGTTGGTTCATCACCTAAAATTAAATCTGGCTCACCAACCAAGGCCCTTGCCATAGCAACCCTTTGTTGCTGGCCACCCGACATTTGATTAGGTTTATGTTTAGCTAAATGGCCCACCCCCAGCTTTTCTAGCATTACTTGCGAACGTTCTATCGCTTCATGGTTAGGCACACCACGATAACGAAGTGGTATACAAACGTTTTGAATAGCTGTTATGCGTGGTAATAAAAAAAAGGATTGAAAAACAAAACCTATCTTTTGGTTACGAATGGTTGACAGCTCATCATCAGTCATAGTTTCAACTTCTGTACCGCTTAGCTGATAGTTCCCGGAGCTTGGTCGATCCAACAAGCCAATAATATTTAATAAAGTTGATTTTCCAGAACCAGACTCCCCCATAATAGCTGTTAGTTCACCTGGCTCAACTATAAGGTCAACAGTGTTTAAGGCAGTTAATAATGTATCACCGCTTTGATAGGTTTTAACAACCTTATTGAGGTTGATGACTGGCAACAATTTTATCTCCAGACTTCAGGCCTGACAAAATAACCACGGTTCCTAAAGAAGTTTGTCCTGTTTCTACCGCAACAGGCTTATCCTTTCCATTAATTACCTGAGTTACCATACTTTGCCCTGTTTGTTTATTTTGATAGACAGCAGCAATTGGCACAGTAATATGAGCTGGCAGTTTAATACGAACAGCAGCTTTAGCACTCATACCAATTTTAATAACTTTCGCCTGTGCTGGAGTTAAAGGTGGCGTCATAATTGTAACTGCAAACTCCGGCAAACTATTGGATTGAGTTGCTTGTGAAGCAATAGCTGTTATCTTCCCAGTTAAAGTTAAATCAGGAAACGCCACGCTGGTAATCGTCGCCTTTAAACCTGTCTTAAGCTGATTTACATCAACTTCATTAGCTTTAGCATTAATTGCCAACCCCCTTAAGAGACCGATGGTTACTAATGCCTGTCCTTGCTTCACTTGTGAACCAACAGAAATTTTTCCATTATTGGGGTCACTCGATGAATCATTACTTGGTGAGTTACTGGGCAACAAAATAATACCGACACTAGGTGAGTTAATATGCAGTTCTTCTGCTTTAAGCGATTTTGCTATGGTCTTACTAATACTCTTGATATCAGAAATAGATAAAGAAAAAATATCATCATAGAAATTATAGTACCTTAATGCTTTCTTTAACTGTCCCTCTGCTTGCAGCAAGGAAAGTCTACTTAAATAATACGCACTCTGTGCTTGCTTAAATTCATCTTTAGACACCAAGCCTTTTTTAAATAGCATTTGTGTGCTTTGCAAGGTTCCCTGGTCAGTATTAAGCTGCTCTTTTGCCTTTAAATAAGAAGATAGCGCATCCTGGAAATCTTGCGCTTGTTTAGTGGACTCAATAACTACTAACGGTTGTCCTTTTTTTACTAAAGATCCATACTGAAAATATTTTTTAATTATCACTCCGTCATTCGGTGAGGTAACGCTTACTTGTGTGCTCGGAGCCAAGTTCCCTGAAAAATATAGACTTCGATAAACAGGCTGTTTTTTTACTGTAATAACTTGTTGCGCTTGGTCATTGTCAGATGACGGAGAATCTCCTTGACTAGAGTGACAAGCACTAAGGCTCACTATCAGAAGCGCTGGTATTATAGTAACTAGCAAACGCAAACTAATTTTCACAACCCTCACCTTTAATATTTTAACTTAATATGCCAAGGTTCTAACGTTATCCCTAACGCCTGTTCCAAAGCAATAATTGAATTTAAATACGCAATTTCATTAGTTACAACAGTTTGCTGAGCTGTCTCTAAATCTTTTTGGTTGCTTAGCACTTCAAAAGTAGAAACACGACCAGCTAATTGTTTTTGTTCAGCAATATAGACCGTCTCCTTTTGTAACTGCAGTGCATTAAGACTTAACATTAAACTCTTGTAACTACTAACGACTGTATTGTAGTCAGATTGGACCGAATCAAGCAAACTTCGCTTTGACTCTTTTAATGCCAGCCTGGCCTTTTCTAGCGAAACTTTTTGATCAATGATCGCCTGCTGGTTATTAACATTATCGATTGGTATTTCTAAGTTTAGGCCTACACTCTCAGCGTGATTAGCTCCGTTTGATAAACTTGCCAGGCCACTATTAGGCGAAGCACCAGTACCATTACCTAAAGTTTCTGAGGCGGTTAGATTTAGTTTCCAACGATTATCATCTTTAGTTTGCAGCAAAGAACGCTCCAAAGTACGGATAGTAATGATAGCTGTTTGGTAAGAAATATTGTTAGTTAATGCGGTATTGTTACTTGATGCTAAGCTAGGTAATTTAGTGCTGCCCAAAATTTGGGTTTTGATTTTGCTAAAATCAAACTTCTTAGGCAATGAAATAGGAGTATTAGGTGGCAAGCCTAAATCATTAAGTAAAGTATTCGTGGCTGTGTTAATCGAATTTAAGTTGCCTTCAATAACAGAACGCTGTGAAGCCACTTGCGCCTTTGCCTGAACAATGTCACTTTTTGCCATACGACCTGCAGCAATCATGGCATTATCATTTTCAACTGTTCGTTGGTAATTTTCTAAAGTTGCTTTTGAAACAGCTAACGTTTGATAATCCTCTACCAAACTAAAATAATCCGTTATCGTCGTTGTCACTGCTTGTATTGCTGTACCTTTAAACTGCAAACGGCTAACTATTTCATTATCCTTTGCATTGTTTAGCGTTGCTTCAACAACCGCTTTACCAAAACCCCGGATTAATGGTTGCTCAATAGACAACTCTAAGCCTGGATTGTAAACGCCATTAGTATCTAGTGCATTATCTGAGGTAACTGTGAATACTGTACCGTAGTGGTTTTCTAAACTAACTCCTGGCGTAGCAGAAACTGAAGAACTATAAGAGTGCTGATTATTTGCAACTGTATTAGTGTATTTACCACTTGCTATAAAGCTGTAATGTGGCTGAAATTGCCACTCGGCATCAGTTAAACTAAACTTATCAGCAATACGTTGAATTTCTGCTTGCTCTAGGTTATTGTTGCTACGAATTGATAACAACACGGCATCTTTTAGCGTTAGCACTAGTGGTTTTGTAGTTGCCACCACAGCCATCGCTGGCATCGGAACCATCATTACTGCTAACAAGGCAAAAGCTAAGCCCTTCAAGAAATACCTGCGCATAGATTAGTGACCTACTACAAACAAAGTTGCCAACATAACCCACAACACCCATAACACTTCGTTAAAAGCAGGTAGGTTTTTTTTCTTAACAAACCAATAGCAGGCTGCAACCAAGCCCGTTAACAATAAAGGAATTAAAAATAAACCTATCAACTGTGTTAATACCGTCCCTATTTGGCTGTTAGAAAAGATATCTGAAAACCAACTAGTTACCGTTGAATAGGCATGAGTAAAGACCTGAAAGACATCATTGATATACGTTGCAAATAAAACGACTAAGAGACTCATTACAATTAAACAAACGACTTTCTTGATCATACTTACACCCAATATGTTGTTGTTGTCATTACTTTAGACATAACCTTCATGGTTAACCGTACCCACTTAGGAAATGTCGCCGCACCGGCATCAATCGCCATTTGCCGATGCTTTTCTTCATCAATACGCATCTGTTCGATAACCGCATGACTTTTTAAATCCTGCTTAGGCAATTTCAGCTGATGCTCCTCTAAGTGCTTAACAACCTGCCGCTCCGTTTCAGCAACAAAACCTAAACTCCACTTATCACCAATCAAACCAGCCGTTGCACCAATAGCAAAAGACCCCATAAACCACAACGGGTTAAGGTAGCTAGTGTGACTACCCAAACCATCTAAACGATGCTTACACCAAGCTAAGTGATCAACCTCTTCCGCTGCAGCTTGGCGCATTTTTTGTCTAACTTGAGCCAACTTAGCAGTTAAACCTTGACCAAGGTAAAGAGCTTGCGCGCAAACTTCTCCTGTATGATTAATGCGCATTAGACCGGCAGCTACACGGCTCTGTTTAGCTGATAATGGCTCGTTACGAAGGTTTTCACCAGGGTCAGGTCGGCCAGTAGTTTGATTTAACTGAGTTAGAGACTTTAATATTTGATCAAATCCTAGACAAGCCTGGTCTAATAGGTTCATTTTATTCATGAAATCATTGTCCACAAGTTTTAGCCAGCATGCAAGATGGCTCGCTGCTGAAGCAAGTGGGCATTATGCCATTTTTGGAGCAATTCGCCTATTACGCAATTTATCCCTTTGTAGTGGCTAGAACGTAGGCTTATAAGCTCTCGCTCCGTTCTCCTGCCTTTCTGTTTCTTTATTACTGAAAACTACCCAAAATTTAAATCAGCAAAATAATGCTGAAATATTGTGTAAAAATGACTATGCTTTGTCTTTTTAACAAGACTAACGAGATGAGTATAAATGTTAAACTTCGCCGATTACGCTGCCCCTCTTTTTTCAAAATTAACTGGGAAAGTTGTTTTAAAAAAATCTATCGACGATTGTAGGAAAGCTATTAACTGAAGGTAGTTGTAAGTTGTTCAGTTCATCAAAAGATAACAATGAGTATAAAAAGATGATTCGTACACTTACCGGTGAAAATAAAAGCACCGATTTAGATCCAATAAAAACAAATGATGTATTGCTAGAACAGAGCTGTGAAAAACTTTCACACGCCAGTAAAATTGATGTTCTTCATGATCCTTCTGATATTAGAAAGCCACATAGCAAGCAAACTGAAAATCTAGGTAAAGTAAGGAGTCTGGACGGGGATATTATCAATGGTTACAGCACGCATAACGCAGTTGCATTAGTACCTGGTGATAAGGCTGTGCATCTACTATCGCATGTAAGCTACAGCAATAAAGACCCTAAGTTTTTAAAAGCTGAGCATATTAAGAAAATAGAGGCTGGAAAGCCATTTGAGGGAGATAAAGAGGCCAAGAGTCTTTATGAATCTGGTGATTACTTTAATAAAAAGCTGCTGTCTATTCGTGAAATAGAAAAAATAGGAATCTGCCTAAAATCAAAGAATGAAGATGCAACCATTACCCATATTCTAGATAGAGAGTTTGATGATAATGACTATCTCTCACTAATTGATACAAACCTAGATCAAGACTTTATTATTCGCTCAAAAATAACAAGAACAATAGAAGGTAGAGGTGATGATGGTAAAAAGCTTAAGCTGATTAACGCTGATTTTGATGCTCAAGGCGAAAAGCAATTCCAAAAGTTAACAGTTGGAAAGAATTGCGTACAAGACGGAAAAATAACTATTTATTTTGGAGAGTTTGAGAACATCAATGCAATTAAAATCCAAATTACAGGCAGAGATGGTAGGAGAATTTTTAAGAATGACATGCTGCTATTAACTAATAAAAAAGTAACGACTTTTGATGAGGCGTATGAGGTATACATAGCCTATCTATCTCGTGCGAAAATTGAATATGTTTTTAAATTTCTCAAGGAAGGACTAGGCTGGGAAAATATGCAGATAAAAAATTTTAAAGGGATACAAAATCTACTGGCTGTATGTTTTTATGTGGCCTCATATTTGTATGAGATAGGTAAGGAAAAAGCTTATGACGATTACGCAATTATGCTAGCTAAATTAGGAGATGGTAAGGGCAAGGTGACACGACACTTTATTGCGAAGGGTATTAGAAAACTTCTAACGTATCACTTAGTAGAGCAATTTTTTAAAGAAAATAGTGTTTCTCAAGAAGAACAAAAAGAATTATCGAATTCAGTTCAGGTAGGGAGATAACAATTTTGGGTAGTTCTCAGTTTATTAGCAACGCTGCTATCACCACCTTTTGGTGGGCCAGTAAAAAAAGTTACGCTACCTTTAGCTTTTTCAAGCTCAGACCTCGTAACAGGCTCACTAAGTTGGCGAAAAAGTGTAGAGCGGGGGATGCTTTCTTGCATAACCATTTTTTTAGCTGATGGCTCACCTGTTAAGCCTTTTGCATAGTCATCAAGCTGTGCATGAAAAGCTAAATTAGACTCAGCACAAGGCCTTCCTTCTTTAACCTTGGCTAACGCCTCATCTATTGATAAACCTTGAGAGTGCACTAGCCACGCAGCAACAATTATTGGCGAACGATTTTTTCCCTCACGACAATGGATAAAAACATTATCATTAGCTTTTCTTGCTTCATCAATAAAGCTATTAGCGGTTTCAAAGTACTCGCATATTTTTTCATCTACACTGTCCTCAACAGGTAAATATAAAAACTGAACACCATCAACTACTTTACGTTCCACCTCTTTTTCTTTAACCACTTTATTATATTTTGATAGTTCACTAGCGTAGGCTATTCCGCCAACATTTAACACCCAGCGAATCCCCTGTTCAAATGCATTTTTCAAATGACTAACTCGACCAAGGTAAATATGGCTATCCGGAATAGCGCTTAACTCATTTGCACTAAGTGCTTCGTAAAGTAAGGGATCCTCCATACCCACACTTTTTCCCAAGTTAGAAAAACTCAAACTAGCTGGTCTTTGCCTTTTTAGAAACTTTTCCTTCATATTCTCACCCTAATATCAAACTCTAACTTCACCATTATATTAGGCTTAGGAAAGGTTGCCTTCATTAAGGCGTTACTTATCAAGGTAGGGAATAATAGGGAACTACAAACCCGCCTTGCGCTCTGAATAACGCGTTGCCAAACGAGCAAAGTGAGTAATCGTAGTGCCTTGTACCAAAATAGAAAAGGTCACCACGGCATAAGTAAACGCAAGGATCACATCTTTAATCGCCGTATCAGGAATAGCAAGCGCTAATGCAACAGCCAAACCACCACGCAGCCCACCCCAAGTTAAGATGCTAATAGTATACGGTGTGTGTTTACGCCATGGTTTAAGAATAGAAATAGGCAAGGCCACAGTAACGTAGCGTACTAATAACACCGCTGGAACGATAAGAAACAAGCCCCACACTTCACTCCAGTGCAAACGAACCACCAGTAATTCAAAACCAAGTACCAAAAATAAAACGGTATTTAGTAACTCTTCAACGATTTCCCAAGCACTATTAAGCTTTTCCCGAGCAACATTACTCATTAGTTCTTTACGTTTATAGTTAGCTAAAAAGATACCAGCCGTTACCATGGCTAACGGACCGGAAAGCCCCATTGACTGAGCGAGAGTATAGCCAGCAAAGACACCACCAAAGGTGAAAAGTATTGCTACCTTACTGTCGTTAATTGGTCGCAACAACCAATGTAACAACCAACCAAAGAGTAAACCATAGAGCACTCCTCCTGCTGCCTCACGCATAAACAGTCCTACTACGTGAGGAAAAGTCGCCGGCACCCCCATAAAGGCTAGTTTATAAGTAGTAACAAACAGCACAACGCCAACACCATCATTAAATAATGACTCGGCAGAAACCATTGTCTCTAAACGCTTAGGCGTACCAAGCTGTTTAAAAATAGCTAATACTGCAATAGGATCTGTCGGTGAAATTAAACTACCAAACAGCATACAATATACAAACTTTAAGTGCAGACCCAATAAATCTAAAATGCCATAGATTAAAAATGCCACTAAAAAAGCTGAAGCAATAGTACTAATCACTGTTAAGATCATCACCTCAACTTTTTGTTCCTTAAGATGAGTCAAGTCAATCGTCAGTGCTCCGGCAAATAACAACAAGCCTAGCATGACGTTGATAACTAGCTCATGAAAGTGCGCCTGGTTAACAAAAGCTGCTATTTGCTGATGATCAACAAACAGTCCTAGTTTGCTTATTAATAATAAGAATAACGACAGTAACAACGCAGATGCCATAATAGCAATCGTTGCCTGCATCCGCACAAAACGATGGTTAATATAAGTAATAAGTGCCGCCAATCCTAAAAACAGCGCGGCATAACCTGAAATCGTCATATTACTCTGGGTTCTCCAAGCTTAATTTACCGGTACTATCATCATAAGCAAACAACTCTGCAAACCGTCCCCACTCAATTACTACACGTAATACACGTTCAGCATCTTCATCGCTAAAATAATCTTCTAACTCAGCTAAGAAGTACTTTTTAGAAACTAAGTGGTTATGGCGCTTACGTAACACATCGCAGATTCGTTTAACCAAAGGAATATATTGTATCAAATGCCGGGCAAAAATCTGCTTTTGCTCTAATACGTCAGCACTTGCAAAACTTTCCCCTGCTTGGGTTAAATAGATTCCACCATCTTGGCTTTTAGTAAAGTGTAAAATTTCTAATACTTCTGTTAATGCCAATAATTCATCAACGTCTAACTGAACAAGCTCCGCCAAGTAAGAAAACTCTAAGGCACCTTCGGCTTCTTCATCTTCAATAGCCTCAAGCAAACCAACCAACTCACTTACCTGCGCATCAGGCACACGATAACTTAAATCGATCTTAATCTCTTCTTCATCATCAAAAGTTGAGGCAGTCATTAAGGTATATATCTTATCCATAAGGCGCTTAAAGCCTGGCAACTCATCATCACGCGGACGGGGTAAATTCACTGGCAAGTCATGTAAAATTTTCCCAGGGTTGCTATCAAAAATTAAAATCCGGTCAGCCACAATCAAGGCCTCTTCAATATCGTGCGTCACTAACAATATACCTTTTAAGCCTTCCTTACCGCTTTCCCATAGATCCAATAAATCATCACGCAAGTTATCAGTAGTTAGAACATCTAAGGCGGAAAATGGCTCATCCATTAACAATAGATCTGGTTTTACTACTAATGCTCTTGCAAAACCAACTCGCTGGCGCATACCACCTGACAACTCTTTCGGAAAAGCCGACTCAAATCCATCTAAGCCTACAATGTCAATTGCCTTTAGCGCACGCTGTCTACGTTCATCTCGTTTAATGCCAAGTGCTTCTAACCCTAACTCTACATTCTGCAAAACAGTTAACCAAGGCATTAAGGCAAAACTTTGAAACACCATTGAAATGCCTTGAACAGGTCCAACTACTTTTTCTTTACCATAAAACACTTCGCCATCACTTGGCTCAATCAAACCAGCAATAATACGCAACAACGTTGACTTACCTGAGCCAGATCGCCCTAGTAAAGCGACAATCTCACCCTCTTTCATACAAAAGTTGACATCATCGAGCACAAGCATTTCTTGCTGGGGATCATTACGGAAGACTTTTTTTACATTACGTAGTTCGAGAAATTTTCCTGTCATCATTTATTCTCTAATAAAGTTGAAAGCGCTTCTGCGCTAAATTATACATTGGCTGCCAAACCAGTCGATTTAGCACCAAGACAAATAAACACATCATACTAATCCCTAAAGCAATGCGAGGAAAGCTGCCCGCCTGAGTCCAAATATTAATATAAGCTCCTAAACCTGCTGCCTTAATAGTGTGCGAGCCCCACGATACCACTTCAGCAACTATGCTGGCATTCCAAGCACCACCTGCCGCAGTCATCGCACCTGTTACATAAAAAGGAAATACCCCTGGCAAAATAAATTTACGCCACCACAACCAACCTTTGACATGTAAATTTTTAGAAACTAAATAAAGCTCTTTGGGCAAGCTTGAGGCACCAGCAATCACATTAAACAAGATGTACCACTGTGTTCCTAATATCATTAACGGCGTTGTCCAAATATTAGCTTTAAGGTGAAAGTGTATAATTGCAATCACCACTACTGGGAAAACCAAATTTGCTGGGAATGATGCTAGAAACTGAGCAATAGGCTGCACTATTGAGGTCACCCGCGGACGCATACCAACCCAAACACCTATCGGCACCCAAACTAAAGAACAAAGGATAATAAGCACTACAACACGTATTAAAGTATAAACCCCCAATACAAAAACATGCAAAACTTGCATCAAAGTTAATGTTTTAAAAATAAAACTCCCTAGTGCAAATAAAGCAAACAAACACGCCGCCAAAATTAGTCCGTAGTAAATCCAAACAGAAATGACCGCAAAGTAAGCCTTATGAGACTCACGTTCCAAGGCCACTACTTTCTTTCCTAAGCGTAAATTAATCACCCACGAAGATAGAAAACTCAACAGCCGACCAAAGTCATGAAGCAAATGTGTTTTATTCATTATCCAAATAAATAGGGAGCTCACCCGCTTATCTTCTATAGAAGCTTCCATCTTGAAGCGCTCACTCCAACGGACCAAAGGACGAAATAGAATTTGATCGTAAAGGAAAATAACAACTAACATGGTAATAATGGCGTACCACACTGCATGGGGATTAGCCTGATAAATTGCTGTCGCAATATAAGAACCAATTCCTGGGAGCAAGATATGCTGATGGTTAACAGTGATGGCTTCAGAGGCCACTACAAAGAACCAGCTAGCTGACATCGACATCATCATGTTCCATATCAGGCTTGGGATAGCAAAAGGCACTTCGATCCGCCAAAAACGCTGCCAGGAAGACAAATGAAACATGCTCGCTGCTTCTTTTAAATCATGAGGTAGAGTTTTTAAACTTTGATAGAATCCCAAAGTCATATTCCAAACCTGGGAGGTAAAAATAACAAAGATAGCTGCACACTCAGGGCCTAACAGGCTATTAGGAAACAGTGCGATAAACATCACAATAGTAATTGATAAAAAACCTAAAATCGGCACGGATTGCAAAATATCTATTGCTGGAATAATTAAGCGCTCAGCGTGGCGGTTTTTTGCAGCCAAGCCCCCCACTACAAAAGTAAAAACCAATGAGCAAAATAATGCGATAAACATTCGCATTACTGTCTGCAAAGCATAGTAAGGTAAGTACTTAGGATCTAAATGAATAGGTAACTGCTGACCAATATGATAAGGCGTCGCCATCTCCATAGCACCAAAAGCAAGAGTAGCAAAGAGTAGCACAACGATAAGAAACGCCACCCCATCCCACAAATTAGGGCGTAATGCATTAAGCTGGTTGTTTCGCCAAATTCTTAACACCGTTGTTACCCTTCTGTTACTAACTTTTTAATGGTGTAGTTTCATTGCCCAATAAAAAACTAGCGGCCTTATTTAGACTGTTCAATTTATCTGTTCTTCTGAATACGCTCTAGCGCAAAACTCGCATTAGTGCTTAACGTGCTCAAGCAGGTCTTGTAATATACAACGGACATGGTCATCATCCACTGCATAATGGATTTCTTTACCATGGCGTTCCGCTCTCAATAAGCGCACTTCACGCATATGGCGCAAATTATGGCTCACCAATGACTGAGATAGCCCCAGTGTTTCAGCGATAACCCCCACAGGTACTGGTTTATCCAAGCAAAGAAACAGAATTTGCATGCGGTTATGGTTACCCATTACCTGGCATAATTCGGCAATTTTATTAAGGTATTTTTTATCCACTTGCCCCTCCAACTCAGTATTCACTCAAAAATTGGCCTTATCATACAGGAAATTACCAGGAAAAGTCTAAAATTTAACTTTTTTACATATCATGCGCATGAATCGCGCGAAAATAGTAATAAACCCCGGCAATAAAAAGCACCGCCCAAGCAAGCAAAAAAGCAGTGCCCCCTACTGGAACTAACGCTTTGAGTGCTGGAACCGAGTAAACTGTTGCCATATAGATATCACCACTAAAAAAGATAATACCAACCACCATTAAATAGGCACTAAGCTGCAACAGCTTAAAAGGCTTGTGTGTCACAAAACCAAACAACCCTATTACTAACAAAACTAAGCTATGTGCCAATTCATAATTTAATGCCAACTGATATTCATGATAATTTTGCATTGTCATTGAATGAGAAAAGACATGATCACCCAAGCCAGCTAAGGCAATACCAATAAATCCAAAAAAAACCTGCTGCCGGAAGAAACATTTTCATCATTTTACCCTTTTAATAATTGCCACAGTTTAAACCAGGCACTAACACCCAGCAAACCCACCCCAACGCCAAATAGCACCCACGAAGCCACCGTACTACCAGCTGGATGCATTGATAAAGCCGCGCCAATCAATAAACCAACGCCAGCACCAAATAAGGCATACAAACCACCCCTTTCTCTTCCTGGAATCTGTGATCGCTGACAAACACGACCTTCCTTTTCAAGCTTAATCGTCTGCAAAGTATCATAAAGCAAATCTGGCATATCAGGAAACTTCTCAATCCATTTAGGTAAATTGTAACTTAATCGTTTTAACATTCGCTTTGGTCCCATCTGAGCTTTTACCCAGCGCTCCAAGTGTGGCTTAGCTGTCTTCCATAAATCTAAATCAGGATTTAAGTTACGCCCCAAGCTTTCAATATTAAAAAGAGTTTTTTGCAACAAAATCAGTTGTGGCTGAATAGTAATATTGAACTCTCGTGCAATGCGAAATAAGTTAAGCATAACCTGTCCCATGGAAATATCTTTTAAAGGTTTTTCAAAAACAGGTTCAGAAATGGTCCTTAGTGCTGCCTCAAAGTCATCAACTCGAGTATCGGCATCAACCCAGCCCGATTCAATATGCAGTAAAGCAATACGTCGATAGTCACGGTTTAAGAATGCCAGTAAGTTTTCAGCTATATAACGACGATCACTATCAGACAAGCTACCAACGATACCAAAATCAACCGCTATAAATTGTGTTTTATTTTCTTCACTAACAAATAAGTTTCCAGGGTGCATATCCGCATGAAAAAAATTATCTTCAAAAACCTGTTTAAAAAAAAGCGTCATTCCATTTTTAGCCAACTCATGAAAATCGGAACCTTGCCGCTTTAAACGCTCTAGATCATAAATAGGAACACCATGGATGCGCTCCATCACCATTACGTCTTGCTTGCAATAATCCCAATAAACTTCCGGAATATACAAAATAGAGGAATCTTGAAAATTACGCCTTAGCAAAGAAGCATTGGCTGCCTCACGCGCTAAATCAAGCTCTGCATAAAGGCTAATTTCAAATTCTTTTACCACCTCTTTAGGACGCAAGCGATTACCGTTTGCTAAGAAATGATGAGCAAGCTTTGCTAAAGCTTTTAAAATATCCAAATCTTTTTGAATATTTTTCTTAACATTAGGCCTTAAAACCTTTACTACTACACTTTCGCCTGTCTGCAACACCGCACCATGCACTTGGGCAATTGACGCAGAAGCTAATGCCTCATCAGAAAACTCAGCAAAAATATCCTTAACAGATCCACCTAAACTTGCCTCTATCATAGCCTTGGCTATTTCTGAAGGAAAAGGCTTCACTGAATCTTGTAATTTGCTAAGCTCCTCAGCTATATCAGGTGGAATTAAATCACGCCTGGTTGAAAGTAGCTGGCCAAACTTAATATAGATAGGCCCTAGTTTCTCCAAAGCACAACGCAAGCGTTCAACAGCCGTTAACGACTTAGCAGAAAAATAGTGCATAGGATTGAAGTAACAAATAAAGCGAAAAGGGTAAAACCACGCCGAGTGCAGCACCAACTCATCAATTCGATAACGCGCTAAAATAGCGCCTATCACTATAATCCTAAACCACATCCTCACTAATCGAAACATATTATTCCTTACGTTGCTTTTGCGCTTGCTGAAAACGTTTAATGCGCAACTCTAGTCTTGCCACGTCGTTTTTTAAAGCATCTACAGCCATAAAAAAATCTTGCGCTAAGTTTTTTGATGGTAACCAATTTGCTTCTTCTTGCAAATATTCAACCATATTGCCACGAAACCGCTTTGCCAATTGTTTTATTCGTTCTTTATTATTAACAAAACAACGCTTAGCCTCATTAGCTGCAACATCACCAACTAGCTGGGATAAGTAATACTCCCATTCAACATCAACTTCGGCAAAGAATTGCTTGACCTTCTGAGCTAAAATTAAATCCCCTTTAATTTCCATATCATCAGAAAATAAAAGCTGGTTCATGTCTTGCTGGCCAAACAAATTAATCAAAGTAAAAAAGGGGGCGCTAATTAATAAATCAGGTTCGCCAGTACAGTGATGTTGAAGGTAAATTTTTTGTTCAGTAAAAATTATAAAAAACTTGAACTCTACTCCACTAACATTAATTGCCAGCGTTTTACCAGCAAGCTCAGTAAAATGCTGCCTGGCTTCTACATGTTGCTGCAAGAATGCATTAATTGCTTTTTCTAGTAAAAATAATGCGGTTAGTGATTTCATTTTACCTCTATAAGCCTTTAGCTCAATTTAATGCCTTCGTGTAATGCAACTACACCACTTGTTAAGTTACTATAACTGACTTGATCAAACCCAGCGAGCAACATCATTTTTCTCAGCGCTTCCTGATCTGGGTGCAACTTAATCGATTCAACTAAATATTGATAGCTTTCTGTATCGCCAGTAACCCATGAGCCTAACTTTGGTATAACTTTAAAGGAATATAAGTCATAGAGCTTTTGTAATTGTGGCAATACCAACTTAGAAAACTCAAGTACTAGTAAGCGCCCACCGGGCTTGAGCACTCGATGCATAGAAGCTAAAGCAGCTTGCTTATCAGTCACATTGCGCAGCCCAAAAGCAATCGTAATACAATCAAAGCTATTACTTGGAAAGGCCAGCTCCTGCGCATCCGTTTGTACATAAACAACATTACCCAATATACCTTTATTAATAAGTTTCTCTCGCCCAACTAATAGCATGGCATGGTTAATATCGGCCAAAACAACCCGCCCTGACTGACCAACTCGCTTAGCAAAAGCTCTCGTTAAGTCACCAGTTCCACCTGCTAGATCCAACACCCGCTGACCAGGCCTAACGCCTGCACGATCTATCGTAGTTCGTTTCCATAGACGATGCAGCCCGAGTGACATTAAGTCGTTCATCAGATCATAACGACTAGCTACTGAGTCAAAAACGCCTCTAACCAGCTTAGCTTTTTCTTTGAGATTGACTTTTTTAAAGCCAAAGTCAGTTTTTTTATTTTCCATCGTTTCCTCTATCCTCTATCTTCTGTCCTCTGTCCAGCACGTCCCCTCCTTATAATGGCGTTGTTGCATAAATCATCACACCTTGCCTTGCTGATTTGTGTGTTACTTTTGCTCCATGGCTCGCTACGCTGCGCTTTACTTACGCAAAAGCAACACACAAATCAGTTTAAGTCGAGCTACCTATCCTGTTCTACTATTTACGCAACAACGCCCTTTTAAAAAAGGGGGCTGTTGTTTTGCAAACCTCAAGCTTCTCTCTACTATCATCTGCGACGTAATTATCCTTTAAAAAAACTACACACGCAAAAAAACCATTTTTTCACTTAACAAAATTTATTTATGCGCTATACAAACACACTTTCTCTGCTACCCCTCAAGCCCATGAAGGGTTCCCACGCTCAAAGCGTGGGGACAGGAGGAAACAAGACTATGAGCAACAGCTCCTGAATAATAAGAAAAAATCGCAAACTGCGGAAAAGAATAATAATCCTGCTACACCTTCGCTTGGTTAAACTTTTATAGACTAACCAACCTCCCCAGCGGAGGTGTTTTTTATTCCAAAAATTGACCAATATGCCTTGTAAATTTGTATCTTTTAGATATATAATACTTTCTTCAGCCTAAAGGAGGCCACTATGCGAAGCAGCAAAAAGACCAGCAAAACTCAATTCGCCATCCTTGGCATGCTAAGTATTGAACCCATGTCCGGCTACCAAATCAAACAAACCATGTTGCAATCAACCCACTATTTTTGGGTAGAAAGCGATGGCCAACTCTACCCCCACCTATCCAAATTACTTGAAGAAAGTGCTGTTACTTGTGAACCAGAAATCAGCGAAGGCGGCCGGCAGCGAAAGATTTATAAAATCAGCAAACAAGGTAAACAAATGCTGCGGAACTGGTTGCTAGAAGATGATAATAAATTCCAAATTCGCAATGAATTCTTGCTTAAACTTTTCTTTGGCGCAAATCGCTCAATTGAAGCCAATATTGCACAAATTGAAGATATGATACGCAATGCTAATAAATTTCTAACTCAGACTAAGTCGATGGCTGAACATTTAAAAACAACTGAAACCAATTCACCTCATTTGCCTTTCTGGCTATTAACTATTGACCATGGTCAAGCAATGCAAAAAGCTAAGCTCAAATGGGGCGAGCAAGCAATCAAACTATTACAACAACTGGAGAAAAATGATGTTTGAAACAATTTGGCAAATTATCATTCACACCCCGTGGTGGGTTTACCTGTTGTTTGCTTACCTGATTTTCATTGGCATTAAAGCAAGCAAAAGCCGTGTTACACCTTTTCTAAAGCTACTCATTGCACCTATTATTTTTTCTTGGATGTCGATTGACACTTTAGTTGGTGATGTCGGTTCAAGCAGCTATGCTAACTCTATCTGGGCTATAGCTATTTTAATAGGGGTTTTCTTTGGTTGGTTACAACTACGCCTACTCAAAATTCAAACCGACCGTAAACGCTTATTAATTAAAATGCCTGGTAGTTGGATTACGCTGATATTGATCTTAATCATTTTTTTTAGTAAATATTATTTTGGCTACTCTTCTGCTGTTCAGCCAAGCTTGCTCGAAAATACTGGTTATGTTTTTATTATGCTCGCTATCTCTGGCGTTTGTACTGGCTTGTTCATCGGCCGCGTAATTCGCCTTGTACAACTACTGTTATTTGCACCACAGATTAGTCTTGCCAAGCCAACAACCAAGCAGTAACTTGACCAAGTGTTTTTTCTTTTAAAACCTGCCAAGCAGCCAAGTCTACTTGCGCTGCCTTGGCCTGCTCTAAGAAAATAACCCCCTCAGGCTTTAATAATCGATTTTCATTAATAGCTATCAATGCCTGCTGAGCCAAGTCAGAACTAAACGGCGGATCTATAAAAATAATATCGAACTGTTCCTCATAACCATTCAAAAAAGCAAGCGCATCCTTTTGGTAAAGCTGCATTATTTTTGTCTGTAACTTATCGATGTTAGCTTGAATTTGTTGAGCTGCCATTTTATTTTGCTCACAAAGAAACACTTGTCTAGCGCCTCGTGAAGCTGCTTCAAAACCTAAAGCTCCACTGCCTGCAAATAAGTCTAAACACGTTGCTTGTGGAATATAGCTTTGCAACCAATTAAATAAAGTCTCTCTAAGCCGATCAGAACTTGGCCTTAATCCCTCAACCGAAGGAAAATCTAACTTACGACCTCGCCATTGCCCACCAATAATACGTAGTTGGTTTGTTAACATAAATTCACCGCCTAAATCCAGCTAAGCAATAACCTCGCTGAGCTTTTGATTGATCAAAAGGCTCTACCATCAATTGCTCTTGCAGCTCGCTTGCTAATTTAAATAGCATTTGCTTTGAACCCTGCTTTAACTCTAGCTCTATTTCACAAACTGGCTCGTACTTACCCCCTGCTTTAACAAAGCCTCTATCAAACGCCAGCTCAATCAAACTTTCTTCTGGTAAGGTCAGATTCCACAAAGTCCGCTCAAAGTCCACCTGAAATACTGGCTGCAACGATTTATTAAGCACTTTAATTTGCTCACTTGCCTCAACTGGCAACAAAGCCAAATCCAATTCAAAACAACTTAGTTCAGCTTCCCATTCATTACGTTGGTGCAAACCATTACTTACACACCCTGCATCTTTAAGCGTTTGAATAAGTTGCCCACCCTGCTTTCTAATTCGCAGTGCAAGACCTTGAGTCGATAAATCAAAATCTACTGTATCAAAATAAGTATTTTCCAAAGTTAAAGTAACTGGGCCCTCTTTTGCTTCTTGAATGAACTTAAGAGCAAATAAATCTGTCACCTGTGTAGAGGTGAGTTTTAGTTTTAATTCAATTTCTTTCATAGTGCTAAACCTAGCCCCAAGTAATTAGCGACGCTACTATCCCATCCACTCAACAAACGGTCAAGCCCTGACAAATAAAGTACAAAGCACCCAAAGCAGTATATTCCAATCGTAAGATGAGCCTGAAGCAGCATCTGAACAGATGTCACCATGATGGTCCATCGGTTAGTCTTCAGTGCTGATAGTATCAGCTATTTGCTCTTTTGTTATTTTCTCAAATAACGTCTTCTTTGCTTCCTGCATCTTTTGTGCAGATTCATGATCAGTCAGAGAATACGCTAATTTATCTAGTCGTTCAAAGGTTTCATTTTCCTTTAAATACTGCTCAGCATTTTCAATTGATTTGAACTTTTCGTAAGGAGTCATAATGGCCTCGTAAGGGTAAAGTTTAGTTTGCTTACCCTTGCTATTAATGCTGGTTACAGGGAAGTAACAAGGTCTGTGAAAATTAATATAGTCGTTAAAATGCTGGTGCTAGTGCGCCATCCTTTCTGTAAATTCCATTGACTTGCTGAAAATAAGCAGGCGACTCAGTCAGATTAGAAATTCCTTTTAAGGTAAACTTAACCAAAAAAGAGGAATGACAATGAGCTGCTATAAAAATGAGAACTTAATCGAAGAAGCCATACATGTTTTAGCGATGGAGGGGTTTGAAGCTTTACCTAAGCTTGTCTCCAGGTTGATGAATGAGGCTATGTTAATAGAAAGGGAGCGCCATTTAAATGCCAGTCCTTATGAGCGAACTGGCGATAGAAACGGATATGCGAACGGCTTTAAACCAAGGTTAATTAACACAGGTCAAGGTCAGCTTGAGCTACAGATACCGCAGGTTAGAGACTCCAATGAAGCCTTCTATCCATCAGTCTTAGAGCGAGGTGTACGCTCTGATAGAGCACTTAAGCTGGCTGTCGCTGAAATGTATGTGCATGGGGTTTCCACGCGCAAAGTTGAAAAGGTGCTAAAGCAACTCTGTGGAACAGATATTTCAAGCACAGAGGTAAGCCGTTGCGCTAAATTGTTGGATGAAGATTTAAAGAAATGGCGAAATAAGCCGTTAGGAAAGATAAAATATCTTTGGCTAGATGCACGTTATGAGAAGGTGCGCACTAGCGGCACAGTACAAGACTGTGCGGTATTGATAGCCTATGGCTTTGATGAATCAACCGGCAAGAGAACAGTGCTAGGTGTTTCTGTTGCGCTATCAGAGGCTGAGGTACATTGGCGTGATTTTCTTCAGCAGTTGGTTGAGCGAGGTATACATGGTATTGAGTTGATTACTAGCGACGCTCATACTGGCCTAAAAGCCGCTAGAAGAGCTGTGTTCCCCAGTGTTCCTTGGCAACGCTGCCAATTTCATTTGCAGCAAAATGCTCAGGCTCACATACCAAAGCGCTCAATGAAGGAACCAGTAGCTGAGGAGATTACAGCTATATTTAATGCCTCAAACATTCATGAGTCGGAAAGACTATTGGCTATGGCGGTAGATAAATATCAGCAAACAGCACCAGAGCTTTCTTCTTGGTTGGAAGTGAATATACCGGAGGGCTTAGTAGTGATGAACTTTGACAGGCCGCATCAAAAAAGATTAAGAACCAGTAACATAGCTGAGCGCGTAAACAGAGAGGTAAAAAGAAGGACGCATACAGTTGGAATTTTCCCTAATACTGAATCGTGCCTAAGGCTCGTATCAGCTGTTTTAGTGGAAATTGATGACCAGTGGAGCGGATCACCTAGATACTTAAGTTGAAGTGAATAATAAGGCTTCATAGGGTTTTAGGATAGATCATTCTTGTTCTTATTAACGAGATATAATTGCTATTACCTAAAAGTTAATAATTTATTTTGAGAGGAGAAAAATTTGAGGTATAAATAATTTTTTAGATTGATTAGCATAATTAATTTAAGATATTATGCGATGAGACAGGTACAATAGAGTGCCATTTAGAATTTTAAAGGTTTTTCTAAGTACTGAAGTTGGTTTTTACAGACAAAATAACGCTCTATCATGCTGGTTATAGAATTCATTAATTTGCGGGGCAAAACGTTGTTGAATATGTATGTAGCCAAAATGCTTTCTAACAACCGAGCCATTTTTACTTTCCACCAAACCGTTGTCATTACTATGCCTTGGCCTCGATTTAGTGAGTTCAATAAATAACTTTTGCAATAGTTTAGCTACATGCTGATTAATGTACTCTGAGCCATTATCAGCATGTAGGCCTAACACTTTAAATGGAAAGGTATCGATTATTTGCTCTAAGACAGGGATTAAGTAAGCCTCACTAATTTTTTCAACAGCGCAGACTACTTCCATCTGTGTCACCTCGTCAACAGCATTAATATGATAAACACCCTTGATTTTATCCATATCTCCTTGGTGCACTGTATCAATACGTATAAAGCCAGGCCTACCCTCTGGAGTTGGTTTTCGCCTTTCACCAATAGAAACCTGCGTTGCTTTAGTTTTATTAAAGTGTCGCCGTTTGCGCTGGTAGGTTTCAGTTTGTCGAAGATTGTAAAGATGAGAGACTGAGATAAAAGCAAGACGCGCATAACGCTTATCTCCAAACAAATGAAAGGCTCTCTCGCAAAGTTTTTTTGTGGTAGGCCCGCTAAGCGTTTGATGAACCTGATCCGTTTCAGCTAACAACCAAGTATCCTCATGCGTATAGATTAAGCTAAACTTATTTCTAGGTGATCGTTGCTTAACAACAACTTTTCCTGACTTTTGATACTGAGCAATTAGCCTAGTAATTTGTGAACGTGAGTAACCAGTCATTCGTTGCAGGTAATCACGAATCAATCCTTTGTCCTTTTTGCACATACCGCAATAAGCAAATTTTTTTAATGTGTTCGTAACCCATAGGTAAGATTCTGCTCGTGATGTAGCTTCAAAGGTAAGCTGGGTTGATGAGGATAGAAATTGCTCAATCTGGGCAAGTGTGTTTAATTCTATGTCGTTCATATTGATATTCATCCATATAGGATGAACGATCACGCAACAACTTCAGGCCCACTTTGCATTGGAAAGTGGGGGCTATTTCAGGCTCATCTTGCATTGGAAGAGACTAAAGCTGTCCTCAATAATATTAATAAGGTATACTCGCCACCAGGTAATTATGAAACAGCTTAATTTATGACATCAGCGCTTTTAAAACTCTTTGGCAAATCTCCTTTTCAGCCGCTTTTTGACCACATGTCTACTGTTTATAAGTGTGCTAAAACCTTGCCAGAGTTTTTTCTTGCCACAGAAGCCAATGACTGGGAAAAAGCTCAGTCACTTCAAGCAGAGATCAATAAATTAGAACATCAAGCTGATACCTATAAACGAGACTTTCGACTTAACTTACCTCGAGATCTTTTCCTACCCGTTGCACGTCGAGACTTACTTGATCTAATTAGCCATCAAGATCACATTGCTAACACCGCTGAAGATGTCGCTGGCTTAGTTTTGGGCAGAAAAATGCACCTACCAGAACCCTTGGTCGAGCCATTTAATTTATTTGTTAACCGCTGTGTCGATGCTGCTAAACAAGCTTTCAAAGCAATTCGAGAACTAAAAGACCTCTACGATGCAGGGTTTAGTGGCAAAGAAACCGAAATAATCAACGAAATGATCGATACTCTTTATACGATCGAACACGATACTGACAAAATGCAAATTGGCTTGCGACGAACAGTCTTTTCTCTGGAGCAAGAACTACCAGCCGTACAAGTCATTTTCCTTTATGAAATAATTAAACTAACGGGACAACTTGCCGATCACGCACAAAAAATAGGCGACCGTTTGCAGATTTGTATCGCACGTTGAAGAAGCTACTTATATGGACCATTCGTTACTTTTTATCTTAAGCGCAGCCGTCGTCGGCTTTATAATGACTTGGGGCGTAGGCGCTAACGACCTTGCCAATATTATGAGCACCACCATGGGCTCTAAGTCCATTAGCGTAAGGCAAGCCATTATTATTGCTATTATTTTTGAATTTGCCGGGGCTGTTTTAGGCGGCAGCCATGTCACCGCAACCATTCGAAACGGTATTATCAACACCACGTTGCTTAACCATAATCCCACTATTTTAATTTATGGTATGACATCAACCTTACTAGCTGGTGCCGTCTGGATGCTTTTTGCTAGTTACCTTGGCATGCCTGTTTCAATCACCAATGCCGTAGTCGGTGCCATGGTTGGGTTTGGAGCTGTAGTACTAGGGCTTGATGCGGTGCACTGGCACAAGGTCGGCCTTATTGCGCTAAGCTGGGTTTATTCGCCAACTCTTGCTGGCATTGTTGCCTTTTTACTCTTTCAGCTTATTAAACGCCATATCTTTAATACCGATGTCCCTGCTAAATCAGCCCGTAAGCTTTACCCCATTTTCTTTTTTGTTGTTGGTATCGTTTTAGGAAATATGACTATTCTAAAAGGGCTTGCGCATTTTGGTATTCACTTAAGCCAAGGCCAGTCCCTACTTCTCCTTATTATTGTCGCTTTAATAGTTTGCTTTATTGGCATAATACTAAGCCGGCGTGTTCCTAAAGCAGATAACCGTAAACGTTTTCATCAAGTTGAGTACGTCGAAAAATTATTTAGCATTTTAATGGCCTTTACTGCTTGTGCGATGGTCTTTGCCCACGGATCAAACGACGTTGCTATCGCAATGGGACCTGTTTCTGCTGTGATCAGTATTGCTGAACATGGCGGCCACATCCTTGGCGATGGCCCAACTTGGATTCCCTGGTTTGGTTGCTTAGGGGTTGTACTGGGGCTCATCATGCATGGCCGCAAAGTTATTGTCACCGTTGGCTCTCACATTACCGCCCTAACACCAAGCCGCGCCTTTGCTGCTACTTTGGCTGGCGCAACAACCGTTATTATTTCAACTAGCACGGGTATCCCCGTTTCTGCCACACAAACTCTTGTCGGAGGTGTACTCGGAGTTGGCCTAGCTCGCGGTATTGGTGCCTTAAACCTTGCTGTCGTTCGTAATATTTTTATGTCATGGTTAATCACCATCCCTGCCGCAGCCTTACTCAATATCGCTTTTTTCTATCTAATAAAAACAACGTTTGGAGCTTAGTTATATGAGTGACTTATTTAATAAAATGCACCAGCTTGCCTGTGAAGCTCGCCTTAATGCCTATGTGCCTTATGTCGAGTTTAAAGTTGGCGGGTGTATTCGCTCTTTAGAAGATAAATTATTTACGGGCTGCAACTTTCAAAACTCTGCATTTCCATTAGGCCAATGTGCAGAACCTACTGCTATTGGTAGCATGATCTCAGCCGGCTACCAAACCATCCTTGAGGTCGTTATTGTCAGTGACAGTAAAGCACTTTGTGCACCTTGCGGTGGCTGCCGCCAACAGCTATCAGAATTTGCAACACCTGATACCTTAATCCACCTTTGTGATCTTAATGGCCTTAAAAAATCCATGACTATGGCAGAGTTGCTACCACTTTCTTTAATACCGGTATAACGGAGCCTCAGTAAATGACAAATAACACCCCCCCCTTACACCAAGCTGCCGAACTCGTTCAACAACGCTGTTCTGCTAAGCCCAGCACTGGAATTATTTTAGGTTCTGGTCTAGGACCTTTTGCTGATGAAATCGAAAATGCTGTACATATTCCCTACACTGACTTGCCTGGACTCCCTCAGACCACCATCCATGGTCACTCTGGTGAACTCGTTATTGGTCAACTTGGCGGAGTAACCGTTGCCTGCCTAAAAGGTCGAGTGCACTACTACGAAGGAGCTGATGCCAGTCACTTTAAGGCCTTGGTTCGATTATTAAAACTCATTGGCTGTGATCGCCTATTAATTACCAACGCTGCCGGCTCGCTACGTAAAGAGATTGGTCCTGGCGAGCTAGTTTTAATTAATGACCACATTAATTTCCAATTCCGAAACCCTCTTATTGGCCCGAATGATGAAGAATTTGGCTCACGCTTCTTTCCCTTAGAAGCAACTTATGATCAAGCTATCCGTGACAAACTACACAGCACAGCCAAGGAGCTAGGCATATCAACTCATGAAGGGGTTTACTGCTCAGTACTAGGTCCTTGCTTTGAAACACCTGCTGAAGTACGTGCTTTTAGACTTTTGGGCGTCGATGTCGTCGGCATGTCGACCATTCCTGAGGTTTTAGTGGCAAGACACTGCGGCCTGCGGGTTTGCGTTATTTCAACGATTACCAATCTAGCGGCTGACCTTCATGATGGTTCCATCACTCACGATGTTACTTTAAGTGAAGGAAAGAAAGCCTCCGCTAAACTGTGCCAGTTGGTTAAGGCATTCTTAGCAGCTGGTGGTAATTTGGTTTAGCAACCAATTAAACCACCTGAAAGCAACGGTTTGCCCTAGCACCCACTAGGACAAACCTGTTAGAATTCTTACAATAACTTGAAGGGAGAGCCTAATCATGAGCATGTACAACCACATTTTACTAGCCACCGACCTTAGTGAAGAAAACCAAGATACTCTACAAAAAGCTAAAGAGCTAACTAAAGTCTTTGATGCAAAGCTTAGCTTGCTACATGTGGTTGAGCCTATCCCTAATTATGGTTACGTAGGTATTACTGATTTAGAGGATCAGCTTCTCGATGAAGCTAAACAAATGTTAAGCAAACTAGGCGAAGAGCTTGACGTTAGCACAAGTGACCAATGGGTAGCAGTAGGGCCAGCTAAACGTGAAATTCTCAACACAGCTAAAGAACTAAAGATCGACCTTATTATTATTGGTAGTCACTCTGGGCACCACTTATCTGATCTTTTAGGTTCTACGACTAATGGCGTCTTGCACCACTCGCTTTGTGATGTAATTACTGTTCGCCATGGTAAAGACTAACCAACTAGTTAAACCTGACTTTTTTCAGATTTAACTCACTCTCTTGTGCCAACTTGCCAACCCAGAGTTGTTCTGGGTTGGCCTAAAATTACTTCCCGCAAACCAACTCACCATCTTCTCTTTCACGGCAGTTGTTGCCACAACGCACCTCACCTATAGCGTTTGTTACACAGTTATCATAAAGGTACTTACCGCACTTAGCCTGTAAGTGAGTGACCTTGCAGTTGTAACCACATTTAATTTGACCTGATGGACTTACCACACAGCGCTGTTTGGGCTCTTGGGCACACTTTGCATAATCACCAACCACCTTGCAATCATAGCCACAAACCTCATGGCCATTTGCTGTAGTAACGCAGCGCTTACGGGCCTTATTGTATTTAGGGGGTAAACGATCCGCTTTGCGGTAGTGACTTTGAGCTTGTTGTTGCTGCTGTTGAGCCATCTCTTCTGGCGTTAATGGCTGATGTTGATAACCAGGCTCTGACCAAGACTCCCAGAAGGGCTTGGCACAGGCCGCTAATAACACCGTGGTTGCAGCAATTAAGCATAGCTTACTTACAGTAGGCAATCTCATAATGGTTCAATCCTTTTTATAACTCCAATAGGACTTTATACTAACGAGCCCACATACGCGAAGCAAGACCGCTAAAACCTGGAAAAAGCTGACTTAAACTGATTTATACATTGCTTTTGCTCCATGGCTCGCTACGCTGCACTTTACTTACGCAAAAGCCATATGCAAATCAGTAAGTAACTGTTTTTTGAATTAAGAAAACCTACATCCTGATACCTGCCGACTGAATCCTGGTTACAGCCAGGCATTCTCGCGCTATAATTGCCCGTTTGTTTTAGCAGAAGGCAAAATCATGGGCAACAACAATAGCCGCGTACTCACTTTTCAAGAAATTATTCTCACCTTGACTAACTATTGGTCGAAGCAAGGCTGCGCTATTATGCAACCTCTTGATCTCGAAGTGGGTGCAGGAACATTTCACCCTGCAACCTTTTTGCAGGCTATAGGCCCTGAGCCCTGGTACGCAGCTTATGCCCAACCTTGTCGTCGCCCTACTGATGGGCGTTACGGTGAAAATCCCAATCGTGTACAGCACTATTATCAGTTCCAGGTGGTACTCAAACCCTCACCCGACAATTTACAAGATCTCTACCTTGGCTCACTTAAAGCACTTGGCATCGACCCACTCGTTCATGATATTCGCTTTGTCGAAGATAATTGGGAATCACCAACTCTAGGAGCTTGGGGTTTAGGCTGGGAAGTTTGGCAAGATGGCATGGAAATCACTCAGTTCACTTACTTCCAACAAGTCGGTGGCCTTAATTGTAAGCCAATTACTGGTGAACTTACTTATGGTTTAGAACGATTAGCAATGTACCTACAAGGTGTCGACAATATTCTCGATTTAGTTTGGACCAAAACACCAAGCGGCATTGTAACTTATGGTGATATTTTTAAACAAAATGAAATCGAAATGTCAGCTTATAATTTTAAACACGCTGACGTAGAGCAATTGTTTAGCTTATTTTCTTACTATGAAGAACAGTGTGACAAGCTCATTGCTCTTGAGTTACCACTACCCGCCTATGAAATGATGGTAAAGGCTTCGCACTGCTTTAACCTTCTCGATGCTCGTCACGCCATTTCTGTCACAGAGCGACAAGGGTATATCCTTAAAGTACGCCGCTTAGCTAAATTAGTTGCTGAAAGCTATTATGCTAAACGTGAGCAACTTGGCTTTCCGCGCTTACAACAAAAACAGGACGCTACCGCATGACCAATAAAGCTGACTTTCTTTTTGAACTACTAACAGAAGAGCTTCCACCAAAGGCTTTAGCTAAATTAGAACAATCCTTTAAAGCTAATGTTATGGCAGGGTTAGAGCAAGCATGCCTCAGCTATGACTCTCTTAATAGCTATGCTTCGCCAAGGCGTCTGGCCATAACCATTCAAGCGCTTGACACTCAACAAGCTGATAAAACCGTCGAACGCCGCGGCCCAGCGCTCAATGCTGCTTGCGATGCTGATGGCAACCCAACCAAAGCAGCTTTAGGTTTTGCCAAGTCTTGTGGTATCGAGCTTAACCAAGCAGAAACTTTAACAACAAATAAAGGCGCATGGTTATTTTATCACACAATACAACCTGGCCAAGCTAGCACTGAATTACTACCCTCTATCTTTCAACAAGCACTAAATAAACTCCCTATTCCTAAGCTTATGAAATGGGGCACGGGTCACTATAGCTTTATTCGCCCAGCACATAATGTAGTTATGCTCTTTAATAACAAAGTGGTCGCCTGTGAATTTTTTGGCATTAAAACTACAGCAACTACAATTGGTCATCGCTTCCACCACCCAGAAGCAATCATTATCGATACCAACAATTACGCTGAGCAACTTCGCCAAGCTCACGTTATCGTTGATTACTCCGAACGCAAGGCACTAATTCGTCAAATGATTACTGCAGAGGCTGACAAAAAGAATGCCGTTGCAATTATTCCAGAGAGCTTACTTGAAGAAGTAACCAGCTTGGTTGAATGGCCAGTTCCTTTAGTTGGCTCCTTTGATAAACGCTTTCTACAAGTTCCTAAAGAAGCGCTAATCCTTTCCATGGAAACTCATCAAAAATATTTCCCACTTACTGACAAAGCAGGCAATCTCCTACCCCATTTTGTTTTACTCAGCAATATTGATAGCAAAGAAGCTAAAAAAGTTATTCATGGCAACGAGAAAGTTACTCGCGCTCGCTTGGCTGATGCCGAGTTTTTTTATGAGGTTGATAAAAAAATCACTCTAGAAAAGCGCAGTGAACAACTAGCTCATATTGTTTTCCAAAAGCAACTTGGCTCATTACAAGATAAAACTCAACGCGTTATGGCACTTGCTGAGTCGATTGCTAGCATGCTAAATATCGACACCAGCCTTTGCAAACGTGCCGCTTCGCTTTGCAAGGCTGACTTAGTTACGGAGATGGTAGGTGAGTTTCCTGAACTTCAAGGCACTATGGGGTGTTATTATGCTCAACATGACGGTGAAACAGATGAGGTGGCAAACGCACTAGATGAACAATACCGCCCCCGATTTTCTGGTGATGAGCTTCCTGTCTGCAAAGTTGGACAAGTACTCGCTATTGCTGATCGTCTAGATACTTTAGTAGGTATCTTTGGTATTAACAAAATCCCCAGTGGAGAGAAGGACCCTTTTGGTTTACGTCGTGCAAGCCTTGGTATCTTACGCATCATTATTGAAAAAGAGCTCGAACTTGACTTGCGACTATTAATTTCTTTGGCAACCTCACTTTACGCTGACAAGCTCACCAACCCTGATACAGCGGAGCAAACGCTTACCTTCTGCATTGAGCGCCTAAAACACTGGGCTCGCAAGGAGAGAATACGGGCAGACGTCTTTGATGCCGTTGCTGCCAGACAGATTTCTAAACCATTAGACTTTAAAAAACGACTTGATGCAGTCAATGCTTTTCTTTCCTTACCTGAAGCTGCTAATCTTGCTACTGCCAACAAGCGAGTCAGTAATATACTTAACAAACAGCAAGCAGAAGCCATGTCGCTTAAACTTGATGCTAACCTACTCAAAGATAAAGCTGAAGTTGCACTTGCCAAAGGCATAGAAAAAAAATCTCATGAAATCAACTCGCTTGACTATCAGCAATCTTTAGCCCAGCTTGCTGAGCTCAACACACCCATTGATCAGTTTTTTACAGACGTTATGGTTATGGTTGATAACGAGCGCTTGCGAACAAATCGATTAGCATTGCTTAGTCAGTTACGACAACTATTCTTAAAGGTAGCAGATATTTCGTTGTTACAAGTTTAAGGATTAATATGTTATGAACAAAGTGATTTTTTTAGACAGGGACGGTGTTATTAATGCTGACTCACCAGATTACATTAAAACTCCTGATGAATGGCAGGCTTTGCCTGGCAGTCTAGAAGCTATTGCTAAGCTAACCCAAGCAGGCTTTACTTTGTTTATTATTACTAACCAATCAGGCGTTGGGCGCGGCCTTTATTCTTTAGAAACACTAAATGCTATCCATCAAAAAATGTTAGCAGAGGTTCAAGCGGCTGGTGGAAAAATTAAAGCTATTTACTTTTGCCCTCATCATCCTGATGAACATTGTTCCTGTCGAAAACCAAAACCCGGCTTGCTACTACAAGCAGCTCAAGAGCACCAGCTAGACCTAGCAAAAGCTACATTAATTGGTGATTCATGCCGAGATATTGAAGCAGGCCTTGCTGTTAATGCAAAAACCCTCTTGGTTATGACGGGTAACGGTTTACAAACTGCGAAACAGTACAAACACTTTCTACAAAAAACTTTGCTTGCAGAAAACTTGCCTCAGGCTGCTGACCACCTTATTAAAACAATGGCTTAGCAAGGCTCTGTGACTTACCACACGAATGCGCCAAGCAGAAAAAATAATCTCTGCTAGCATTAAGTTAGGGTTTGCTGCATAAGGTTTTAATTCCCTATCGTGTTCGATTGAACACTCGAAGCTCTTAACTTTAAGAGCAACTTAATTAAGTTAATGTGCAGCAAACCTATTTAGCTTTAGCATAAGGAGCTTCTCGATGTCTATTCCACAACCTAAACCGCGTTAACCCACGACCACGAGCTAAATAATTTAGCTCGTGGTTTATTAGTTTGCGATAAACCAGTGGTTCTGTAATTGAGAAAGCTGTAATACTAACGCTTTTGGACTGAACAAATAAGTTACCCCAACTTGATAATAAAATAAAACCACACTCACCACGACCGCCAATAAACAAATTAAAATCACCCCTTTTAATTGAGGTCGAAGCCAGATGGCAGCTGTTTCTTGTCGATAATAAGTCAATATATTAACTACTAACAATACTATTAAGCTTAGTGGCAAAGCTACTATTTTTACTAATAACAAAAAGCTATTTTGTGATTGGATAAGCGCAAAAAATGGCAATAAGAAAACCACCAGTAACAAAAAGTAAATTAACAGATTCACTTTACGCTGTGCTAAACCACAACAAGCCACCAAGAAAGGAATCAATAAAAAAGGAAAGTAATAGAGCCAACCTAGTGGTGATAACAACAAACAAACAATTAAAGTAATACTAAAGCCAAATTGAAACCCACTTGTTTTTGCCAGCCTAGTAGAAGCCACAAGCTTAGCATAAATGGCTAATAGACCTAATGATAGCAATAACACCAATACCCTCAACCACAGCAAAGGCCATTCCCAGCGGGTGCTGCCTTTATATAATGTAGAATATATAGCATAATATACACTTTAACATGATGAAGGATGGTGTTTGGATGTCAGCTAGAATTATCTCTGATGAAAATAATGAATTAACTATTGAGCTCAAGCTTCCACTAAAAGGATCCATGCTTGAATGTGAGGATGCAATTCTTGACGGCCTTAATGAGGTTGGAACATTAGCCACTGAAAAAGCTTTAAGTAAGTTTGATGCAGATGGCTCTCCTATCCATGTTGGAAAAATAAAGCTAACAGCACGAAGTAGAGATGAAGCAAATTACCAAACGCCTTATGGAGTTGCTCGAGTTAAGCGTTATGTTTATCAAACCTCTAAAGGCGGGAAGATCTTTTGTCCTTTAGAAGATAAGGCTAGAATTATCCAAGGATCAACACCGCGATTTGCAAAAATAATCTCACATAAATACTCAAACTTACCTGCTCCTAGTGTTATTGATGATCTCAAGGTCAATCATAACCGTAAAATCTCACATTCATACTTGCAACGGGCAACTGATTTTGTTGGCGGTATTGCACAAGCCAAAGAGGCTGAGTGGGAATATGAAGAACCAAAGCTTGATGCAGGCATTGAGATGCTAAGTATTAGCTTAGATGGTGCATATGTTCTCACCGTTGATGATGGTTATAGAGAAAGCATGGTTGGAACTATTTCCATGTATGATAAGCATGGTGAACGCCTGCACACAACCTACGTTGCAGCATCACCAGAATATGGAAAAGATGAATTCTTTAATAGGCTTGAAAAGGAAATAAAGCTGAAAAAGAAATATTACCCTGATGCTAAAACAATTGGCGTTGCTGATGGAGCAAAAAATAATTGGCCATTTCTAAAAAAACATACTGATACGCAAATTTTAGATTTTTGGCATGCAACTGAATATCTCGGCGAAGCATCAAAGGCAGTATTTACCAAAAAATCTGAAAGAGATGAGCGTGATGTTTGGCTCGAAGAGAGATGTCATGACTTAAAGCACAAGAAAGGTGCGGCAGGTAGAATACTTGCTGAGCTTAAAGAGCATGTAAATAAAAAACTGAATAAATCGCTTAGAGAAAAGCTAGAAGGAACAATTACGTATTTTGAAAATAATATTAAAGAAAAGCGAATGTCGTATCATAATTTGATTAAGCAGAATGCACCAATTGGCTCTGGCGTCACTGAAGCAGCATGTAAAACAATTGTTAAACAAAGATTAGGCGGATCAGGAATGCGCTGGAAAGACAAGGGAATGAAAATTGTTTTATGCTTGAGAACACTAGTAAAGACTAAAGGAAGATGGGATCAGTTTTGGGAGAAGGTTAATGATTTTGGCGTGCCAGCAGTAATATAGCCTACATTATATAGAGGCAGCACCCTTCCCAGCCAAAATAATGATTAAACTTAAAAACCATACCAGTTAAGGAAGCATTGATAGACATAGCAAAACTTTGCTTAAGTGCATTGTTATTTAACAACAATAGAAAATACTGCTTATAAATAGCTAGGGAGTAATCAAAAAACCTAAACAAGAGGCAAGGATAAAGATAATTAGAAAGCTGGCAGCCAACCTCCACTCTCTTCTAAACAAATAAAAAATAATAAATAGTAAGAAAAATAGCTTTAGGCTTGCCGCCACACCTAGTAACAGCGCTGCAAGTAATGGCTTGTTTTTACTACCGCACAAGAAAGCTGCAGCAACAATAGGCATAACCAAAAATGTGTTTTGCCCTAATAGAAAAACGTATAAGCAACCCAGGAAAGCAGCAACAGCAGGGTTACTGCCCAAAAACTAAAAACACTTTTTCCTCGATCTCTTAATGCCAACCAAATTAAGTACACCGAAATTAGAACCAACACCAAAGAAAGTAGAAACCAGGCTAATGTACTCTCGTAAGGAAGCCTGCTTAGTTTAAATAGTGGTTTTTGTAACCAGTTCATGGTTGGTGTGTTAAGGTTTTTGGTCCTGCTAATTTTCACAAGTGGCTTATCATGAGACTGCTTTATAGAAGCAAAAAAGTGGCTTTGATAAGGTGAATGCTTCGACAAAACCATTTTATGTACTTGTGTATAGTCTGTCATAAATAGTACAGACCGATTAGCAAAGTTAAGGTAGACAAAACTTAATAAATTAACCGCAATACAAAGCAGTAATAAATTAAATAGTATGGTTTTGTTAATTGATAGTTTTTTCAAAGTTTCTTCCCTAAAACAAAATAAACTAATGAAGCATAAATTTCAGAAAGAGTGTTGCTTCTAACCAGCTTAGCACGATAGGTCGGTCCCAAGCGTAGTGCGGGTCGACACTAAAGCTTACTCACGCTTCGTTACGTTGGCCTTCGATGGCTTCTTACTCCATAGTTTATTAAGGTTCTATCAATGCCATCTCAGAGCCAACCTACATTTTTATAAAAACCTGCCTCCCAGCAAAAAAGCTCTGTATAGCTTTATGTTTTAATACATCCCTATCAATAAAAATTAAATGCGACTGCTCTAACTTATCAGAAAGACCACTAATAACGATTGAATCATCCTGCAAATTACGCACTTGATTAAATTTATTCGTCACCCAAATTGGGTCTTGGCTGCCCAGATAAGACTGGTGCGGCAAGGCAATCAACGATAGCTGCCAAGGCTGTAAGTTATAAGTTTTTTGAAGCTCTTTTATCAACGACTTCACCTCTGCTAGCTGCCCTTCTTCAATTGAAACAACTTTAGGTAACTGTCTTGAATAAAGTCTCCTAGCAATCTGCACCACAGGCTCATCTACCTCTAACCCTGCTAGATAACGAATCATAGTAAAGACATCATAATCACACAATCGCTTGTAAAGAGGGTAGTTTTCTGTCAAAAAGGTTTTTCTAAGCACCTCTAAATTTTGAGTTTGTTTAGCCGCATGATTGTAATCAGTTACTGCCTGTAGAAATTTAGCTAAATTTGTTTCTTTTACTTCAGCAAATAAATTTCTCCCCCAAATACTATTAGCTAAGTGCTGTAAAAAAGTCGTTAGCAATATTTCTGCGGCATATTTATTACCATTGTGGTAAACGTTTTTCATCATTAAGCGTCTAGCCATTAAGTATTGTTCAACAACTCCAATTCCTTTAGCTGTAATACCTAAACGCCTTTCTCCTTCTTTATTGGTTACTACAGCTAAACAATGTAACAACCAACGAAAATCATACTCACCGTAAGTTACCCCGCAAAAGTGCCCATCACGACGCAAATAATCTAAGCGATCAGCATCGAGTTGAGAAGAAACAATATCAGCAAGCAACTTGTGTTTTTGTTCTCGATGCATAATAAGGTTCTTAATTGTTGATAACTCCCCTACCGTTAGGGGGTGCTCACTATTAAGTTCATTAAAGTGCTGAACAAATTCCTCAGATAAGTACTCTTTTAGGAAAAGAGGTGTCCAATCTTCATGCTTTATCGAGCTCTGGAGGAAGATCCCTTCAAAAGCATGGGAAAAAGGGCCATGACCAATGTCATGTAATAAGCCTGCAATCATTACCATCTTACGATCAGCTAATGGCAAATTGAGTTTACTAGCAATCTGTCCAGCTATATAACAGCAACCTAGGGCATGATTAAAGCGCGTGTGCACCGCCCCTGGAAAGACCAAGTCAGCTAAACCAAGCTGTTTAATATGACGCAAACGCTGGAAATTAGGGCTGTCAATAAATGGCTTTATCCAGTTGTTCTCTATTTCAGTAAACTGCATAGAGCCATGTACCGGATCTTTAATAACGTGGAAAGTTTTGTTGGTTTCTGGCATAGCTTGCTACCCAATTGCTTGTAAGTCGGCCCTTAGGTGACATTAGTGCTTAGCTTGATCACCCTAAACGATTTTTACGAATCAATTTACTTAAATCCTTGGCGGCACGAACCTTCGCGGTTGCTTCTGCTAATTCAACCATAACCTGATCATAGTTGATGTCTTTTGCTTTTTTTCCAGCGAGTGTTTCTTTCGCTCTCTTCATCGCTTGTTCTGCAGCAACTTCGTCAATGTCATCGGCACGTAACACAGTGTCAGCTAAAACAGTTACCACATCTGGTTGTACCTCAAGTATACCGCCTGAAATATAAAAGATTTCTGGTTTACCATCTTGTTTAACTACAAACACTTCACCCGGCTTCACACCAGTTAATAAAGGGGTATGCCCTGGATAAATACCTAACTCACCCTCTTGGCCACTAACCGTAACACGTTCAACACGACCAGAAAAAATAGCCTGCTCAGCGCTAACAATGTCAAGGTGTAAGGTCATTGCCATGGTTAGTATCCTTTATAAAGACTTCGCTTTTTCAACAGCTTCGTCAATTGAGCCCACCATATAAAAGGCTTGTTCAGGCAAGTGATCATACTCACCCTCTAAAATACCTTTAAAGGCACGAATAGTTTCTTTTAATGGAACAAATTTACCTGGTGCACCAGTAAAAACTTCCGCTACAAAGAATGGCTGCGACAAGTAGCGCTGAATTTTACGAGCGCGCATTACCGTTGCCTTATCGTCTTCAGAGAGTTCATCCATCCCTAAGATAGCAATAATATCTTTAAGTTCTTTGTAGCGCTGTAATACTTGTTGTACACCACGAGCTATTTCATAGTGCTCCTGACCAACAACAAGCGGGTCAAGTTGACGACTCGTTGACTCAAGTGGATCAATGGCTGGATAAATACCAAGTTCAACGATTTGACGTGATAATACGACTGTTGCATCCAAATGGGCAAACGTCGTAGCAGGCGATGGATCAGTTAAATCATCTGCGGGTACGTAAACGGCTTGCACTGAAGTAATCGAGCCAGTCTTCGTTGATGTAATACGTTCTTGCAAAGTACCCATTTCTTCTGCCAAAGTTGGCTGATAACCTACCGCTGAAGGCATGCGTCCTAGCAAAGCTGATACCTCTGTACCTGCCAAGGTGTAACGATAAATGTTATCAATAAACATCAATACATCTCGACCTTCATCACGGAACTCTTCCGCAATGGTTAAGCCAGTCAAACCAACTCGTAAACGGTTACCAGGAGGCTCATTCATTTGACCATAAACTAATGCCACCTTATCTAATACATTTGAGTCTTTCATCTCGTGATAAAAATCATTACCTTCACGAGTCCGCTCACCCACACCAGCAAAAACTGAGTAACCACTATGCTCAATCGCAATATTACGGATCAACTCCATCATATTAACGGTTTTACCTACACCAGCACCCCCAAATAAACCTACTTTACCCCCTTTAGCAAATGGGCATAGTAAATCGATAACCTTAATACCTGTTTCTAGTAGCTCTGTTGTCACAGCCTGCTCAGAGTAAGGCGGAGGATCACGATGGATTGGCTTCATTTCATCAGCTGTTACTTCAATAGGACCCGCCTCATCGATAGGCTGACCACGTACATTCATAATACGGCCCAAAGTTTTAGCACCTACTGGTACTTTAATCGGTGCACCCGTATCAGTAACCTTTATACCACGTGACAAACCGTCACTGCTTCCCATAGCAATGGCACGAACGATACCGTCGCCCACCTCTTGCTGGACTTCTAGCACTAAGTCTTTACCTTCAACTTCTAGTGAGTTATATACTTTAGGCACCGAGTCACGTGGAAACTCCACATCAACAACTGCGCCAATTACTTCTACAATTTTTCCAACACTCATTAAAACCTCTCCTACGAAACGGCATCCGCGCCTGATATAATTTCTGAAATCTCTCGGGTAATCGCTGCTTGACGTGCTTTGTTATACGCCAAACGTAAATCATCAATAATTTTCCCAGCATTATCAGTGGCATTTTTCATCGCCACCATCGTTGCTGCTTGCTGGCAAGCAATGTTCTCGATTACTCCTTGATATACCTGTGACTCGATATAGCTAGTTAATAAGCGGGTTAACAGGCTTTTTGCATCCGGTTCATACAGATAATCCCAGTGGTGCCCCAAAGCTTCTTCTGCTTTACTAGGCTCAGGAACGACTGGTAATAATTGAATTTTTAATGGCCGCTGTGTCATCGTATTGATAAATTCATTATAAAAAATATAAACAGCGTCGATTTTTTTCTCCATATACGCATCAAGCATTACCTTAACGATACCAATTAAGTGCTCAACGCCTGGCGCATCGCCTAAATGGTGTGCTGTAGCAACGATATTACCACCGATACGCCGAAAGTAAGCTTCAGCCCGTGAACCAATTAAACAAAGATCTGTTTCTATTGACTGATCTTGTAGTTCTTTCATTGCTGTAATGGTGGTTTTAAATAAGTTAGTATTTAATGAACCACATAACCCTCGATCAGTTGAAACCACAATCGCACCAGCACGCTGAATTTCACGAACATCTAAAAACGGGTGCTTATATTCAGGGTGAGCGCAAGCTAAGTGATGAATAACATCACGGATTTTCTCGGCATAAGGCTTAGACCGTTTCATACGATCTTGAGCTTTACGCATCTTACTCGCAGCAACCATCTCCATAGCACGAGTGATTTTCTGCGTACTCTTTACGCTGGTAATTTTTGATTTAATCTCACGAGCAACTGTCATACCGACCTTACCATGTTACCGTTTTCATAAAGGCTTTAATGATGGCGACCATCTCTTGATCAATTTCATCATTGTAATTACCCGTCTCATTAATTTTTGCCATAAAATCAGCATGCTCTGTATGACAATAGGTTAATAGCTCTGATTCAGCCTCACTAACCTTGTTAACTGGCACACTATCAAAGTAACCGCGATCAACTGCGTACATCACCATAGCCATTTCAGCAACACCCATTGGTGCATATTGCTTTTGTTTCATTACTTCAGTAACACGCTGGCCTCGCTCTAATTGCTTACGAGTTGCCTCATCAAGGTCTGAAGCAAACTGCGCAAAAGCGGCTAGTTCACGGTATTGTGCTTGGGCAATACGAATTCCACCCACTAATTTTTTCATAATTTTAGTTTGTGCAGCACCACCTACCCGCGATACTGATAATCCAGTATTGATTGCAGGCCGAATACCCGAATTAAATAAATCAGTTTCTAAAAAAATCTGACCATCGGTAATGGATATCACGTTAGTTGGCACAAAAGCAGAAACGTCACCGGCCTGCGTCTCAATGATTGGTAATGCAGTTAATGAACCTGTTTTACCCTTCACCGCACCATTAGTAAACTTCTCAACGTATTCAGCATTTACACGCGCTGCTCGCTCAAGCAAACGTGAATGCAAGTAAAAAACATCCCCTGGGTAAGCTTCACGCCCTGGTGGTCGACGTAACAACAATGAAATCTGACGATAAGCCCAAGCTTGCTTAGTTAAATCATCATAAACGACTAAAGCATCTTCACCTCGGTCACGGAAGTATTCACCCATAGTACAGCCAGTATAAGCGGCAATGTACTGCATAGCAGCAGGATCTGAGGCAGTGGCAACAACAACAATAGTATGCTCCATTGCACCATGTTCTTGTAACTTACGAACCACCGCTGCAACTGATGAGGCTTTTTGCCCAATTGCTACGTAGATACACTTAATGCCTTTACCTTTTTGGTTAATAATCGTATCGATTGCAGCAGCGGTTTTACCTGTTTGTCTATCACCAATAATTAACTCACGTTGTCCACGACCAATTGGCACCATAGCGTCAATGGCTTTTAAGCCCGTTTGAACAGGTTGGTCAACTGACTGACGCCAAATCACCCCAGGTGCGATTTTTTCAACAGGTGAAGTTTCTGTTGTGCCTAATGGACCAGCATCATCAATTGGATTACCCATTGCATTAACAACACGGCCTAATAGCTTTTCACCAACCGGTACTTCCAAAATTCTACCGGTTGTTTTGACAACTTGGCCTTCAACTAAATCTTTATAGTCACCTAATACTACAGCACCAACTGCATCTCGTTCTAAGTTAAGAGCTAAGCCATAGCTACCATTAGCAAACTCAACCATTTCTCCTTGCATAACATCATCAAGGCCAAAAATTTTAATAATACCGTCCTTAACACTAACGATTGTTCCCTCGGTACTGACGTTACTTTCGCCCTTGAAGGATTCGATTCTCGTTTTAATAATTTCGCTAATTTCTGACGAAGATAGCTTCATAGTTGGTCCCCTTTGAGGTGTTCACGTAGTTTCTCTAGGCGCCCTTGCACTGAGCCATCGATAACTAAATCATCGGCTCGAATAATTGCACCGCCCAGTATGGATTGATCGACTCTCGTCGTAAGTAAAATGTCCTTGCTAAAACGCTTAGTTAGCGCTTGTTTAATTTGCAACTCTTGGGATTCGCTAAGTGGAAATGCCGAGGCAACTTCTACTTTTACTGAGCGCTCATGTTGATCTTTAAAACGCACAAATTCCGTAAAAATTTCCGGCAGAAGAGTGGCGCGATGATAATCCACAAGTAGGTGTACAAAGCGCTTAATCATTTCATTGTTGATGGAAAGTAACTCTACCAACGATTGATAAAGCTGCTCTTCTGTGACGTTTGGATTTAAAAAGACAGTTCGAACTTCTTCTTGTTCAAGCAGCTCAGCAGCAAGCCCTAAGGTATTACACCATAGCTCAATAGCCTGCGTCTCAAGCGCTGTTTCAAAAGCAGCTTTAGCATAAGGTCTAGCAATACTTAATAAGTTCATCGTTATAGCTCAGCCACCAGTTCATTAAGCACTTTATCATGCGAGTGCGGGTCAATTTCTTTTTCAATAACTTTCTGTGCACCATCAACAACCAAGTTAGCTAAATCTTTACGTAACGCTTCTTTAGCGCTCTCAACCATTTGCCCAACCTCTGTTTTGGCATAGTCAATAATTTGCTGGCTTTCTTGGCGCGCCTGTTCTTTGGCTTCTTCAATAATTTGCCCTGAACGTTTGTTTGCCTGCTCAACAAGCTGTGAAGCTTCAAGCTTAGCATCACGTAAAATATCTACTGACTTGTGTTTTGCTAGCTCTAGTTCACGCTTGCCTCGCTCGGCTGCTTCTAAACCATCAGCAATGCGTTTTTGGCGGTCATGGACCGCCTTCATGATAGGAGGCCAGACGTAACGCATAGTAAACCAAATAAACACCAAGAAGGTGATTATTTGGCCTAGTAAAGTAATGTTAATCGTCATCTATTCGTTACTCTCTATTATATAGTCAGTTAATTAGCTAGCACCTGCTGCTTTAGTCGCCGCAGCAACTGCTTGTGTAACAAAGGGGTTTGAAGCAAAGAATAAGTACAGCCCCATTACGATAGAAATCGCAGCAAAAGCATCAACCAAACCAGCCATTAAGAACATACGCATCATTAACATAGGAGATAATTCAGGCTGACGAGCAACCCCTTCTAAGAATTTACCACCCAAGACACCGAAACCAATCGCGGTACCTAGCGACGCTAAACCAATCAAAAGCCCAGCAGCAATTGCTGAAGGTCCTGTAATGTGCGCAAATGCGATAAGTAAGTTATTCATTTTTCCTCCTAATTAAAAACCAATTTTAATAAAAACCTAGTGTTCTTCATGCGCCATGCTGAGATAAACAATGGTCAACATCATGAAAATGAACGCCTGAAGCACAATAATCAACAAATGGAAAATCGACCAAACGCCACCAGGTAGCCATTGAATCCACCACGGCATAATAGCGATTAGAATAAAGATCAACTCACCTGCAAACAAGTTACCAAATAACCGCAATGCTAATGATAGCGGTTTAACTAACTCTTCAATGACTTTAAATAAGAAATTAATCGGTAATAAGTATTTACCAAATGGTTTGAAGAAGACCTCTTTACCAAAGCCCTTTAAACCCTTGATCTTAAAGTTATAAAACATAACCAAGAAAAAAACGGGGATGGACAAACCAAAAGTAATATTAGGATCTGCCGTCGGTACCGAACGAAAATGCTCAATACCAAAGATCGATAAAACAGTGGGTAAGAAATCGACTGGAACCAAATCCATAAAATTCATCAAAAACACCCATATAAATATAGTAAGCGCAAGGGGTGCAATAATCTTACTTTTACCGTGGAAGGTTTCTTTAATAAGTTTATCGACAAACTCTAGAACCATCTCAACAAAACACTGAAGTTTACCGGGTGTACCAGAAACAACCCCCACGGCAACAAAGCGAAATAAAGCAAGAACGGCGATTCCTAATACAATGGCTAGACACAACGTGTCTAAGTTTAAAACCCAAAAACCAGTCTGATAGGAAGTCAGCGAAAGCGTCTTTAAGTTAAGCTGTAAGTGTCCTAAGTGATGCTGTACGTATTCCGCCGATGATGACATCGTTATTACCTAATTATTACTTTCCAAAAACCCGAATATAACAAAGGGCGCCAACCAGTAAATCATTAAATTAATGATAAAACTTATTAAAAACGGCCCAAATACTATCCGCAAATGAAGAACCGCTACTACAAATAAAGCACCTAATAAAAGCAGTTTCATTACTTCGCCGAAGCAATAAGCAATCAAGAACTGCTTAGCCGCTCTTGCCCCCTGGTGACGAAAAACTCGCCAAGTAAAATACCAGTTAGCAACGGCGCAAATCACCCCAGCTATCAATGCTGAGTAAGCTGCTTGTAAATTCATCACAGGCCAAACTATACCTGCAACAATAACTGTCAGTATTAGCTGCGCAACAATTACCCCATAAATTAGCTTCTTTGGGTTCTTAACTTCAAGGTCTTGAACTTTGTTCACAATGAGCCTCGTGGTTAAGTTGCTGTTTTTCCTGAACTAACAATAACTTAGCTCTACTTTCATTTGAAAAATCCGGAGTATAATGACTTGTTCTCTCCGGTGCAATCTTTACGCAGCACTTTTCTGCTTTTCTTCTGCAAACCCCTAGATATAGGTATTTTCCCCAGTACGGACACTATGCTTTGGTTGTTTTTATATCCCAAGCCCCATGGCAACGACGCACCATGAAGCTTAGGAAAAATGGGTAAAGAATTCTAACTAAAGGTATAAGCCAACTCTGCTGAATAAATATTCATGGCTGGAGCTGGAAACGAAAGGACTTCTGGAGATGGATCAACACCCGAGTAACCAGGGTAGTCACCTGTCTTATTGAGATCGTTTCCAGAATAGTTCTTACCAAAAATATGCTCATAATTTATTCCTAGCGAAAGGTTCTTTATAACGTAAACCCCTGCACCAATCCCCATAGCAAAATCAAGGTTATCCGAACTTTTAACCAAATGAGAAACCGCAAGTGAACCAGCATCTACCCGATAATCACTTGATATACTTCCTTGCATATAATTCAACCCAGCCAACCCTCTAATGAAAAATTTATTAATATCATAATTAATCACCGCAGCAAGATTAATACTGGTAAAGCTTTCCGTGATTGAACCTGACGCCAATAAACCAGGTAATGGATTAGGCGGCTGCAAGTTTTTCATCTTAATGCGCCCATAATAACTATACCCAACTTGAGGGCCAATCTGTAAATTAGGCATCACACTAAATAAATCACCCGCATAAGCACCTAAAAAATCATTATCGTAAGAGGACTTGACCTGATTCTGATTGGGGAAACGGGTAGGTCCAAGAAAAATATCTGTTAACCGAGTTTCTTTAGGAAAGTTCATAGTCTTGTACCCCCCCCCTTGTATTCCCACATAAATACCAGGCTTTGCCACCGCAACTGAAGTACATGCTATACATAAAGCCACACAACAATAAGAAGAAAGTTTTTTCATATTACAATCCTTTTTAGTAAATATTTGGACCTCTTTCATAAAGAGAGAGTAATTTTTTAAGTGCTAGTTAGCTTGCTAATCAAGCCCCTTATTTTTATTGTGCCCCTATAATGCAATTTTTATAAAAAAAGTCAAGCAATCAGATATCCCTAGCCAATTTGTACAAAATATGTTAACTTGTTGCTCGGTTAATTTAAAAACAATGAGAATAATGACCTTTCTTGATGATAATCCCAAAACTAAAGTTGGCCCAGGTTGCTGTTGTTTAGTACACATCCGATCTGATTGCGGAAGAAAACTTACCGTTTACGTACCAACTTTAATTTGGAATCTATTTAGTGACTGACAGAAAACCTCGAAAGCCTTACGCATCAACGCTTGTAGAGGATTTTCATAAACGAAGATTTTGACTTTTTTGCTATAAATTCATTAAAAGCGGTCAATTTAGACACTAATGGTGGTTAAACAGTAAATCTTCGTTTGTTAAAACAACCTGTATGCCTTACGTAGCAACGGTTTCGGGGTTTTCTGTCAGTCACTATTTAGCAACACACCGGTTTACTTTAATGCTTTTAATAATATGTTTAAGCGCCTAGGTCTGTCATCAGATCGTCTTTCTGACCTTAAGTCACCAGGTGAAACGGCTGGCCTGGCTATCACAGCCGTATTATTAAGTGGTTATGCAATTGGCAATCAACGTAAATACGGCCATGATGCTCTCGCTGCCATTTTTCCCGACTATAAAACCGATAAACCCTCTAGCCACGGTATCTGGAAGCTAGTGCGCCATCCTTTCTGTAAATTCCATTGACTTGCTGAAAATAAGCAGGCGACTCAGTCAGATTAGAAATTCCTTTTAAGGTAAACTTAACCAAAAAAGAGGAATGACAATGAGCTGCTATAAAAATGAGAACTTAATCGAAGAAGCCATACATGTTTTAGCGATGGAGGGGTTTGAAGCTTTACCTAAGCTTGTCTCCAGGTTGATGAATGAGGCTATGTTAATAGAAAGGGAGCGCCATTTAAATGCCAGTCCTTATGAGCGAACTGGCGATAGAAACGGATATGCGAACGGTTTTAACCAAGGTTAATTAACACAGGTCAAGGTCAGCTTGAGCTACAGATACCGCAGGTTAGAGACTCCAATGAAGCCTTCTATCCATCAGTCTTAGAGCGAGGTGTACGCTCTGATAGAGCACTTAAGCTGGCTGTCGCTGAAATGTATGTGCATGGGGTTTCCACGCGCAAAGTTGAAAAGGTGCTAAAGCAACTCTGTGGAACAGATATTTCAAGCACAGAGGTAAGCCGTTGCGCTAAATTGTTGGATGAAGATTTAAAGAAATGGCGAAATAAGCCGTTAGGAAAGATAAAATATCTTTGGCTAGATGCACGTTATGAGAAGGTGCGCACTAGCGGCACAGTACAAGTCTGTGCGGTATTGATAGCCTATGGCTTTGATGAATCAACCGGCAAGAGAACAGTGCTAGGTGTTTCTGTTGCGTTATCAGAGGCTGAGGTACATTGGCGTGATTTTCTTCAGCAGTTGGTTGAGCGAGGTATACATGGTATTGAGTTGATTACTAGCGACGCTCATACTGGCCTAAAAGCCGCTAGAAGAGCTGTGTTCCCCAGTGTTCCTTGGCAACGTTGCCAATTTCATTTGCAGCAAAATGCTCAGGCTCACATACCAAAGCGCTCAATGAAGGAACCAGTAGCTGAGGAGATTACAGCTATATTTAATGCCTCAAACATTCATGAGTCGGAAAGACTATTGGCTATGGCGGTAGATAAATATCAGCAAACAGCACCAGAGCTTTCTTCTTGGTTGGAAGTGAATATACCGGAGGGCTTAGTAGTGATGAACTTTGACAGGCCGCATCAAAAAAGATTAAGAACCAGTAACATAGCTGAGCGCGTAAACAGAGAGGTAAAAAGAAGGACGCATACAGTTGGAATTTTCCCTAATACTGAATCGTGCCTAAGGCTCGTATCAGCTGTTTTAGTGGAAATTGATGACCAGTGGAGCGGATCACCTAGATACTTAAGTTGAAGTGAATAATAAGGCTTCATAGGGTTTTAGGATAGATCATTCTTGTTCTTATTAACGAGATATAATTGCTATTACCTAAAAGTTAATAATTTATTTTGAGAGGAGAAAAATTTGAGGTATAAATAATTTTTTAGATTGATTAGCATAATTAATTTAAGATATTATGCGATGAGACAGGTACAATAGAGTGCCATTTAGAATTTTAAAGGTTTTTCTAAGTACTGAAGTTGGTTTTTACAGACAAAATAACGCTCTATCATCTGGAAAGCAAGCGATGTTTTAAATGCTATTGTCAAAACCGGCACCAATACTATTTCCACCTTGCTAATTACTAAACCTTATTTAGGTTGGATTCCTGGAGGGGCTATTACCGCGTTTTCTTCATGGGCTAACTATGAAGCTAATGCCGCTTATTACTTACGCGAAACTCGTTCTATTTCTGCTAGCTGCTCACCGACTGTAAAAAAAGGCATTCGTTATACTGTCACAACAGTATTTTCATTAAGCTCAGCTCTGCTTTATGTCTTAGCACTAGCCGATGTCCGTGGTCACTTAAATGGTTCTGATAAATCTTGCTTTGACACCCCTGATACTTTAGACGCTGTTACTATCGCTGGCTGCGCCATTAGTCTACTGACTATTTCGCTAGCTACCTTTGATCGTTATAACACCGATATGGCTAGGCGCTTAGATGAAGAAAGCTGCAACTTACCGAAGTTGCTAGACGTACTGTGTAAAGCTAAGGCCATCGCTATTTTTGCCGCACTTTGTAAGACAGTTATTTCAGCTTTCTCAGCTTATGAACTATTCAATGCTTATAACTCCCCATTAGCACTAACGCTTTCTTTAGTTGCTCTTAGCGCCCTAGCTAACATTATGGTGCAATATGGTATTTTTGGGCAGCCTGATCAACTGAGTACAGTTGATATACCCTTGTTAGGTGAGCAAGAGCAAAACCCCACACCCAGGCCAAGCAGTGCAGGCTCTCAAAAAAGCGATGACCCTGGTCCACTGCCAACAGCTTTTGCGCCCTCACATCGTTCTCACAGAGGAAATTGGTGTGCACGCTTTTTTAGTTGGTGTTGTAGCAATAGCGAAGAAACACCCGATAAAGCACGCCAGGCTAAGCACCTCTCTTTAGCTTGATTGCTGCTTAACGAGCCGATCAAGCTCAGCTTTCACCCGAACAATTACCTCTTCCCAATTGCCAAGCTCTTTTTGACGAAACAAACGCAAACTTGGATACCACGGACTATCTTCTCTATCAAGCTGCCAACGCCAGTCTGGTGATTTAGGTAATAACAACCATGCTGGCACCCCCAAAGCACCTGCCAAGTGCACAACTGTATTATCAACTGTAATTACCAAATCCAGTGAAGTTAATACTGCTGCCAGTGCTGTAAAGTCATTTCTTAAATCCAACCCTTCTAAAGTCAACAGGGAACGATTATGCACTTTATTAAAGTCTTCACCCTCACTCTCATTACTATCATACTGCAAGTTAATAAAGTTAACCTTTTGATTAGTAGTAACCAAACCTAATTCAACAAATGAAAGTGACCTTAGCTCTTTTAAGTTTTTCTCAGCCCCACCTCGCCAAGCTATTCCAACATTTAAGTCTCCCCCCAGCGATGATAGACGCTTAGTCCAAAAGGCCTTTTTATCTTTTTCTGCAAACAAATAAGGTGGCTGTGGTTTTATATCAGACTCAGACTTAATAAACTGCTTCATTGTGCTCATCATAGGAAACCAATAGTCATACTGCTGCCCTTCACTAACAAACTCTACTAGCCAAGGAAGCGACTTAAACAGAAGAGTCAATCTATCATCTTCTAATAATAAAACTTTGGCGCCCAAATCAACAAACTGCTTTACAAAACGAATTGCCTGAATTTGATCACCAACCCCTTGCTCTTGAATAAGCAAAATGGTTTTCCCTGCCAAACAAGCCGTTCCATCCCAGCGCCTTTTTACTGGAGCTGGGGATAAAAATTTCTTAATTTTACTAAATAACTCAACTCGAATTTCATAGTTAGCAAAACCCCGTTCATAGTTTTGCATTAGCAAATCAATTAGTGACAAATTATACAAGGCAACAGGGTTGCCATGGCTAATTTTCAGAGCCTTATTAAGGGGTGCTGCCTCTATATAATGTAGGCTATATTGCTGCTGGCACGCCAAAATCATTGACCTTCTCCCAAAACTGATCCCATCTGCCTTTAGTCTTTACTAGTGTTCTCAAGCATAAAACGATTTTCATTCCCTTGTCTTTCCAGCGCATTCCTGATCCCCCTAATCTTTGTTTAACAATTGTTTTACATGCTGCTTCAGTGACGCCAGAGCCAATTGGTGCATTCTGCTTAATCAAATTATGATACGACATTCGCTTTTCTTTAATATTATTTTCAAAATACGTAATTGTTCCTTCTAGCTTTTCTCTAAGCGATTTATTCAGGTTTTTATTTAGATGCTCTTTAAGCTCAGCAAGTATTCTACCTGCCGCACCTTTCTTGTGCTTTAAGTCATGACATCGCTCTTCGAGCCAAACATCACGCTCATCTCTTTCAGATTTTTTGGTAAATACTGCCTTTGATGCTTCGCCGAGATATTCAGTTGCATGCCAAAAATCTAAAATTTGCGTATCAGTATGTTTTTTTAGAAATGGCCAATTATTTTTTGCTCCATCAGCAACGCCAATTGTTTTAGCATCAGGGTAATATTTCTTTTTCAGCTTTATTTCCTTTTTAAGCCTATTAAAGAATTCATCTTTTCCATATTCTGGTGATGCTGCAACGTAGGTTGTGTGCAGGCGTGCACCATGCTTATCATACATGGAAATAGTTCCAACCATGCTCTCTCTATAACCATCATCAACGGTGAGAACATATGCACCATCTAAGCTAATACTTAGCATCTCAATGACTGCATCAAGCTTTGGCTCTTCATATTCCCACTCAGCCTCTTTGGCTTGTGCAATACCGCCAACAAAATCAGTTGCCCGTTGCAAGTATGAATGTGAGATTTTACGGTTATGATTGACCTTGAGATCATCAATAACACTGGGAGCAGGTAAGTTTGAGTATTTATGTGAGATTATTTTTGCAAATCGCGGTGTTGATCCTTGGATAATTCTAGCCTTATCTTCTAAAGGACAAAAGATCTTCCCGCCTTTAGAGGTTTGATAAACATAACGCTTAACTCGAGCAACTCCATAAGGCGTTTGGTAATTTGCTTCATCTCTACTTCGTGCTGTTAGCTTTATTTTTCCAACATGGATAGGAGAGCCATCTGCATCAAACTTACTTAAAGCTTTTTCAGTGGCTAATGTTCCAACCTCATTAAGGCCGTCAAGAATTGCATCCTCACATTCAAGCATGGATCCTTTTAGTGGAAGCTTGAGCTCAATAGTTAATTCATTATTTTCATCAGAGATGAATTCTAGCTAACATCCAAACACCATCCGTAATCAAGTTAAAGTAGACCTTCTGCGAAACTAAATACTGGGCGAGCTTATGCTCGTTTGTAGTTTTAGAATCCGGCTTGAAGATTGAGAATCCCAGCAATAATATTAAATCTCATATTGTGTTTTCTGCGAAAATTCCTATACACCTCCCCAAGAATGCGGAATTTTTTAAATTTTGAGAATTGATGTTCAACCCTAATACGGATCTTGCTGTGATTACGGTTATCCTCTTTTTGTTGAGTAGTTAATTTGCCGCCTTTGGGCTTTTTATGAGGTAAGTTAACCAAGGGGTCAGTATGTTGAATTCCTTGGTATCCTAGATCAGCATATTTTTCTGCTGGTGGCAGTGGGCTGCCACGTTGTCGGATCTTAATATCATGAACCCTCCCAGGCATTGTTTGAGAGACGTTGATTATTTTTCCGGATGTACTCATTGCTATCTCCACCTTTTGAGTATGTCTTTTCTTTTTACCAGAATAATAATCTTTACGTGGCTTCTTCTTTTTGGGGCGCTGAATAGGCTGCTCCGTTACATCCATTAATATAGCGCAAACCGCATCTTCTGTTAGGGTTCTGTCTTTTTTAATATGAATATGCTTGGCCACTAAGGGTTCTAAGCGTTTAAATAAGCGGCAGACATTACTGTCATCCAAACCAACAAAGTAACCTAAGAATTCATGTGTTACATAAGTGCGATAGTACATCATGAGAAGCAAAAGGCGATCATGGTGCGTGGTGAGTTTCGGGCGCCTTCCCAGCTTACTAAACTCATCATCAAGTGATGACTTCACTTGTTGGTGTATCGTTTCAAAATCATCAAGGGTCAAACCAGTTAACTTTTTAAAAATACGCGGGCGGTTACTGAGTTGCTGATAGCTTAATAGCATATGCCTTTCCATGAATGATTATTAATCAGGCAATTATAAGCAAATTTTAGCTAGTTTCTAGAACTGCCCTTAGTTACGCAGAAGGTCTAGTGTATATTATGCTATATTTTCTACATTATATAAAGGCAGCACCCTTATTAAGAGTATCTTTTGATTCTTTGTACCTAGCTAAATCTTTTAATAGCACCCCCTTAGCAACTAAAGTTGAAATAGAATTGGGGGCAACAACTAATATCTGCTCATAAAGTTCTAGCGCCTTCTCTGACTCTTGTAAAAGCCTGTAAGTTTCTGCTAAATTGTATAGACACTCAACGTCTTTTTTGCCGAACTCATAAGCTTTGCTAAAATTTGCTAGCGCAAACTGAAGCTCCTCTTTTTGAAAGTAGAGCCTGCCGCGAAAAAAACAAGCTTCTGCACATGCCAACTCTAGAACGGGGTTGCTTGGCTGTAGCTTCATTGCTTTCTCGTAAAACTCTATTGCCTCATCATAACAACGTAGTTTCTTATACGCATCAGCACAACTTACTATTGATTCAACAAAATCAGGCTGAATTTTTATTGCTTCAAGGAATGCTGAAACAGCTTTATTAATTTCATTTAACGCAACCTCAGTTAGACCTAAAAATAAATAGGCCTTAAAATTATTAGGCTGTTTAGCTACAACCTTTTCCAAATATACTTTAGCAATTTGAAACCGCTTTTTTTCGTAGTTTATTATTCCTAAAGCTAGCAAGCTGTTTTCTTCTTCTGCTTTACTCATTAATACTTTACTAAACAACTGCTCAGCTTTATCCAGCTTTCCTTGTCTAACTAATTCAAACCCTTTATTAACTTGGTTAGATATATCAAAATTAAGTTTGTCCATTTAGCTACTTCGCCTTATCAGTTAATTCCTTTAGTTTCTCACACAACTGCTCAACAACCTCCGCCCAAGAGCCTTTTGTTTTTTGTCTAAATAAACTTAAGCCGAGATACCAAGGGCTAGCCCCCCCCATCCAACAACCAACGCCAATTAGGAATTTTTGGTAATAATAAATAAGCAGGCAACCCCAAAGCACCCGCCAAATGAGCAGTTGTATTATCAACCGTTATAATCAAATCAAGCGCTGTCATGAGTGCCGCCAAATTACTTACATCATTTTTTAAATCTATTGCGTCCATATGAAAGATAGCAAAGGAATTAACGGCATTAATGTGGTCAAGTTCCTGCCTATCACAATCGTATTGCAAGTTAATAAAGGTACAACCCTTTATACTTAGTAATGTTTTAAGCACCTGCTCATCAATAGAACGGCTTAGCCTATCTAATTTAGTAGCTCCACCACGCCATGAAATACCAACCCTCAAACCCTCACCAAGTTTATTTAGTCGTTCACGCCAAAAATCGATCAGCTTATCATTAGCCAATAAATATGAATTAATAGTAAATACCTCGTCAGTAGAAAAAAAGCTAGTCAAGCAAAGAGGGGTGGTCCAATAATCATATTTCATGCCAACTCGATAAGGCTGCCAAGGCCAAGGTAAACTTTGCAACAGTTCATTTAAGCGATCATCCATTAATAAAAATACTTGCGCACCCTTATCAACCAAGCAGCATATATAGCGAATAAACTGCACGTTGTCCCCTAGACCCTGCTCCTTACAAACTAATATTTTCTTGCCTTCAAGCTCCTTATTACGACTAAGCATAGTTTCTTTTGTTAAGCCTGGTAATACGCCACCCATTTCTTCGGCGAAACGTGGTAAATTCACTCGCACCAAAAAATCCTTAAAACCATCAGTAAAATTTTGCCTTAATAAGTAAATAGAAGCTCGACTAAAAAGTGCGTTAATATTTTCAGGGTTTAATCGCAATGCTTTATTAAAATAATCAAGCGCTCTATCAAGATCACCCTTCTTAAAATAAAAAACACCCAAACTATTTAACAGTTCAATGTTGCTTAGTTCTATCTGAAGAGCACGGATATAATCTGAAAAGGCCAGTTCAAATTGATTATCATCACAATAAATACCAGCACGATTTATTAAAATATCCACACTATCGGGAACTAACTTTAAGGCTGAGGTATAATCAGTTAAGGTTGCTTCACTATTTTTCCAGCGAGAATAGACTAAAGCTCTACCAAAAAAAGCCCTATAGGAATTTTTTGATAACTCTAGTGCACGATCATAATCAACTTTAGCCTGCCCGTATTGAAACAACAATCGACAAACATCACCGCGACAAACCAAAGCCTCTGAAAAATCCGGCTTCAATTTTAATACTTGCGTATAAGCCGCAAGTGCCTTTTCAAAATCACCTTTCGTTTGATAAGAAAGTCCAAGAAAAAAGTTTGCTTTGGTATTTTTAGGCTGTGCTATTACAACTTTTTTCAAAAGCTCCACTGCTTTTATGTAGTCTTTTTTTTCGTAAGCAACTAATCCTAAACCAAATAAGCCATATGGCTCTTCTGAGTCAAACGTTAACACACTAGAAAAAGCGGCCTCGGCTCCCATCAAATCACCACTTCGTAATAAGGAAAATGCATTGTTGACCTGTGACTCTAGATCCTTCACCAACTACCTCCAATGGTGTTTCATTGCTATTTTGAAGCTAGCCCTTCTAACCCCTCTTTGACTCGCTCTATTACTCCTTTCCAACATCCAGCCTGCAACTGGCTAAATAAACGTAAACTTGGATACCACGGCGTCTTGTCCCCATCTTCCATCCAGCACCAATAAGCTCCTTGCTTTAATAAAACCCAACCTGGTTTACCCATAGCTCCAACCAGATGGGCAACAGAAGTGCAAACGGTTATAACTAAATCAGGGTTCTCTACAATAGCAGCCGTGTCCGAAAAGTTGTTAACCTCCGAAGAAAGGTCAATGACATTATCGCTCAGGAAGGGTGTCAACTCATCAAGATCTGCACCAATTTGTAAACTATAAAAGCTTACCCCCTTTACTTTAAATAACTCAGAAAAAGTCTTAATAGGAATAGATCGCCAATGGTTAAACTGTTGGTTTGGGCTGCCCTTCCAAACGAAACCAACTTTAAACTGACTATCAACATGGAAACACTGAGCATAATATGAGGCCGCTTTATTTTTATCACAGGCTAAATAATTGCCGAACTTCATTAAATCAGTTTTCTCTCTTATAAACAATTGGCCCAAACTTTCTGCTGAGATCCAATAATGAAACCTCCTAACCTCTTTTAACCTTTGAATCTCAGGATCAGAAAAATTAAACAAAGACCATAGTTTTCCATCAACAAGTAAAACCAACTTAGCACCTAGCGCCTTAAGAGGATCTAGGAATCTAAAGAACAAAATAGCATCACCAAACCCTTGTTCAAAATAAATAAGCAAGGTTGCATCAACCAAGCTTTGTTTTCCATCCCACTTATTGTCTTGCTTTAAAAAGTAAAATTCATTCCTCTTTGCTTTTATCTCTGGAAGCATTAACCTCTCCTCATAAAGCTTCCAGCCCGTCTCAAACTTAGCAAAACTAAGGTACAAAAAGCCCAGTGCGGCCTTTAGGCGAAGATTAGTTGGTTCCAATTTTAGCGCCTCTTTATAATCATCAAGCGCCTTTGTTAACTGACCTTTTATATAATAAGTATCTGCCCTAGCAGATAAACAAGCCCGGGAGTTAACTTTTAACTGTAATGCTTCATCTATTAAGCTTATGGCTTCATCGTAGCGATTTAGTTTAATTAGCCTTGATGCATTATTAAGCAAAGCTTTGTGCTTTAGTTGGCTGGGGCTAATAACAACTTCTTGACTATGAACTATAGACTTAGGGCTTGAAAGTTTATGATCACCCTTATTTTTTAACTTAACTTCACCCTCTTTTTGTGCTTTCCCCAACTCCTTACCAATTCGCCCTATTACAATTTTCCAGTCACCATATGTTGTCTGTCTAAATAGACGCACACTAGGGTACCAAGGACTATCCTCTCTATTAAGTTGCCAACGCCAATCAGGAGAATACGGTAATAAAACCCATACTGGAACGTTAAGTGCACCTGCAAGGTGGGCCACACTATTATCTACAGAAATTACCAAATCCAAATTAACCATAATCGCTGCGACGGTTAAAAAGTCATTTCTCAAATCAACGTCTGGCAACAACTTAATATCCCCTTTACTAAAACAACTATTAATTGCAGCAAGCTCATCTGCCTCACAATCATATTGTAAATTAATGAACGTTATTGAGGAGAGGCTAACCAAACGT
>CBDALO010000047.1:0-40186 GCA_965196985.1 Gammaproteobacteria bacterium | reverse complement strand
TACTTTGCGGTGATGAATGCCACCTTACAATCCGCCTTTGCCGCAGCGCAAATCATTGAAACCGGTGCGGTAAAAACGAGTGGGTCGAACGTTGAAACTGCGGCCAGAACCTTGGGGCATTTTGTGAGTTTTATCCCCGGGGTAGCTGCCGTGACAGAAGGTGCCGGCAAAGCGCTGGCTGCCGCCAAGCGTCTTCGCGAACGCAACGGCCATAAACGGATTTTGCAAATGATTCCTGATCGTGTTGCCGTGGAGGAGCGCTTGTCCGCCTTATCCCGATTATTGACCGTTGCCGCCGAACAGCAACTCAGTCGCACGGACCCCGCTCTACAAAAAAGTGCGATCGGCAAAAAGTTTTTTGCTCTTCGTGCGAGGTTAAAAGTGGAAAGGATTGATAACGGCTATAAGGCACTCGCCAAAGAACATGCCATGCATCTCATCGCCTTGGTAATCTGAGAACTACCCAAAATTGTTATCTCCCTACCTGAACTGAATTCGATAATTCTTTTTGTTCTTCTTGAGAAACACTATTTTCTTTAAAAAATTGCTCTACTAAGTGATACGTTAGAAGTTTTCTAATACCCTTCGCAATAAAGTGTCGTGTCACCTTGCCCTTACCATCTCCTAATTTAGCTAGCATAATTGCGTAATCGTCATAAGCTTTTTCCTTACCTATCTCATACAAATATGAGGCCACATAAAAACATACAGCCAGTAGATTTTGTATCCCTTTAAAATTTTTTATCTGCATATTTTCCCAGCCTAGTCCTTCCTTGAGAAATTTAAAAACATATTCAATTTTCGCACGAGATAGATAGGCTATGTATACCTCATACGCCTCATCAAAAGTCGTTACTTTTTTATTAGTTAATAGCAGCATGTCATTCTTAAAAATTCTCCTACCATCTCTGCCTGTAATTTGGATTTTAATTGCATTGATGTTCTCAAACTCTCCAAAATAAATAGTTATTTTTCCGTCTTGTACGCAATTCTTTCCAACTGTTAACTTTTGGAATTGCTTTTCGCCTTGAGCATCAAAATCAGCGTTAATCAGCTTAAGCTTTTTACCATCATCACCTCTACCTTCTATTGTTCTTGTTATTTTTGAGCGAATAATAAAGTCTTGATCTAGGTTTGTATCAATTAGTGAGAGATAGTCATTATCATCAAACTCTCTATCTAGAATATGGGTAATGGTTGCATCTTCATTCTTTGATTTTAGGCAGATTCCTATTTTTTCTATTTCACGAATAGACAGCAGCTTTTTATTAAAGTAATCACCAGATTCATAAAGACTCTTGGCCTCTTTATCTCCCTCAAATGGCTTTCCAGCCTCTATTTTCTTAATATGCTCAGCTTTTAAAAACTTAGGGTCTTTATTGCTGTAGCTTACATGCGATAGTAGATGCACAGCCTTATCACCAGGTACTAATGCAACTGCGTTATGCGTGCTGTAACCATTGATAATATCCCCGTCCAGACTCCTTACTTTACCTAGATTTTCAGTTTGCTTGCTATGTGGCTTTCTAATATCAGAAGGATCATGAAGAACATCAATTTTACTGGCGTGTGAAAGTTTTTCACAGCTCTGTTCTAGCAATACATCATTTGTTTTTATTGGATCTAAATCGGTGCTTTTATTTTCACCGGTAAGTGTACGAATCATCTTTTTATACTCATTGTTATCTTTTGATGAACTGAACAACTTACAACTACCTTCAGTTAATAGCTTTCCTACAATCGTCGATAGATTTTTTTAAAACAACTTTCCCAGTTAATTTTGAAAAAAGAGGGGCAGCGTAATCGGCGAAGTTTAACATTTATACTCATCTCGTTAGTCTTGTTAAAAAGACAAAGCATAGTCATTTTTACACAATATTTCAGCATTATTTTGCTGATTTAAATTTTGGGTAGTTTTCAGTTGGTAATGGAAGGTAAGATCAGCAGTGCGGTGTTTTTAAGTGCGGCAGTGGTGCCGCAAATTCTTGTTGGGGTTAGCGCAACGGACATCCTGGATGAAGTGTCCGCCTTAACCGGACATCCTCGCGATACCTTAACCCCCACCTTACTCTCCCTCTATCCAGTCGGTAGTGCTGTGCGCGTGCGATCGGTTGCAGCGGCTTCCGCCGCGCCAGTGGGATTTTTTAGTGGAACGGCCGCAGCCGGGGCCAGTGCTGCTGCGGCGAGGTCATCCTCTCAGACTCGTCTCCGGTAAGCGGTGTGTTTTGCAATAAGCCTTGTGTTAAGTGTGTCTTAGCGGTAAGACAGTGGCGCTTTGAGTGCTGAAGAAGCTTTACCTAACCTTTAGGCTAGGCGGCTGTTAATCCTAGCAGTGTGGTGGTGAGTTGGTTTTTCTGTATGGGGTAAAACTGGGGTTTCTTGCTCTCGAACAAAGAAAGTGAGTGGATGTGGCTTTCTTGTGAAGTATTGTCTGGTTTTATCACGAAAGTTGGTTTTTAAGACTCACCCTACTGATTGTAGTAGGGCGGTGTAGTCTTGTTGTTGCACGCTTGATAGGGTGGAGGCGTGAATCAGCAAGCCAGCTAAACCATCATTAAATGCTTTTAAAGCTAGCTGGGTATCCTGTTTCTCAATGGCTGTTGCCACAATAGAAAGTTGTTCTAGGGTCTTTAAACCAAGTGTTCGTTGGTTAGGGTGTTGAAATAGCGTTTCAGTAAAGGTTAATAGTAAATTAGCAACATAAGTCAGGCTCGCTTCATTGTTGAGACCAAGTCGAAAGGAATGGAAAGTTTTTTCTCTATTGTTCATTATGATCTATTCCTCGGTTGGCGATTTATTAGCAAGCCTGGCAGCTATTAGATCATCGCTGAGCAGTGTTAAAAATGATCGTTTTGTCACACATTTTCTATTGACAGAATTTATCGTTGTTTTTTTAATATGAATTCGTTGAATAAATTTTGCAAAAGGCTATAGTGGTGTACAGAAACGAGGCAATATAGGACGATTTATTCTGGTGAATAAGCTAGCTTATCTTGAAGAATTAAACTGGAGTGAGGTGAAAGAGGATGTTGAAAAATATAATCCTGAGCTGGCCAATATTATTGATTCTATCAAGCTTACAACTAAGCATACCTTTATTAAGGCAAGATACCCCTATGGCAAAAGAATCTTATTTCATGGGGACTTATACCTTCCTACAGCAGAAGGTCAGGTAGAGCCCATTACGTCTGACTGTTTACCAAAAGCAATAAGGAATAAGTTGGATTATCGTTTTGTACCCATAGGTATTATTAGCTCTCGATCAGTGGAAGTTTACTTTGAAACGATGAATCGTGTAATGCCCTCAAAGCTCTATACAGAAGGTGATATTTTTGGTTTATGGCAGCTTTTTGATCCTGAGCCAGATGGTGCAACGAAAAGACTTTGGCATTTATCATCAGGGGCTCGTTCAATTTTTATGTTGCCAAAGATTTCAGATAGGGCTTCGCATGATCGACTACGTCGAGATTGGGGGATTAGCGCCTATCCACCTAAGAGCTTATTGGATCACCATCAAATTTTTAGTGAAATTGCACAAAGAGAGGAATCAGAGGATCCATGGGCTTGTGAAATTATTTTTTTTACCAAGCAGTGGGCAGATGATGTGTTATCAAATAAACGCTTTATTGACCTTTATGCTTATTGGTTAAGGCAGTCTTGGCGACAGTCACTTAATTGCCGAAATCAGATGAATTTTAATTTATCGCAGGAGACCTTCGCAGAAACGTTGTCACGTCGCAACGTTAAACCAACGCCATATATACTGAATACTTTGAGCCATATTATCTCAATAGGTAATGGGACGTTTCCGGGGTTTTTGCCTGCAGTAAATAATGAAGTGGCAGCGCCAATCACTTTGATTCAACAGGCTTATGAGGAAAGCTACTTATTAAAGCATGCCCCTATTATTATGTATCCTCATCATCTTCAGCCCGCAGAGCAAGAAATTTCTGTTTTTTACTCGATGTCATTTCCTACGGTGTTAGATTTTGCTCCTAAGTCACGGAAGCTTCCTTACATTATGTCAGATATCAGGGAGCTTAGATTTGTTACAGAAATTTTACAAGAACACTTAAATGACAATAAAGTCAGTTTTAATTTTTATCACTCTGAGGATGATCGCTATCATGAGATTCAATCTTCAAAATTAATTCCTGAAGAAGATTCGTTAATGCGAGCCAGCCTTAATTTACCTAATAAGAAACGTTTTCCTTATAAAGGACCCTTTTTAAGTGGTTGTGTCAAAGTTAGCTTGGATTAGCTTATTTGGATCAGTTTTTTGCTTTAAGAAGAAAGGAATAAAACAGCTAATCACGATGAGAATTATTAATCCAATCAATATTATTTGGTAAGCATTCAGCTTTATAACTGTCATTGAAGTCATAAAGTGGAGTAAATGGCTTGAGCCTGTTTGACCTAAGGCGCCACATAACATTGTGACAACTGACGCTATGCCCAATGAAATTCCAGAGCGTTCTGGAGAAACGAGTTCTGTGATAACAGCATAGCCAATGACTTGGCAGCTAGAAAAGAGCCCGATAGCAAAAAAGAGCCAAGCAAGTGTAACAGTTCCAAGGGGTAATTGCATGGAGAGTGGCATTAAGCTAATAATGGATAAGATTGAACCGGCAAACATAAGTCGACGCTTTGCAACTAATGTTTTAGCTAAATATCCAAATAGGGGTGAGCCTAGTATCATACCTACGTAAAGAAACGCCGTGATGGTTGAGGCTTTTACTAAACTTATCGTATAAGCATGTGTTAAAAAGAGTTCTCCCCATAATGCGCCTAATATTAGTAATGGCAGACTTAATAAGCCGGAGTATAGGCCGCTTAATAAAATAATTGGCGCTGACTTCCAGGCATTTTTTAGTAAAGGTGTGTGCGGAGCAATCTGCCTTTTTCTAGTAACTTGGTTTGGAAATTTTCTTTCATAAAGCGATAATGAAACAAAGAGAGTTATTGCTAAAATTAAGATAAAAAAGATAATCAGGCTAAGTGAGGGGTATAGCCCTATTTTTTTGATTAAAAGGGTGCTGCCTCTATATAATGTAGGCTATATTGCTGCTGGCACGCCAAAATCATTGACCTTCTCCCAAAACTGATCCCATCTGCCTTTAGTCTTTACTAGTGTTCTCAAGCATAAAACGATTTTCATTCCCTTGTCTTTCCAGCGCATTCCTGATCCGCCTAATCTTTGTTTAACAATTGTTTTACATGCTGCTTCAGTGACGCCAGAGCCAATTGGTGCATTCTGCTTAATCAAATTATGATACGACATTCGCTTTTCTTTAATATTATTTTCAAAATACGTAATTGTTCCTTCTAGCTTTTCTCTAAGCGATTTATTCAGTTTTTTATTTAGATGCTCTTTAAGCTCAGCAAGTATTCTACCTGCCGCACCTTTCTTGAGCTTTAAGTCATGACATCTCTCTTCGAGCCAAACATCACGCTCATCTCTTTCAGATTTTTTGGTAAATACTGCCTTTGATGCTTCGCCGAGATATTCAGTTGCATGCCAAAAATCTAAAATTTGCGTATCAGTATGTTTTTTTAGAAATGGCCAATTATTTTTTGCTCCATCAGCAACGCCAATTGTTTTAGCATCAGGGTAATATTTCTTTTTCAGCTTTATTTCCTTTTCAAGCCTATTAAAGAATTCATCTTTTCCATATTCTGGTGATGCTGCAACGTAGGTTGTGTGCAGGCGTGCACCATGCTTATCATACATGGAAATAGTTCCAACCATGCTCTCTCTATAACCATCATCAACGGTGAGAACATATGCACCATCTAAGCTAATACTTAGCATCTCAATGTCTGCATCAAGCTTTGGCTCTTCATATTCCCACTCAGCCTCTTTGGCTTGTGCAATACCGCCAACAAAATCAGTTGCCCGTTGCAAGTATGAATGTGAGATTTTACGGTTATGATTGACCTTGAGATCATCAATAACACTAGGAGCAGGTAAGTTTGAGTATTTATGTGAGATTATTTTTGCAAATCGCGGTGTTGATCCTTGGATAATTCTAACCTTATCTTCTAAAGGACAAAAGACCTTCCCGCCTTTAGAGGTTTGATAAACATAACGCTTAACTCGAGCAACTCCATAAGGCGTTTGGTAATTTGCTTCATCTCTACTTCGTGCTGTTAGCTTTATTTTTCCAACATGGATAGGAGAGCCATCTGCATCAAACTTACTTAATGCTTTTTCAGTGGCTAATGTTCCAACCTCATTAAGGCCGTCAAGAATTGCATCCTCACATTCAAGCATGGATCCTTTTAGTGGAAGCTTGAGCTCAATAGTTAATTCATTATTTTCATCAGAGAGAATTCTAGCTAACATCCAAACACCATCCGTAATCAAGTTAAAGTGTATATTATGCTATATTTTCTACATTATATAAAGGCAGCACCCGATTAAAAGAATAAAAGGGGCTTGAGCAAGCAGTCCACCTAGTAAGGCAATTGTTGTAACAAGCCCAATAGCTAGAGCTTGTTGTCGTTTAGGTAGTATTAAAGTAATAACTTTAAAACTACTGAGAATTGCAAAAGCATGGCCTAGCCCACTGATCAATCTTCCTAGAAGCATGTTCGCGTAATCTGGCCTCATGGAAAAAACTAGTAGTCCTGTTGCCTGTAGGATTAGTGCTACAAAAATCAAATAACGGAGTGAATAACGATCAAGCAGTAGGCCAGCAGGAATAAGAAAAAAAGCATCAGTATATAAATAAAGTGAAGCAACGTTGCCAACTTGTATGGTTGTCAGGTGGAACTCTTTGATAAAAGTAGGAGTTAAAGAGTTCATGAGGTTCATGTGGAAGAAGGAGACTAGAGGAAACAAAGAAACAAGAAGACAAATGATCCAGCTCCAAGGGGAGGTAGGTCGGTTAGATGTGTTTAGCGAAATAGCCATATTATTGAAATTCCTGATAAGTGCGTTGTATTCTATCATGAGCTTTGCCGTAAATAGATATAGGTAAGATAAGGTTCAGTTGGTGTTTGCTATGATAGGCGTGACAACAAAGTCTTTTTGTTTCTTGTTTAAGTGCTAGTGAGTCCAGCGTTTTGTTCATTAAGGCAGCTCTAGGAAAGAGTAAGGTTTTAGTATTGTTGATTCTTCTTTGCTTGGATAAATGATTTCACGTGGTGAGTAAACTTCTTGAAAGGTATTGTCAACGGGTGCTGCCTCTATATAATGTAGGCTATATTGCTGCTGGCACGCCAAAATCATTGACCTTCTCCCAAAACTGATCCCATCTGTCTTTAGTCTTTACTAGTGTTCTCAAGCATAAAACGATTTTCATTCCCTTGTCTTTCCAGCGCATTCCTGATCCGCCTAATCTTTGTTTAACAATTGTTTTACATGCTGCTTCAGTGACGCCAGAGCCAATTGGTGCATTCTGCTTAATCAAATTATGATACGACATTCGCTTTTCTTTAATATTATTTTCAAAATACGTAATTGTTCCTTCTAGCTTTTCTCTAAGCGATTTATTCAGTTTTTTATTTAGATGCTCTTTAAGCTCAGCAAGTATTCTACCTGCCGCACCTTTCTTGTGCTTTAAGTCATGACATCTCTCTTCGAGCCAAACATCACGCTCATCTCTTTCAGATTTTTTGGTAAATATTGCCTTTGATGCTTCACCGAGATATTCAGTTGCATGCCAAAAATCTAAAATTTGCGTATCAGTATGTTTTTTTTAGAAATGGCCAATTATTTTTTGCTCCATCAGCAACGCCAATTGTTTTAGCATCAGGGTAATATTTCTTTTTCAGCTTTATTTCCTTTTCAAGCCTATTAAAGAATTCATCTTTTCCATATTCTGGTGATGCTGCAACGTAGGTTGTGTGCAGGCGTGCACCATGCTTATCATACATGGAAATAGTTCCAACCATGCTCTCTCTATAACCATCATCAACGGTGAGAACATATGCACCATCTAAGCTAATACTTAGCATCTCAATGCCTGCATCAAGCTTTGGCTCTTCATATTCCCACTCAGCCTCTTTGGCTTGTGCAATACCGCCAACAAAATCAGTTGCCCGTTGCAAGTATGAATGTGAGATTTTACGGTTATGATTGACCTTGAGATCATCAATAACACTAGGAGCAGGTAAGTTTGAGTATTTATGTGAGATTATTTTTGCAAATCGCGGTGTTGATCCTTGGATAATTCTAGCCTTATCTTCTAAAGGACAAAAGATCTTCCCGCCTTTAGAGGTTTGATAAACATAACGCTTAACTCGAGCAACTCCATAAGGCGTTTGGTAATTTGCTTCATCTCTACTTCGTGCTGTTAGCTTTATTTTTCCAACATAGATAGGAGAGCCATCTGCATCAAACTTACTTAAAGCTTTTTCAGTGGCTAATGTTCCAACCTCATTAAGGCCGTCAAGAATTGCATCCTCACATTCAAGCATGGATCCTTTTAGTGGAAGCTTGAGCTCAATAGTTAATTCATTATTTTCATCAGAGAGAATTCTAGCTAACATCCAAACACCATCCGTAATCAAGTTAAAGTGTATATTATGCTATATTTTCTACATTATATAAAGGCAGCACCCTTGTCAACAAGGTGGCTTAATTGTGCGAACTGCTTGCTTTCCTTGCTTTCCAGTGGTGGTAAAAACTCACCAAATAAATTCTCTAGCATAATATACTGAAAACTACCCAAAATTTAAATCAACAAAATAATGCTGAAATATTGTGTAAAAATGACTATGCTTTGTCTTTTTAACAAGACTAACGAGATGAGTATAAATGTTAAACTTCGCCGATTACGCTGCCCCTCTTTTTTCAAAATTAACTGGGAAAGTTGTTTTAAAAAAATCTATCGACGATTGTAGGAAAGCTATTAACTGAAGGTAGTTGTAAGTTGTTCAGTTCATTAAAAGATAACAATGAGTATAAAAAGATGATTCGTACACTTACCGGTGAAAATAAAAGCACCGATTTAGATCCAATAAAAACAAATGATGTATTGCTAGAACAGAGCTGTGAAAAACTTTCACACGCCAGTAAAATTGATGTTCTTCATGATCCTTCTGATATTAGAAAGCCACATAGCAAGCAAACTGAAAATCTAGGTAAAGTAAGGAGTCTGGACGGGGATATTATCAATGGTTACAGCACGCATAACGCAGTTGCATTAGTACCTGGTGATAAGGCTGTGCATCTACTATCGCATGTAAGCTACAGCAATAAAGACCCTAAGTTTTTAAAAGCTGAGCATATTAAGAAAATAGAGGCTGGAAAGCCATTTGAGGGAGATAAAGAGGCCAAGAGTCTTTATGAATCTGGTGATTACTTTAATAAAAAGCTGCTGTCTATTCGTGAAATAGAAAAAATAGGAATCTGCCTAAAATCAAAGAATGAAGATGCAACCATTACCCATATTCTAGATAGAGAGTTTGATGATAATGACTATCTCTCACTAATTGATACAAACCTAGATCAAGACTTTATTATTCGCTCAAAAATAACAAGAACAATAGAAGGTAGAGGTGATGATGGTAAAAAGCTTAAGCTGATTAACGCTGATTTTGATGCTCAAGGCGAAAAGCAATTCCAAAAGTTAACAGTTGGAAAGAATTGCGTACAAGACGGAAAAATAACTATTTATTTTGGAGAGTTTGAGAACTTCAATGCAATTAAAATCCAAATTACAGGCAGAGATGGTAGGAGAATTTTTAAGAATGACATGCTGCTATTAACTAATAAAAAAGTAACGACTTTTGATGAGGCGTATGAGGTATACATAGCCTATCTATCTCGTGCGAAAATTGAATATGTTTTTAAATTTCTCAAGGAAGGACTAGGCTGGGAAAATATGCAGATAAAAAATTTTAAAGGGATACAAAATCTACTGGCTGTATGTTTTTATGTGGCCTCATATTTGTATGAGATAGGTAAGGAAAAAGCTTATGACGATTACGCAATTATGCTAGCTAAATTAGGAGATGGTAAGGGCAAGGTGACACGACACTTTATTGCGAAGGGTATTAGAAAACTTCTAACGTATCACTTAGTAGAGCAATTTTTTAAAGAAAATAGTGTTTCTCAAGAAGAACAAAAAGAATTATCGAATTCAGTTCAGGTAGGGAGATAACAATTTTGGGTAGTTCTCAGAATATACAATTGATACAGCCGGGATCGAGACATCTTGTGTTGTTTATAGCGATTACTTTCTCCTTGCATGGTGTTAATTGCTGACAAGGTGCATAAAATATAGTCGGCATAGTCAGAGAGGATGTCATTGGTCTCTCTTGCTTCTAAGCACAAGACTTTTTCGTTAGGTTTGCACAGATGATTGTCGTGTCTGAAATCAATAAGTCGAGTAATCGTTTCATCTTTCGCTGTGACAACAGAAGTAACATCCTGTAAGAAGCTTGGGTCAGTTTGTTTGAGTGTATTACAGATAGCTTCTCCTATCTGTCTTTCAAGAGTTTGTGGCTCAAAATTGCTGCCAGGAGGAAAGATAGAGCGTTATTTTGTCTGTAAAAACCAACTTCAGTACTTAGAAAAACCTTTAAAATTCTAAATGGCACTCTATTGTACCTGTCTCATCGCATAATATCTTAAATTAATTATGCTAATCAATCTAAAAAATTATTTATACCTCAAATTTTTCTCCTCTCAAAATAAATTATTAACTTTTAGGTAATAGCAATTATATCTCGTTAATAAGAACAAGAATGATCTATCCTAAAACCCTATGAAGCCTTATTATTCACTTCAACTTAAGTATCTAGGTGATCCGCTCCACTGGTCATCAATTTCCACTAAAACAGCTGATACGAGCCTTAGGCACGATTCAGTATTAGGGAAAATTCCAACTGTATGCGTCCTTCTTTTTACCTCTCTGTTTACGCGCTCAGCTATGTTACTGGTTCTTAATCTTTTTTGATGCGGCCTGTCAAAGTTCATCACTACTAAGCCCTCCGGTATATTCACTTCCAACCAAGAAGAAAGCTCTGGTGCTGTTTGCTGGTATTTATCTACCGCCATAGCCAATAGTCTTTCCGACTCATGAATGTTTGAGGCATTAAATATAGCTGTAATCTCCTCAGCTACTGGTTCCTTCATTGAGCGCTTTGGTATGTGAGCCTGAGCATTTTGCTGCAAATGAAATTGGCAGCGTTGCCAAGGAACACTGGGGAACACAGCTCTTCTAGCGGCTTTTAGGCCAGTATGAGCGTCGCTAGTAATCAACTCAATACCATGTATACCTCGCTCAACCAACTGCTGAAGAAAATCACGCCAATGTACCTCAGCCTCTGATAACGCAACAGAAACACCTAGCACTGTTCTCTTGCCGGTTGATTCATCAAAGCCATAGGCTATCAATACCGCACAGTCTTGTACTGTGCCGCTAGTGCGCACCTTCTCATAACGTGCATCTAGCCAAAGATATTTTATCTTTCCTAACGGCTTATTTCGCCATTTCTTTAAATCTTCATCCAACAATTTAGCGCAACGGCTTACCTCTGTGCTTGAAATATCTGTTCCACAGAGTTGCTTTAGCACCTTTTCAACTTTGCGCGTGGAAACCCCATGCACATACATTTCAGCGACAGCCAGCTTAAGTGCTCTATCAGAGCGTACACCTCGCTCTAAGACTGATGGATAGAAGGCTTCATTGGAGTCTCTAACCTGCGGTATCTGTAGCTCAAGCTGACCTTGACCTGTGTTAATTAACCTTGGTTTAAAGCCGTTCGCATATCCGTTTCTATCGCCAGTTCGCTCATAAGGACTGGCATTTAAATGGCGCTCCCTTTCTATTAACATAGCCTCATTCATCAACCTGGAGACAAGCTTAGGTAAAGCTTCAAACCCCTCCATCGCTAAAACATGTATGGCTTCTTCGATTAAGTTCTCATTTTTATAGCAGCTCATTGTCATTCCTCTTTTTTGGTTAAGTTTACCTTAAAAGGAATTTCTAATCTGACTGAGTCGCCTGCTTATTTTCAGCAAGTCAATGGAATTTACAGAAAGGATGGCGCACTAGCGGAGGAAAGCCAATGTAACAAAAAAAGCGGCGTAATCGTTTAGAAAGGAACGCTAAGTTTTGAGTTAGTTCAAAACCAAACGGTGCAATGATTTGGAGCTGAGGGTCAATGGTCTTAGCAACTTCGCTTAGCAGTTGTCGCCAAACTTGATTATTAAAGCGATTGTTTATTACTAACTGACTCACATTGTCTCTCAATATTACTTTATCAAAAACCACGCCAATTAATTTATTTCTAAACGTAGGTATAAACTAAAGTTATCAAACTATGGCTCATTCTATGATATCCTAGTGAAAAATAACAATGATAAGTAACTAAAACGCTGAGTTGGCAAATAATGGTGGGAAATGATTTGGACTTAAGGGATGATGTTTTGGCTCGTCTTCGAGAGAGCTATGGCATTAAAGATATTGGTTGCTTAGAAAATTTCCAAGGAAATTTTATCAACTTTGGATATTGGGATCAGCAGCTTATTTCTAATGATCATGTTATTTCATTAGCTGAAAGGATAGCGGCTTCGCGCCAGCTTTATGATCTCGTTCTAAAGCGGTTAACGATTCAATCAAAAGACATTGTGCTTGAGGTTGGCTGCGGAAGGGGGGGGAAGGGTGTGCTCATGCTCTTACACACTATAAACCTTTCAAGGTTTTTGGTATTGACCTGTGTAAAGAGCAAATTGCCCGATGCCACGAGTTACATAAAAAAGCAATTGATTCACAAGGTTTGACTTATCTATCAGCGGCTATAGAAGAACCACCTTTTAAGCCTCAGCGCTTTGATAAGATTTTTTCTGTTGAAGTTGCTCAACACTTTCGAAATTTCTCATCAGTTGCTCTGTCATTAAAGCGACTGTTAAAGCCAGATGGGAAAGTGGTTTTAGCGGCCCATTTTTCTAAAAATGAGGGTGATCTTCTTAAACTAAAATTAGAGAATTTGTTCGTTGATGAACGAATCGATATATTAGCGCCAGTTGATCAAATGTTAGAAGCTTTAAAAATTGCTGGTTTTAAAAAGCTATCCTGTAGTTCTATTGGTGCGCATGTTTTTGCAGGTTATGAAAAGTGGCTTAATCAAATTGACTGCAAAACCCCTTGGTCTCACAAAGTATTTCAAGCCTACCAAAAAGGTTACATTGATTATTACTTGATTGATGCCAGCTAAGTAGTTTTAGATGCTAACTTCGACTTAATCTGAGTGTCCCCCAATATGCTTCTAACGTGGAGAAAGCATTTAGTATCATCACCTTAGTATTGGTAAAGGAATCTCATCAGATTATTCATCAATGTAATCAAAACCTAGAACTGACCTTGCTCAGTTAAGCTTTTTTAGAAAAAGCAAACTAGAAAGTAGTTATAGTTTTCAGCAAGAAAACCATAGGCGTTCTTGTGTATCCCTTAGCGGTTAACAACACAGCAGCCTAAGCGAGATAGACTTTTCGTTATAAGAGGCTTTTTCGAAGCCATTCAATGCCACGGGCGCTGGAAGTCACTCAAAACTGTCTTAGACTACGTCGATGAAGGCCGTGCCTTTGTCGACAGCCCGCTTAAAGCGCTTTCTTAAACCGCTTTAACCAAACGGGATCGGGGGAGTGTGGGCTGTGAAGGGGTCGAAAGCCGGCAGCGGATTTTTTCTTCGGTGGGCTGGGGTACTTTTTACCTGCTGGCGATTTTTTGGTAGGCTTGTTTCACTGAAGGAATAAGAAGCGTCGTGGCCCATGCTGCGCAATAACTGAAGTAACATCGACAAGTGACAAGTGGTGACCTCCAACGGCAAGGCATGAAGCGTTTTATGTCGGAGCAGTGGGTTGAGCATGGTCTCGCGTTAATCACGCGCGGCCTCGCCCTGAGCTCACGACGGCTTCTTCTTTTTCACGAGACAAGGAGACAAACGTGTTAGTTGCGAGAAAACCCCCTGTATCAAAAAAACTGCCAAACCCTTAGGCCACTGTCTTAAGACGCTGTCCGGCCATATAGATAGGGTAAGATCCTTAGTGGTGTTACCGAGCGGCCAGCTGGCGAGTGGGTCTTTTGATCAGACGATCAAGGTGTGGGATGTGGCGAGTGGGGCGTGTGTGCAAACGTTGACCGGCCATACAGATTTTATATTGTCTTTAGTGGTGTTACCGAGCGGTGCCTTGGCGAGTGGGTCTACTGATCAGACGATCAAGGTGTGGGACGCGACAAGCGGGGAATGCACCAAGACGCTGTCCGGCCATACAGGTTATATATGCTCTTTAGTGGTGTTACCGAACGGGGAGCTGGCGAGTGGATCTCAGGATCACACGATCAAGGTGTGGGACGTGGCAAGCGGGGAGTGCATAAAGACGCTGGCCGGCCATACAAGTGATGTAACTTCTTTAGCGGTGTTACCGAACGGGCAGTTGGCGAGTGGGTCTGATGATAAGACGATTAAGGTGTGGGACCTTGAGAGGGGGGTTGTGTGTACAGACGCTGGTTGGCCATGCAGATTATGTAACTTCCTTAGTGGTATTACCCAACGGCCGGCTGGCGAGTGGGTCTTGGGATAGCACGATCAAGCTGTGGGACGTTAAGATCGGGTCGTGCCCCAAGACGCTGGCCGGCCATAGCAGTTCTGTATATTCTTTAGTGGTGTTACCCAACGGTCAGCTGGCGAGTGGGTCTAGGAATAAGACGATCAAGTTGTGGGACGTGGCAAGCGGGTCGTGCACCAAGACGCTGTTCGGCCATGCATATACAGTATGTTGTTTAGTGGTGTTGCCGAGCGGTCAGCTGGCAAGTAGCTCTTATGATAATACAATCAGGGTGTGGGACGTGGGTTGCGGGCCTCGCTTCCGTTACCAGCAACTCAAAGCCACGTTGACCTCAGGTGGTGGGTCTATTGAGCAGCTTTATGAGGCGGGTCAATTGGCGTATGCGCTGGCTGGTTCAGCGAAGTACCCGTTGCAACAATTGCAACTCGCCAAGGAAGCCCAACGGTATTTAACCCAGGCCATGGAGCTGGATTCGTTACGTGAGGACGTAGTAGTATTGCTTACCGAGGTTACTCAGTACCTGTATACGGTTGATGAACGTCTGGAATTAGAACGAGGTTTAAGGACAAGACCAGGTGCAGCGGCTGAGGCAGCCAGTGTGCACACCCTGGACTCGTTAACCGGCTCATTGATCACTCCAGCTCAAAAAGCCATGCGCCGCGAGACGGATAAACGCTTGCTACGACGGATACCCGCTACGCTGGAAGAAGACCCAGCCAAAGTCATCGTCCAGCAGTTAAGTCGTCGTATTATGGCTGAAGGCTATCGCCGTGATTACTTTGCGGTGATGAATGCCACCTTACAATCCGCCTTTGCCGCAGCGCAAATCATTGAAACCGGCGCAGTAAAAACGAGTGGCTCGAACGTTGAAACCGCAGCCAGAACCTTGGGGCATTTTGTGAGTTTTATTCCGGGTGCCGCTGCCGTGACAGAAGGTGCCGGCAAAGCGCTGGCTGCCGCCAAGCGTCTTCGCGAACGCAACGGCCATCAACGGATTTTGCAAATGATTCCTGATCGTGTTGCCGTGGAGGAGCGCTTGTCCGCGTTATCCAGACTGTTTACGGTTGCCGCCGAACCACAGCTCAGTCGCACGGACCCTGCCTTACAAAAAAGCGCGATCGGCAAAAAGTTTGCGGCCTTACGGGCAAGGTTAAAAGTCGAGAGGATTAATAACGGCTATCAGGCACTCGCCAAAGAACACGCCATGAGTCTCATTGCCTTGGTGATGGAAGGTAAGGTCAGTAGTGCGGTGTTTTTAAGTGCGGCAGTGGTGCCGCAAATTCTTGTTGGGGTTAGCGTTGCTGGCTTACTGGATGAAGTGGCCGCCTTAACCGGGCAATCTCGTGATACCTTAACCCCCACCTTACTCTCCCTCTATCCAGTCGGTAGTGCCGTGCCTGCCCAACCAGCAGCAGCGGCCTCCGCCGCGCCTGCGGGATTTTTTAGTGGGGCAGCTGCCGCCGGAAGTCGTGTTGCCATTACGCGGCCCGCAAAGCAACCACCGCGTCCTCCTGACAAGCAGTGTGTTTTGCAATAAGCCAACAGGCTTGCTTTCAGTGTTACACCAGAAAAAAATGATAAAGAAGAACAATAAGCTCAACTTTTTATTACAGGTTAACCCGTTGGGTGAGTTACAACACGTTATTTAAACGAAAAACAGATGGGGCAGTGGACACTGACCCTTTGGAGAGAAAGTATGAGTCGTCGTTTAAAGGCTAAAAATCGAAAGCGAAGTCGAGGAAATTTTTCCTCAACGGAGTCTACTAACAGAAACAGGCGGGGTGCTGCCTTTATATAATGTAGAAAATATAGCATAATATACACTTTAACTTGATTACGGATGTATCCGTCTTATTTCAGCATGATGCTCATGCTGCGCTCTCTTTAGTTTACTGCGCCTGTGATGAGCGGATGGTAATTAATTCCGCTAGCGAAGGCATAGAATAGTTTTTTGTAATTCTGTCATATATATAATCGAAGACATTAACTGCTAGCTTTTTACATGTCTCAGTAATTGTAACCATTGTATCCTTAGCTTTCGTTCCTTCTTCACTCATAGTATGAAGGTGTACATCGCGCATTCTAGCCTGCTTCCGAGCCATCAACTCTGCTGGATTGTTATGTAGAGGAAGCTCTGGCTTTTCCAGCACTAACAATAGCTGCCTTTTCTTTTTTAAGGTGAGCTCAATTTGTTTATCTAGTTTCTCGTAGCCAGTGATTGTTGAGAATAACTCAGTAAACTCATTGGATAGCTTATCTATCTCATCTTGCCCTGGGTTCTTTTTATATTCAATGAGCTTATGATAATAATCCCAAAACCTATCCAAGAAGCTGTCAACAGAGTCTTGGTGCTTCTTAAAAATTGGCGTCAGCTTTTTATAATGCCTACCCTCATGAACCCGGCACAAGGCGAGTGATTCAGTAATGAGCTTAAACTGTGGCGCATCATCGGTAATGAGTGTTTCTATCGCATAAGGACTCTTTCTATATGTTGAGATAGCTGCCGCATCAGTAATCAGCTTTCTATATTTTGGAAATTTTTTATCACCTAATACCTTATCAAGAATAACTTCCAGCTCCTTACTGTTTAAGATAGTCGATGAGTGAAATACCTTTAAGCTTTCGATTACCTTGTGGGGTAAGTTCATAGTAGCCAGTAAATTAAAAGCGGCCTCATTTAATGTGAACCCAAAGTGGTCTTTGCTTAACATTTCAATGACGCTTAATCGACTTTTACTGGTCAGCGTAAAGTAAGCTGAATAATACTCATTACCCAATACATTAACATAACGGTTTTTCCCATCCTCTCTAGCGTTGGTGTCATCTAGGTGCTGGTAGTTCGTGGATTGTAAACCTGCCTTCACAACTTCTACCTTCTCGGGCTCAAGTATCGTAGGTGTTTTAATTGTGAAGCTATGGATGGTTGATTTACTAATATCTATGTTGGCGGTTTTATAAAATGTCTCAAGGCTTTCTAGCGTCATACCACCTTGAGTATTTAGGAAGCTTGTCCAGCTTTTAATAGTAGGGCCGAACTGGCCCTCATAACCAGTTGGCAGAGGTGCTGTATAGTGTTTGTTTTCAGAAGGGGAGTAATATTGTTGGCGCAAAAAAAGAGTGTTATTAGCAGCAATTTTTATATCCTGGATAAGTGTTTTCTTAGAGCCATTTGGCACAGCATCGCTGGGCAACGAATCTGGATTAATTGTTAGTGTCACTGTATTAGAGACTTCGAGATTTTTTTTACTAGATTTTGGCTTTCTAGTTTTATTGGTTTTATTTCCTTTTCTATCCTTCTCGGAGGAATGATCCTTGTCCTTGTTAGCGCGCGTTTGCTTTCTAACATTAGGCTTTCCTTGCTCACCTTTATATTTATTTAATGCGTTATTTAACGATTGCACCTTGTCTTCTAGCTTTATGATTTTCTCAGCCTGACTTTCACATACATTGCTAAAATCTGTTTTTAGTGCTGTTGGTGTAACAGTATTATTAAATCTCTCAATGAGATCGGCTAAAACTGATTTGTCAGGTTGTTTTTTCATAGGAAGAGTATACCACGGGTTTGAAAAGGTAAATTTTCCCCACACAGATGGCCGTACTGCTGAAATTATTTTTAAGCCATGAACCTGATCGATGAAAAAATAATCCGAGCATACAGCGTTGTTATAGAGCGCACATCATGCTTTTATGACACACGATGATTCCAATATAAAATTTCCAAATTTGCACGAAAAAGCTGTCAAGAACTTTTTGAATTATTTTCAAATCATGCTGATATTGAACGGATACTTACGGATGGTGTTTGGATGTTAGCTAGAATTCTCTCTGATGAAAATAATGAATTAACTATTGAGCTCAAGCTTCCACTAAAAGGATCCATGCTTGAATGTGAGGATGCAATTCTTGACGGCCTTAATGAGGTTGGAACATTAGCCACTGAAAAAGCTTTAAGTAAGTTTGATGCAGATGGCTCTCCTATCCATGTTGGAAAAATAAAGCTAACAGCACGAAGTAGAGATGAAGCAAATTACCAAACGCCTTATGGAGTTGCTCGAGTTAAGCGTTATGTTTATCAAACCTCTAAAGGCGGGAAGATCTTTTGTCCTTTAGAAGATAAGGCTAGAATTATCCAAGGATCAACACCGCGATTTGCAAAAATAATCTCACATAAATACTCAAACTTACCTGCTCCTAGTGTTATTGATGATCTCAAGGTCAATCATAACCGTAAAATCTCACATTCATACTTGCAACGGGCAACTGATTTTGTTGGCGGTATTGCACAAGCCAAAGAGGCTGAGTGGGAATATGAAGAGCCAAAGCTTGATGCAGGCATTGAGATGCTAAGTATTAGCTTAGATGGTGCATATGTTCTCACCGTTGATGATGGTTATAGAGAGAGCATGGTTGGAACTATTTCCATGTATGATAAGCATGGTGCACGCCTGCACACAACCTACGTTGCAGCATCACCAGAATATGGAAAAGATGAATTCTTTAATAGGCTTGAAAAGTATCCGTCTTATTTCAGCATGATGCTCATGCTGCGCTCTCTTTAGTTTACTGCGCCTGTGATGAGCGGATGGTAATTAATTCCGCTAGCGAAGGCATAGAATAGTTTTTTGTAATTCTGTCATATATATAATCGAAGACATTAACTGCTAGCTTTTTACATGTCTCAGTAATTGTAACCATTGTATCCTTAGCTTTCGTTCCTTCTTCACTCATAGTATGAAGGTGTACATCGCGCATTCTAGCCTGCTTCCGAGCCATCAACTCTGCTGGATTGTTATGTAGAGGAAGCTCTGGCTTTTCCAGCACTAACAATAGCTGCCTTTTCTTTTTTAAGGTGAGCTCAATTTGTTTATCTAGTTTCTCGTAGCCAGTGATTGTTGAGAATAACTCAGTAAACTCATTGGATAGCTTATCTATCTCATCTTGCCCTGGGTTCTTTTTATATTCAATGAGCTTATGATAATAATCCCAAAACCTATCCAAGAAGCTGTCAACAGAGTCTTGGTGCTTCTTAAAAATTGGCGTCAGCTTTTTATAATGCCTACCCTCATGAACCCAGCACAAGGCGAGTGATTCAGTAATGAGCTTAAACTGTGGCGCATCATCGGTAATGAGTGTTTCTATCGCATAAGGACTCTTTCTATATGTTGAGATAGCTGCCGCATCAGTAATCAGCTTTCTATATTTTGGAAATTTTTTATCACCTAATACCTTATCAAGAATAACTTCCAGCTCCTTACTGTTTAAGATAGTCGATGAGTGAAATACCTTTAAGCTTTCGATTACCTTGTGGGGTAAGTTCATAGTCAATGGCATTCGGTTAACGTGATTTTATGCTATTCTCTTGCTCCCTTGAATAACTAGCGGTGAATTTAACCGAAGGAGCGGAGCAGGTATGCAGGACTTTTGGATCCAGTTGCACGCAATATTAGCAGACTGTTGTGCAAAATTTGATGAAACCTGGCAGCAAAGAAAACGAGCAATAACGACTGAAATTCTAGTTGTTTTCATTTTAAAACTAGTACTGAGTAAAAATAATCAGGGTTATCAAATTTTATTAAACGAGCTTTGGGAGTCATCAGAATTGGCCTGTATTCAGGAAAAGCCGTTCGCTGCTTCATCCATATGTGAGGCTCGCCAAAAGATGCCGGAAGTGATATTTACCGACCTCAATCGTGCTGTTTTATTGGCGCGAGAAAAGCAGGAGCCATTACCTTTATGGCAAGGACATCGTGTTTTTGGCGTTGATGGCTCCAAAATAAATCTACCTCATGAATTACTCGCCGCTGGTTACATGGCACCTAATAAAGGCCAATACTACCCACAAGGAATTATGAGCGCATTATATCATTTAGGTAGTGGCTATATTTATGATATTACTCTCAATGCAGAACGAAGCGAACGGCATATTTTATTGGCGCACATGGAGACGATGCAACCTGGTGATGTCTTGGTTCTTGACCGAGGGTATTTCAGCTATTTGATTTTAGTAAAAGCGATGGAAAAAGGCATCCACCTTATTTGTAGAATGCAGAGTGGCACTGTAAATACAGCCGTAAAACGTTTTTGGGAAAGTGATAGTCAAGATGAAATCATTACTTATAAGCCGTCAGTAGCTGTAAAGTACGAAAGTCGAAAGCAGGGTTATGAACTCGATATAAAACCGGTGAGGTTGCGATTAATTAAATATACTATTGGTGATGAAACTTATGTTTGTAGCACCACGTTGTTGGACCAAAAAAAATACCCGCTGGATGAATTTCCTAGTGTATATCATGGTCGCTGGGGAATTGAGGAGCTTTATAAAATATCCAAGGTGTTTATTGATATTGAAGAATTTCACAGTAAGTCAGAGCTTGGTGTAAAGCAAGAATGCTATGCGCATGCGCTAATCATAAACTTCGCACGAATTTTTGAGTCTGAGGCTAATAATCAGCTTCCACCACCCTCACCGAAGGGAAAGAATAAACCTGAAAAGCAAGATGGCTATTGGCAAGATTTTGTTGGGGAAATAAAAAATATTAAAACTAATTTCAAAAACACATTACTGGTTATCGGTCGAAGTTTAGAAAAATTATTGTTGCCAGAAAATGATTCTGGTTTTCTTTGTATCCCGCTCATGCTTGGCAGCATTGCTCGCGTACGTCAAAAAATAAGAAGGGGTAGGCATTCACCACGGCAATCTAGAAAGCCGGTTACAAAATGGTTAAATATTAGTGGAGGATCTGCCAAATATGCTTAACCGAATGCCATTGAGTTCATAGTAGCCAGTAAATTAAAAGCGGCCTCATTTAATGTGAACCCAAAGTGGTCTTTGCTTAACATTTCAATGACGCTTAATCGACTTTTACTGGTCAGCGTAAAGTAAGCTGAATAATACTCATTACCCAATACATTAACATAACGGTTTTTCCCATCCTCTCTAGCGTTGGTGTCATCTAGGTGCTGGTAGTTCGTGGATTGTAAACCTGCCTTCACAACTTCTACCTTCTCGGGCTCAAGTATCGTAGGTGTTTTAATTGTGAAGCTATGGATGGTTGATTTACTAATATCTATGTTGGCGGTTTTATAAAATGTCTCAAGGCTTTCTAGCGTCATACCACCTTGAGTATTTAGGAAGCTTGTCCAGCTTTTAATAGTAGGGCCGAACTGGCCCTCATAACCAGTTGGCAGAGGTGCTGTATAGTGTTTGTTTTCAGAAGGGGAGTAATATTGTTGGCGCAAAAAAAGAGTGTTATTAGCAGCAATTTTTATATCCTGGATAAGTGTTTTCTTAGAGCCATTTGGCACAGCATCGCTGGGCAACGAATCTGGATTAATTGTTAGTGTCACTGTATTAGAGACTTCGAGATTTTTTTTACTAGATTTTGGCTTTCTAGTTTTATTGGTTTTATTTCCTTTTCTATCCTTCTCGGAGGAATGATCCTTGTCCTTGTTAGCGCGCGTTTGCTTTCTAACATTAGGCTGGGTGCTGCCTTTATATAATGTAGAATATATAGCATAATATACACTTTAACTTGATTACGGATGGTGTTTGGATGTTAGCTAGAATTCTCTCTGATGAAAATAATGAATTAACTATTGAACTCAAGCTTCCACTAAAAGGATCTATGCTTGAATGTGAGGACGCAATTCTTAATGGGCTTAATGAGGTTGGAACATTAGCCACTGAAAAAGCTTTAAGTAAGTTTGATGCAGATGGCTCTCCTATCCATGTTGGAAAAATAAAGCTAACAGCACGAAGTAGAGATGAAGCAAATTACCAAACGCCTTATGGAGTTGCTCGAGTTAAGCGTTATGTTTATCAAACCTCTAAAGGCGGGAAGATCTTTTGTCCTTTAGAAGATAAGGCTAGAATTATCCAAGGATCAACACCGCGATTTGCAAAAATAATCTCACATAAATACTCAAACTTACCTGCTCCTAGTGTTATTGATGATCTCAAGGTCAATCATAACCGTAAAATCTCACATTCATACTTGCAACGGGCAACTGATTTTGTTGGCGGTATTGCACAAGCCAAAGAGGCTGAGTGGGAATATGAAGAGCCAAAGCTTGATGCAGGCGTTGAGATGCTAAGCATTAGCTTAGATGGTGCATATGTTCTCACCGTTGATGATGGTTATAGAGAGAGCATGGTTGGAACTATTTCCATGTATGATAAGCATGGTGCACGCCTGCACACAACCTACGTTGCAGCATCACCAGAATATGGAAAAGATGAATTCTTTAATAGGCTTGAAAAGGAAATAAAGCTGAAAAAGAAATATTACCCTGATGCTAAAACAATTGGCGTTGCTGATGGAGCAAAAAATAATTGGCCATTTCTAAAAAAACATACTGATACGCAAATTTTAGATTTTTGGCATGCAACTGAATATCTCGGTGAAGCATCAAAGGCAATATTTACCAAAAAATCTGAAAGAGATGAGCGTGATGTTTGGCTCGAAGAGAGATGTCATGACTTAAAGCACAAGAAAGGTGCGGCAGGTAGAATACTTGCTGAGCTTAAAGAGCATCTAAATAAAAAACTGAATAAATCGCTTAGAGAAAAGCTAGAAGGAACAATTACGTATTTTGAAAATAATATTAAAGAAAAGCGAATGTCGTATCATAATTTGATTAAGCAGAATGCACCAATTGGCTCTGGCGTCACTGAAGCAGCATGTAAAACAATTGTTAAACAAAGATTAGGCGGATCAGGAATGCGCTGGAAAGACAAGGGAATGAAAATTGTTTTATGCTTGAGAACACTAGTAAAGACTAAAGGAAGATGGGATCAGTTTTGGGAGAAGGTCAATGATTTTGGCGTGCCAGCAGCAATATAGCCTACATTATATAGAGGCAGCACCCAACAGGCGTGAGTTAATAGTTGATTTAAGAGAGATAGGGTTGTCCTTTGATGACGTGGTTGCGCGCCTTAACTTTTTATTGACAGTCGAGGCTTGCGGTAAAAAAGGAAATAAAAAAATACTCAAAGAAAGGCAAGCCTTGAAGGTAATCAAGGAGGCAGAGCATAGAGAATTTGTTGATTTGCCAGCACTTTTCGAACGACCCATTAGAGAAGGTAAGGGATTTTACAGTTGCCATCGATTGTTTAAAGCACCCTATGAACTGAGCCCTTCTCATGGTGACAAGGGAGAGGGAAAAGTGTTTAAGAATGAAGGACTGGTAATCGGTTTAGCAGGCAAGGCTTTTTCCTATCGCGTGGACTGGGATGAGGAAAAAGGTTTGCACCTTAATATTGAAACTGCCGATGGTGGGAAAATAGCTCTCTTAGTTAAACCCCTTTCAGAGCGATTTGGTTTTTCTGAGCAGTTTAATGATAAGAGTGGGCTGTCAGAGGAACAGTGTCAGCAATTCATTAAGTTAAAATTTTGGTTGAAGATGACAGCGGGTTACGAAAAAGCAACTCACAGTGCAGGCAGTGGTTTAGCCTTTTTTATACGTTCACAAAAGGCAGTTAACGAAAGCCTCGTCTTAAACTTTTTGAAAAAGCATGCTGTAGGGTACAACTGTGAAGCAAGCTGCTTTGAGCGGATTAAGAAACTCGCGGATGATCATGCGTTATTAGCAATTATCCGTAAAGATAAACCGATTCGTGATGTGCTAACGATGGTTCTTATGGGGCAATTCAAGAAAGAAAAAATTTATATTAAGTGTGACCCCGTTTTAGGTTCTGACTCTGAGCAAGAGGGAAGAGAAACTCCGAGTCTTCGTTTAGACTAATCCCGGTTTGTGAGAGGTGGCAGTATAAAGGATCAATGCGATTAGATTGGCTGGAACTATTTTAACTTAGACACTTTGTCACAACAGAGCCAGCTAGCTTAATTTCCCTAAATAAAAATAGACATAACATTGCAAATCAACAATGTGAGGCGCCTATGCTCGTAATTACTTCATGCCAAGTCTAGCGTAACATTTAGTTGCATAATTTTTCCTTTCAGATATGTCTTGTGTTTCCTCACCACAGTGCGCGGCAATTTTAATCCTAATTTCGTTAGGGAGATTCGCGAAGAGACCATTTGTACGGACAGACTGGTGAATAAAGCGCGTTCCCTTTCTTATATTTGCCCTTGATTTTTGAGAGTCACTACCATTGCCCTGACGCCTTAATGAGCTAGGAAGGTACAGGCATTGATCCATTTCTTTTTGTAATGCCGCCAATGTAGTCTCTTTTTGACTCACTCCACTTTCACATCTTTTTGCAAAGTGATTTATTTTTATTTGGCTTAATATACCTATATAATCTATGGATAAAAGAAAATCAGAAAAACGCTTTTCTCGTAATAGAGGAAGGTCTAATACCGTTTCTAAATTGTCCAAGTGAAGTAGCTTTGCTTCATAAAGTTTAGCTATTACACGTGAAAAACCATCATTATCTAGCGTAGCGCCCCAGTCTAAAATTTCATCACAATAATTGGCTAAAAGCTCAGCTTTGAACAAATATCGAAAAGCAGACCCAATTCTAGTTTCTTTTGTACCCTGATAATAATTCAATAACTTATTGTGTTGTTCACTTGTTATTCCTTCCTCAAAGGTTGCGTCTATGCAAATAATGGCATCTGCCCAATCTACTTTATAACTATTCTCAAAGAATTCTAACAAAGCGTTAGTTTTTGATATCTCAGGATGAGTATGCAAAATTAAAATGGCTTCTGCTAAATACTCTTTGAACCTATGATCAAGAAACTCTGACAAAGCAGTAGTGCTTGAAGTCTTAGGGTCAGCTTGCAAAATAGAAAATGCCTCGCGTACTTGAGGGCTGCTGAATCGTAGCTTGGCTCCCATAATTAGTTTTTCAAACATGGCTCTAGCTCTCTAAAAGTTGTTTACAAACTATGATAGAAGCAAAGGCTTATAAGAATCTGATAACAGAGAGGGGTATAGTGGGGTTTGTTACGTCTGGTAAGCCTGTGGTATCAATGGTTTGATACGTGTATTTTTTACTGCTGGTTTGTGTCACACGTTGGTCAAACGCGCCTTAACGGGCAGCCTCGTGATACCTTAACCCCGACCTTACTCTCCCTCTATCCAGTCGGTAGTGCGGTGCCCGTGCAACCAGCAGCAGCGGACTCTGCTGCGCCTGCGGGATTTTTTAGTGGTGCGGCTGCTGCCGGAAGTCGTGCTGCCGCTATGCGGCCCGCAACGCAACCACCCCGCCCTCCTGACAAGCAGTGTGTTGTGCAATAAGCCAACAGGCTTGCTTTCAGTGTTACACCAGAAAAAAATGACACTCAATTTTTTATTACAGGTTAACTCGTTGGGTTAGTCACAACACGTTGTTACTGGGGATCTTGTAAAAAGACATAAAATTGAACAATAAATTCGGATTTGCTACAATGCTGCAACGATAAGAAAAATTACTTTCAACCTGCGGGGCTGTACGATGCCAACGATAACGACTTTTCCAGCAAGGGTATTAGGGGATAGAAGCGAGTTCTTTATTGCTTCACAAGATTTTTTTGCCATTAGAAGTTCGAGTTGTACCTACGTTGATAAGACGTTATTCCTAAAAGAGTTTCTAAGCCATCCTAAAGATAGCAACATCCTCATTACCCGCCCACGTCGTTTTGGGAAAAGCTTACTGCTTTCAATGATTCGTTATTTCTGTGATAAACGGGTTAGCTCTGCTGATGCAGCAATGATGTTTACAGGCACGCTTATTGCAGAGGATGCAGGTTTTTGTGAGAAACATCGACAGCAGTACGTAGTGATTCACTTGGACTTCAGAGGTTTGCAGGGGGTGCTGCCTTTATATAATGTAGAAAATATAGCATAATATACACTTTAACTTGATTACGGATGGTGTTTGGATGTTAGCTAGAATTCTCTCTGATGAAAATAATGAATTAACTATTGAGCTCAAGCTTCCACTAAAAGGATCCATGCTTGAATGTGAGGATGCAATTCTTGACGGCCTTAATGAGGTTGGAACATTAGCCACTGAAAAAGCTTTAAGTAAGTTTGATGCAGATGGCTCTCCTATCCATGTTGGAAAAATAAAGCTAACAGCACGAAGTAGAGATGAAGCAAATTACCAAACGCCTTATGGAGTTGCTCGAGTTAAGCGTTATGTTTATCAAACCTCTAAAGGCGGGAAGATCTTTTGTCCTTTAGAAGATAAGGCTAGAATTATCCAAGGATCAACACCGCGATTTGCAAAAATAATCTCACATAAATACTCAAACTTACCTGCTCCTAGTGTTATTGATGATCTCAAGGTCAATCATAACCGTAAAATCTCACATTCATACTTGCAACGGGCAACTGATTTTGTTGGCGGTATTGCACAAGCCAAAGAGGCTGAGTGGGAATATGAAGAGCCAAAGCTTGATGCAGGCATTGAGATGCTAAGTATTAGCTTAGATGGTGCATATGTTCTCACCGTTGATGATGGTTATAGAGAGAGCATGGTTGGAACTATTTCCATGTATGATAAGCATGGTGCACGCCTGCACACAACCTACGTTGCAGCATCACCAGAATATGGAAAAGATGAATTCTTTAATAGGCTTGAAAAGGAAATAAAGCTGAAAAAGAAATATTACCCTGATGCTAAAACAATTGGCGTTGCTGATGGAGCAAAAAATAATTGGCCATTTCTAAAAAAACATACTGATACGCAAATTTTAGATTTTTGGCATGCAACTGAATATCTCGGCGAAGCATCAAAGGCAGTATTTACCAAAAAATCTGAAAGAGATGAGCGTGATGTTTGGCTCGAAGAGAGATGTCATGACTTAAAGCACAAGAAAGGTGCGGCAGGTAGAATACTTGCTGAGCTTAAAGAGCATCTAAATAAAAAACTGAATAAATCGCTTAGAGAAAAGCTAGAAGGAACAATTACGTATTTTGAAAATAATATTAAAGAAAAGCGAATGTCGTATCATAATTTGATTAAGCAGAATGCACCAATTGGCTCTGGCGTCACTGAAGCAGCATGTAAAACAATTGTTAAACAAAGATTAGGCGGATCAGGAATGCGCTGGAAAGACAAGGGAATGAAAATCGTTTTATGCTTGAGAACACTAGTAAAGACTAAAGGCAGATGGGATCAGTTTTGGGAGAAGGTCAATGATTTTGGCGTGCCAGCAGCAATATAGCCTACATTATATAGAGGCAGCACCCGTATTACAAGGCAATTACTAAAGGTAATGAAGCGCTACATGAAGAGCAGTTATTCATGGCGGTAAAAGAGGCAGGACAAGCTGGGCACTTATCAAGCTCTATTGACACGTTAGTAGACTGGTTGTGTCATGATGTTTTAGTAAAAGCAGGCCCAGCACCAGAGCAACGTAGTGAGTTATATGACTTCATTGTTAATGAACTAAAAACCCTTGAGTTAATTCATCCTCATCGTATTAAATCAATACGAGTTATGTTTGAGAATGCCAAACACTTAGCTTTATCATTTATGATGACAATTGATAATAAATTTCAGGTAATTGCTGAATCTAATAATATCTCTGTAAATACTTTGTGGAAAATAGCTGAATTACAAAGGTGTAAGGAAGGGTCAATGAAATATGCTGTTCGTGCGTTACCCTTACAAGATGAATTGGGTGATGATTTCTATGACATAGAAGAACTTGTGACTCGAGTGCTAGAGGGCACGGAACGCACAAGCTCTATGGCAGAAAACCTGCATAGTCGTATATCTCCCTACTTATTTGTACGTAAGCAAGTAGGGAATGGATTTCTTAATTTACTACGCTTCTTTTTAAATCATGAGAAAATCGAGCGTAGCGAAAAAAGCTTTCGTCATCGTGAGCTTGCGGCAAGCATGTGTGCATTAGGTCAGCTAGTTACTTTATCCTAAAGGACCGATAGTAAAACTATTTAGAAAGGTCCTATTATGTTTGGCAAAACATTTGATAAAAAAGTCGTTACACCCAAGTCAGCAACACCTTCAACACTAGATAATATTGCTCAATCGCTCAAGTCATGGCGTTCATCATCAAAAGAGCCATGGGAGATTCCAGAAGACCTTTGGGTGAAAATTATTGCGCTCTATCCTGCTTATACAAAAAAGGACATTACTGAACGATTATCAATCAGCTCTAAACGGCTCAACAAAAGTAAGCGATCCACGGGCGTCCTTGCTTCCGTAGCTAACACGTGCTAGGTGCTATCCGGCGGCACATTCCATGGCAGCAGTGCCTCAATATCTTCTAATGTTTTGCAATGTGGTAGGCGCTCATAAAGATAGGTGAAGTATCGACAGACATTGTGATGATGCAGTTCAGCAGTTAGAGCTAGACTTGCATGCATTGCTAGAGCGTTAGCGCCTGGCATTGTGTCGCAAAATAGAAAGTTCTTCCTTGCAAGCACTAAGAGCTTAATGTCTCTCTCTCTCTCTCTCTCTCTCTGTGTGATTGTTATCAATCTCACATCTACCATCATCAAGAAACCGAGTCATGTTTTCCCAATGCTTGATGACATATTCCATTGCCCTGCCAAGATGAGATTGTGATAGAACCTTTGGATAATACTCCTCTAGCCACTCCTTGTACTCATCCATAATCGGTTTTGATTCTTTCTGCCGAAGCGCAAGGCGTTGCTCAGGCGACATCTCTTCTTCTTTCGCCTTTCTTTCAATCCGGTAGAGTTTTTTATAGACCCGCATAGCATGAGCGGCTAACCCATTCTTTTTGGTCGCCTTGGTGATCTCTTCAAATTTCCTGCGGGCATGAAGGTTGCACGCAATGATCGTAACGCCGGTATTTTCTAATTGGTCGAATATAGGGCTTGCATCAGTATGAAGCTTGCCAGTCCACCCTTGAAACCATTCTACTAGAAACTCACTGTGGTCACTTGGCGTATAGGCAAACAGGATAACCTCACGACCAGGAGCACCACCTCGCATGCAATGAATCAGTGACTTAGTTTGTGGCCGTCGACCAGGCTCTTTTAAGACTTGTAATTTCTGAGAACTACCCAAAATTGTTATCTCCCTACCTGAACTGAATTCGATAATTCTTTTTGTTCTTCTTGAGAAACACTATTTTCTTTAAAAAATTGCTCTACTAAGTGATACGTTAGAAGTTTTCTAATACCCTTCGCAATAAAGTGTCGTGTCACCTTGCCCTTACCATCTCCTAATTTAGCTAGCATAATTGCGTAATCGTCATAAGCTTTTTCCTTACCTATCTCATACAAATATGAGGCCACATAAAAACATACAGCCAGTAGATTTTGTATCCCTTTAAAATTTTTTATCTGCATATTTTCCCAGCCTAGTCCTTCCTTGAGAAATTTAAAAACATATTCAATTTTCGCACGAGATAGATAGGCTATGTATACCTCATACGCCTCATCAAAAGTCGTTACTTTTTTATTAGTTAATAGCAGCATGTCATTCTTAAAAATTCTCCTACCATCTCTGCCTGTAATTTGGATTTTAATTGCATTGAAGTTCTCAAACTCTCCAAAATAAATAGTTATTTTTCCGTCTTGTACGCAATTCTTTCCAACTGTTAACTTTTGGAATTGCTTTTCGCCTTGAGCATCAAAATCAGCGTTAATCAGCTTAAGCTTTTTACCATCATCACCTCTACCTTCTATTGTTCTTGTTATTTTTGAGCGAATAATAAAGTCTTGATCTAGGTTTGTATCAATTAGTGAGAGATAGTCATTATCATCAAACTCTCTATCTAGAATATGGGTAATGGTTGCATCTTCATTCTTTGATTTTAGGCAGATTCCTATTTTTTCTATTTCACGAATAGACAGCAGCTTTTTATTAAAGTAATCACCAGATTCATAAAGACTCTTGGCCTCTTTATCTCCCTCAAATGGCTTTCCAGCCTCTATTTTCTTAATATGCTCAGCTTTTAAAAACTTAGGGTCTTTATTGCTGTAGCTTACATGCGATAGTAGATGCACAGCCTTATCACCAGGTACTAATGCAACTGCGTTATGCGTGCTGTAACCATTGATAATATCCCCGTCCAGACTCCTTACTTTACCTAGATTTTCAGTTTGCTTGCTATGTGGCTTTCTAATATCAGAAGGATCATGAAGAACATCAATTTTACTGGCGTGTGAAAGTTTTTCACAGCTCTGTTCTAGCAATACATCATTTGTTTTTATTGGATCTAAATCGGTGCTTTTATTTTCACCGGTAAGTGTACGAATCATCTTTTTATACTCATTGTTATCTTTTGATGAACTGAACAACTTACAACTACCTTCAGTTAATAGCTTTCCTACAATCGTCGATAGATTTTTTTAAAACAACTTTCCCAGTTAATTTTGAAAAAAGAGGGGCAGCGTAATCGGCGAAGTTTAACATTTATACTCATCTCGTTAGTCTTGTTAAAAAGACAAAGCATAGTCATTTTTACACAATATTTCAGCATTATTTTGCTGATTTAAATTTTGGGTAGTTTTCAGTGTAATTTAGTCGCGTCACAACTTGCTATTTCATAATCCAGCAGCTCATCCTTCAATAGATTATAAATCGGCTGTAAAGGTTTAGTCAGCTCAATGGGTGCTGCCTCTATATAATGTAGGCTATATTGCTGCTGGCACGCCAAAATCATTGACCTTCTCCCAAAACTGATCCCATCTGCCTTTAGTCTTTACTAGTGTTCTCAAGCATAAAACGATTTTCATTCCCTTGTCTTTCCAGCGCATTCCTGATCCGCCTAATCTTTGTTTAACAATTGTTTTACATGCTGCTTCAGTGACGCCAGAGCCAATTGGTGCATTCTGCTTAATCAAATTATGATACGACATTCGCTTTTCTTTAATATTATTTTCAAAATACGTAATTGTTCCTTCTAGCTTTTCTCTAAGCGATTTATTCAGTTTTTTATTTAGATGCTCTTTAAGCTCAGCAAGTATTCTACCTGCCGCACCTTTCTTGTGCTTTAAGTCATGACATCTCTCTTCGAGCCAAACATCACGCTCATCTCTTTCAGATTTTTTGGTAAATACTGCCTTTGATGCTTCGCCGAGATATTCAGTTGCATGCCAAAAATCTAAAATTTGCGTATCAGTATGTTTTTTTAGAAATGGCCAATTATTTTTTGCTCCATCAGCAACGCCAATTGTTTTAGCATCAGGGTAATATTTCTTTTTCAGCTTTATTTCCTTTTCAAGCCTATTAAAGAATTCATCTTTTCCATATTCTGGTGATGCTGCAACGTAGGTTGTGTGCAGGCGTGCACCATGCTTATCATACATGGAAATAGTTCCAACCATGCTCTCTCTATAACCATCATCAACGGTGAGAACATATGCACCATCTAAGCTAATACTTAGCATCTCAATGCCTGCATCAAGCTTTGGCTCTTCATATTCCCACTCAGCCTCTTTGGCTTGTGCAATACCGCCAACAAAATCAGTTGCCCGTTGCAAGTATGAATGTGAGATTTTACGGTTATGATTGACCTTGAGATCATCAATAACACTAGGAGCAGGTAAGTTTGAGTATTTATGTGAGATTATTTTTGCAAATCGCGGTGTTGATCCTTGGATAATTCTAGCCTTATCTTCTAAAGGACAAAAGATCTTCCCGCCTTTAGAGGTTTGATAAACATAACGCTTAACTCGAGCAACTCCATAAGGCGTTTGGTAATTTGCTTCATCTCTACTTCGTGCTGTTAGCTTTATTTTTCCAACATGGATAGGAGAGCCATCTGCATCAAACTTACTTAAAGCTTTTTCAGTGGCTAATGTTCCAACCTCATTAAGGCCGTCAAGAATTGCATCCTCACATTCAAGCATGGATCCTTTTAGTGGAAGCTTGAGCTCAATAGTTAATTCATTATTTTCATCAGAGAGAATTCTAGCTAACATCCAAACACCATCCGTAATCAAGTTAAAGTGTATATTATGCTATATTTTCTACATTATATAAAGGCAGCACCCTTTTAATAATGCTCTTGAGCTCACCATGCTCAAAACTATTTCGGCTACATAGCTCACCTAAAACACTTAGGCGAAACAGTGCTGTTGGGTGAATGGGCTTGGTCATTTTGCAATTCCTGTGTGATTTAACTACTTGCAATGAGTTAATCACAACTTGAGTTGAGAATGCTACGCTCAAACTGTGTGGGGTCGTGAGGTTTACAGAAAATATCCATCTCAACTTTTTTTCACGTTAATTAATTATGGGATGCTCACTCCTGTGTTGTTAAGAAAAAGCATGATGCTCGATAAATCATGCTCACCAAGGCAGGCCAACCAAAACGCTTGTGGATCACTATGTCGCCCAAGCTGTAACCACAACGGATGTGCTTTGATATGGAAGGAGTAATCAACGAAGTGGTCAACCAACCAGTGAAACCACCTAGCAACGGTGTGTCGACTAACACCTTGCTCCTGACCTGATGAGCTAATACTTTTCCCAGGAGCACGCTCATTAACACTGCCTGCTGAACTGACCAGCAATACCAACGCTTTGGAGAAAGTATCTCAGGTAGGGTTGAACAAGTACGTTTACATTGATGACAATAAAATCTCAAAACAGGGGTGGGATTTAAAGAGCGTCCTTTACCTGGGTTCCTATCTGGTTTTCGATCATATGATCCATGTGACCATAGTCCACCTGCACCGCAATGGCTGCACTGCTCTGGCCTTAGTAGCTCTGGATTTTTTTTCAGCAGGATCAGGTAATCACTCAGGCTTTTAATCGCTTTTATGATTCTGCGCATGACTAATTTCACTATAGTTTTTATATCAAGTTATTTTACCTTGATAGGTTACTAAAAACCTTGTTTATTATGAGATAAAACTAGCTCAATTCCCCTAAATAAAGATAGACGTAACAATTTGAGTTATGAAGTGAGCAAACCGGTGTGGGTTCATTATGAAGAAGGAACAAAAACCTTATCAGGGATGCCGCCACAGATTGTACGTTCCTATGGCATAGATATTGCTGCGCGAGATGGCCATGGTGGTGAAGCGAGAGCGAGGTTGACTGTGCATGTTGATCCGACTTCGATTCAGCTGAGTTCGGTACAGCTGTTGCAATTGTTTGGTTATGGCAGTCTTGCTTTTGGTTTATTGACGATATCAACGTTATTTATGGTACATCGTAACCGACAAATCAAACGCGCCGAACGAGGAGCGCAAGGGATTATGCGTAAGTGGTCGACGAGGCGATGTAGTCTGGTGACCGGTATGACAGAGGATGAAGGCTTTACAGCGATTACGAATTCAATTGATCAACTGGCTCGTTGGCTTAGGTGCTTGGGCATGGGGACCAATAAGGATGAGTTGAAGGCGAGGTTTCAGGAGTTAGAACGTCGCATCCAAGGGTATTATGCTCAAAAAATTGGTCCGGAAGCAGAAAGCATTACCGGTATGTTGCTAAAGACTAGGTTTATGGATGATCTGTTAACGGCAACCGAGCTAGCCGTAACCGAAGCCTGGCCATTGCCTTTGCAGCGGACGTTGGCAGGGATTTTACACTACAGCATACGGTTACTCTGGGTCTATCACACGGGTAAAGGCCGGTTATTGAGTGATAAATATAAAGAAGAAACGCTGACTAAGCTGCATGATTTATGTGATGAAGTGAGCCCGAGGCTGTTTGAATCGTTGGCTCGAATTCAGTTGGGTCGGGTGGAAGTTTATCATCGTTTATTATCTGCCCGAGAAGCGATGCTGAGTATCCAGGATCGATCGACGTGGGGAGATGTTGCTGGTCATGTGCTGAAGAAACTGTTATCGCCAGTGGGCATGTTTCAGATTTTGAGAGACTTTTGGCGTAATGCGCCGCAAGGATGGTATTTGAAGTTAGTGACGTTGGAACAACAGATTGGGTCGTTGGATCAATCGTCCCCGGATAAACTGCGAGCGCAGCTCCAAGCGATACAAACCCAGGCAAAGCAAGAAAGTCATTGGGCGTTTCGATACGGTTTGGTGTTGTTATGGCAGCAGTTGATAACAGTAGCCGGCAGTGATGACAGGTTGGCGACGCCGCTGACGCAGGGCACAACGAAGTTATTGGGATTAGAGCAGCTTAAAAGAGACGGAAAGGGGTGTTGTAAAGGCAAACGTATCTGGGTTGGTCGTCATGCACAGACCTTGTTTGCGGAACTGCCTGTTCATGCACGAGCAACGGGAGAAGAAGCGATAACGCTAGCAGCTGGTTCAGCAGCGCCGTCATCCGCAGCGACAGGCAGAGGACAACGTTCAAGAAGATCATCGACTTTTAGTTCCAGTTTATTTGCCGGTGGTGCACAAAGTTTACAGCAAGCTGCAGGCGCAGCGGCAGCAGCCGCTTCATCACCTAGGGTTGGCGCAGGCCCGATGACGCCAACAACGGGTAGACACCAGGTTGATCAAACTGTGTTTGCTTCAGGAAGAGCATTTGATGATCCACGACGAGGCTCGACGACGCTTAATCCGATGTATGGGGGAGGTTAGAAGACAGAGCCCAGAAAACAGTAGACAGAAATTTGATAAGGTGAGCGTCTGCTTACTTATCGACTTAGAAAACGCGCAGAGGTCTCGTCGCAACGCTCCGCGTTGTGACGCAACAAGCCCCTTTGATTCAAAGGGGCAGGGGATTTGTAGCCCGGATTGAAAATGCGAAGCATTTGAAAATCCGGGGGAGGGTTTAAGTTGTCCCCGGATTTTCGCTAGTGCTCAATCCGGGCTACGCGCTATCCGGGGTCCAGTACGATGCCAGGGACGGTAAGTAGTAGAATGGTGAAGTTAATATCATTTCTCCCTGGATCCTCCGCCTTCACGGAGGATGACGTGCTAAAAAAGGATTTATGCAACAACGCCTTGATCCAAAGGAGGCAGCTCGCGTAGCGAGTGGGGGATTTAAAGGGGGTTGGTTTTAAAAGGAAGTTGCTTGTTTTACTAATCCATCCTAGCCTTCCTTATTCTAAGGAAGGGACGTGCTTGTCAGGTGTCAGAGGCAGGAAACAGGGCGCAGGTTTTAAAATCAGCTCCTTTAATTTTGTAGCGAACAATTAGAATTAAAATGGGAGGTAGCAATAGACCTTCTGCGAAACTAAATACTGGGCGAGCTTATGCTCGTTTGTAGTTTTAGAATCCGGCTTGAAGATTGAGAATCCCAGCAATAATATTAAATCTCATATTGTGTTTTCTGCGAAAATTCCTATACACCTCCCCAAGAATGCGGAATTTTTTAAATTTTGAGAATTGATGTTCAACCCTAATACGGATCTTGCTGTGATTACGGTTATCCTCTTTTTGTTGAGTAGTTAATTTGCCGCCTTTGGGCTTTTTATGAGGTAAGTTAACCAAGAGGTCAGTATGTTGAATTCCTTGGTATCCTAGATCAGCATATTTTTCTGCTGGTGGCAGTGGGCTGCCACGTTGTCGGATCTTAATATCATGAACCCTCCCAGGCATTGTTTGAGAGACGTTGATTATTTTTCCGGATGTACTCATTGCTATCTCCACCTTTTGAGTATGTCTTTTCTTTTTACCAGAATAATAATCTTTACGTGGCTTCTTCTTTTTGGGGCGCTGAATAGGCTGCTCCGTTACATCCATTAATATAGCGCAAACCGCATCTTCTGTTAGGGTTCTGTCTTTTTTAATATGAATATGCTTGGCCACTAAGGGTTCTAAGCGTTTAAATAAGCGGCAGACATTACTGTCATCCAAACCAACAAAGTAACCTAAGAATTCATGTGTTACATAAGTGCGATAGTACATCATGAGAAGCAAAAGGCGATCATGGTGCGTGGTGAGTTTCGGGCGCCTTCCCAGCTTACTAAACTCATCATCAAGTGATGACTTCACTTGTTGGTGTATCGTTTCAAAATCATCAAGGGTCAAACCAGTTAACTTTTTAAAAATACGCGGGCGGTTACTGAGTTGCTGATAGCTTAATAGCATATGCCTTTCCATGAATGATTATTAATCAGGGATAGAGCGTTATTTTGTCTGTAAAAACCAACTTCAGTACTTAGAAAAACCTTTAAAATTCTAAATGGCACTCTATTGTACCTGTCTCATCGCATAATATCTTAAATTAATTATGCTAATCAATCTAAAAAATTATTTATACCTCAAATTTTTCTCCTCTCAAAATAAATTATTAACTTTTAGGTAATAGCAATTATATCTCGTTAATAAGAACAAGAATGATCTATCCTAAAACCCTATGAAGCCTTATTATTCACTTCAACTTAAGTATCTAGGTGATCCGCTCCACTGGTCATCAATTTCCACTAAAACAGCTGATACGAGCCTTAGGCACGATTCAGTATTAGGGAAAATTCCAACTGTATGCGTCCTTCTTTTTACCTCTCTGTTTACGCGCTCAGCTATGTTACTGGTTCTTAATCTTTTTTGATGCGGCCTGTCAAAGTTCATCACTACTAAGCCCTCCGGTATATTCACTTCCAACCAAGAAGAAAGCTCTGGTGCTGTTTGCTGATATTTATCTACCGCCATAGCCAATAGTCTTTCCGACTCATGAATGTTTGAGGCATTAAATATAGCTGTAATCTCCTCAGCTACTGGTTCCTTCATTGAGCGCTTTGGTATGTGAGCCTGAGCATTTTGCTGCAAATGAAATTGGCAGCGTTGCCAAGGAACACTGGGGAACACAGCTCTTCTAGCGGCTTTTAGGCCAGTATGAGCGTCGCTAGTAATCAACTCAATACCATGTATACCTCGCTCAACCAACTGCTGAAGAAAATCACGCCAATGTACCTCAGCCTCTGATAACGCAACAGAAACACCTAGCACTGTTCTCTTGCCGGTTGATTCATCAAAGCCATAGGCTATCAATACCGCACAGTCTTGTACTGTGCCGCTAGTGCGCACCTTCTCATAACGTGCATCTAGCCAAAGATATTTTATCTTTCCTAACGGCTTATTTCGCCATTTCTTTAAATCTTCATCCAACAATTTAGCGCAACGGCTTACCTCTGTGCTTGAAATATCTGTTCCACAGAGTTGCTTTAGCACCTTTTCAACTTTGCGCGTGGAAACCCCATGCACATACATTTCAGCGACAGCCAGCTTAAGTGCTCTATCAGAGCGTACACCTCGCTCTAAGACTGATGGATAGAAGGCTTCATTGGAGTCTCTAACCTGCGGTATCTGTAGCTCAAGCTGACCTTGACCTGTATTAATTAACCTTGGTTTAAAGCCGTTCGCATATCCGTTTCTATCGCCAGTTCGCTCATAAGGACTGGCATTTAAATGGCGCTCCCTTTCTATTAACATAGCCTCATTCATCAACCTGGAGACAAGCTTAGGTAAAGCTTCAAACCCCTCCATCGCTAAAACATGTATGGCTTCTTCGATTAAGTTCTCATTTTTATAGCAGCTCATTGTCATTCCTCTTTTTTGGTTAAGTTTACCTTAAAAGGAATTTCTAATCTGACTGAGTCGCCTGCTTATTTTCAGCAAGTCAATGGAATTTACAGAAAGGATGGCGCACTAGCTAATCAGGCAATTATAAGCAAATTTTAGCTAGTTTCTAGAACTGCCCTTAGTTACGCAGAAGGTCTAATGATATCAGCAGACGTTTTTAATACTCATCCATCCGTACCATATGATAAGGCGCGTGGTGAGATTCGATCAGGAGATTTGCTCTTATGCTCAGGTAGTGGGCTAGTAAGCGACATTATTAAAGATGCGACTAAAAGCCTATTTAGTCATGTTGCCATTATTTTAGAGCTAGCAGGGGTGCTGCCTTTATATAATGTAGAATATATAGCATAATATACACTTTAACATGATGAAGGATGGTGTTTGGATGTCAGCTAGAATTATCTCTGATGAAAATAATGAATTAACTATTGAACTCAAGCTTCCACTAAAAGGATCCATGCTTGAATGTGAGGACGCAATTCTTGATGGGCTTAATGAGGTTGGAACATTAGCCACTGAAAAAGCTTTAAGTAAGTTTGATGCAGATGGCTCTCCTATCCATGTTGGAAAAATAAAGCTAACAGCACGAAGTAGAGATGAAGCAAATTACCAAACGCCTTATGGAGTTGCTCGAGTTAAGCGTTATGTTTATCAAACCTCTAAAGGCGGTAAGATCTTTTGTCCTTTAGAAGATAAGGCTAGAATTATCCAAGGATCAACACCGCGATTTGCAAAAATAATCTCACATAAATACTCAAACTTACCTGCTCCTAGTGTTATTGATGATCTCAAGGTCAATCATAACCGTAAAATCTCACATTCATACTTGCAACGGGCAACTGATTTTGTTGGCGGTATTGCACAAGCCAAAGAGGCTGAGTGGGAATATGAAGAGCCAAAGCTTGATGCAGGCGTTGAGATGCTAAGCATTAGCTTAGATGGTGCATATGTCCTCACCGTTGATGATGGTTATAGAGAGAGCATGGTTGGAACTATTTCCATGTATGATAAGCATGGTGAACGCCTGCACACAACCTACGTTGCAGCATCACCAGAATATGGAAAAGATGAATTCTTTAATAGGCTTGAAAAGGAAATAAAGCTGAAAAAAAAATATTACCCTGATGCTAAAACAATTGGCGTTGCTGATGGAGCAAAAAATAATTGGCCATTTCTAAAAAAACATACTGATACGCAAATTTTAGATTTTTGGCATGCAACTGAATATCTCGGCGAAGCATCAAGGGCAATATTTACCAAAAAATCTGAAAGAGATGAGCGTGATGTTTGGCTCGAAGAGCGATGTCATGATTTAAAGCACAAGAAAGGTGCGGCAGGTAGAATACTTGCTGAGCTTAAAGAGCATGTAAATAAAAAACTGAATAAATCGCTTAGAGAAAAGCTAGAAGGAACAATTACGTATTTTGAAAATAATATTAAAGAAAAGCGAATGTCGTATCATAATTTGATTAAGCAGAATGCACCAATTGGCTCTGGCGTCACTGAAGCAGCATGTAAAACAATTGTTAAACAAAGATTAGGCGGATCAGGAATGCGCTGGAAAGACAAGGGAATGAAAATTGTTTTATGCTTGAGAACACTAGTAAAGACTAAAGGAAGATGGGATCAGTTTTGGGAGAAGGTTAATGATTTTGGCGTGCCAGCAGTAATATAGCCTACATTATATAGAGGCAGCACCCGCTAGCAGAAACAGGTCAGTGGTTAGTACTTGAAAGCGTGGAAACTTTTGGAGTGCGTTGCGTGACGCTGAAAGAGGGATATATTTTTAACTATATGGATACTGACAAAGGTTATGATGAAAAGTAATTGTTGCGAGGTACTCAGGTATAGCAAAGCAGGCATCACAGATGGAAAAATTATATCACAAGGCTTTTTCATTAACCGGTGAGCTGTATAGTAAAGAAGATATCTTTAAAATTGGTACACGTATTGCGCTATCCAAAATTGGGATTCATGAAAATGGTGATGTAATGCCTCCGAATAATCATTACATCTGTTCTGAGTATGTCTATGCTTGTTTCAAGGCTATCAATATTAATTTGCCCTATGATCCCTTAGGTTTCATTGCACCATCGGATATTGCTAATCTTCCGGAAGTTGATGTGGTGTGTCAGCTGGCAACCAATCAGGCATGATATCCATGCAGCGGTTAGAGCCTGGATCACAATGGATTAAATTTTCAGTGGATAGCAAAGCTAGGATCATTATCATTTAAGGTTTTGCTTGGTTTTGGATAACAAAGAGTGCTTAGTTGTAGTTTATTCATCCCATAAATGTTTCCATGATTGATTAAGT
>CBDALO010000046.1:0-13181 GCA_965196985.1 Gammaproteobacteria bacterium | reverse complement strand
AGCTTTACCTAAGCTTGTCTCCAGGTTGATGAATGAGGCTATGTTAATAGAAAGGGAGCGCCATTTAAATGCCAGTCCTTATGAGCGAACTGGCGATAGAAACGGATATGCGAACGGCTTTAAACCAAGGTTAATTAACACAGGTCAAGGTCAGCTTGAGCTACAGATACCGCAGGTTAGAGACTCCAATGAAGCCTTCTATCCATCAGTCTTAGAGCGAGGTGTACGCTCTGATAGAGCACTTAAGCTGGCTATCGCTGAAATGTATGTGCATGGGGTTTCCACGCGCAAAGTTGAAAAGGTGCTAAAGCAACTCTGTGGAACAGATATTTCAAGCACAGAGGTAAGCCGTTGCGCTAAATTGTTGGATGAAGATTTAAAGAAATGGCGAAATAAGCCGTTAGGAAAGATAAAATATCTTTGGCTAGATGCACGTTATGAGAAGGTGCGCACTAGCGGCACAGTACAAGACTGTGCGGTATTGATAGCCTATGGCTTTGATGAATCAACCGGCAAGAGAACAGTGCTAGGTGTTTCTGTTGCGTTATCAGAGGCTGAGGTACATTGGCGTGATTTTCTTCAGCAGTTGGTTGAGCGAGGTATACATGGTATTGAGTTGATTACTAGCGACGCTCATACTGGCCTAAAAGCCGCTAGAAGAGCTGTGTTCCCCAGTGTTCCTTGGTGTTACGTCTATCTTTATTTCTGAGAACTACCCAAAATTGTTATCTCCCTACCTGAACTGAATTCGATAATTCTTTTTGTTCTTCTTGAGAAACACTATTTTCTTTAAAAAATTGCTCTACTAAGTGATACGTTAGAAGTTTTCTAATACCCTTCGCAATAAAGTGTCGTGTCACCTTGCCCTTACCATCTCCTAATTTAGCTAGCATAATTGCGTAATCGTCATAAGCTTTTTCCTTACCTATCTCATACAAATATGAGGCCACATAAAAACATACAGCCAGTAGATTTTGTATCCCTTTAAAATTTTTTATCTGCATATTTTCCCAGCCTAGTCCTTCCTTGAGAAATTTAAAAACATATTCAATTTTCGCACGAGATAGATAGGCTATGTATACCTCATACGCCTCATCAAAAGTCGTTACTTTTTTATTAGTTAATAGCAGCATGTCATTCTTAAAAATTCTCCTACCATCTCTGCCTGTAATTTGGATTTTAATTGCATTGAAGTTCTCAAACTCTCCAAAATAAATAGTTATTTTTCCGTCTTGTACGCAATTCTTTCCAACTGTTAACTTTTGGAATTGCTTTTCGCCTTGAGCATCAAAATCAGCGTTAATCAGCTTAAGCTTTTTACCATCATCACCTCTACCTTCTATTGTTCTTGTTATTTTTGAGCGAATAATAAAGTCTTGATCTAGGTTTGTATCAATTAGTGAGAGATAGTCATTATCATCAAACTCTCTATCTAGAATATGGGTAATGGTTGCATCTTCATTCTTTGATTTTAGGCAGATTCCTATTTTTTCTATTTCACGAATAGACAGCAGCTTTTTATTAAAGTAATCACCAGATTCATAAAGACTCTTGGCCTCTTTATCTCCCTCAAATGGCTTTCCAGCCTCTATTTTCTTAATATGCTCAGCTTTTAAAAACTTAGGGTCTTTATTGCTGTAGCTTACATGCGATAGTAGATGCACAGCCTTATCACCAGGTACTAATGCAACTGCGTTATGCGTGCTGTAACCATTGATAATATCCCCGTCCAGACTCCTTACTTTACCTAGATTTTCAGTTTGCTTGCTATGTGGCTTTCTAATATCAGAAGGATCATGAAGAACATCAATTTTACTGGCGTGTGAAAGTTTTTCACAGCTCTGTTCTAGCAATACATCATTTGTTTTTATTGGATCTAAATCGGTGCTTTTATTTTCACCGGTAAGTGTACGAATCATCTTTTTATACTCATTGTTATCTTTTGATGAACTGAACAACTTACAACTACCTTCAGTTAATAGCTTTCCTACAATCGTCGATAGATTTTTTTAAAACAACTTTCCCAGTTAATTTTGAAAAAAGAGGGGCAGCGTAATCGGCGAAGTTTAACATTTATACTCATCTCGTTAGTCTTGTTAAAAAGACAAAGCATAGTCATTTTTACACAATATTTCAGCATTATTTTGCTGATTTAAATTTTGGGTAGTTTTCAGTTTATTTAGGGGAATTGAGCTAGTTTTATCTCATAATAAACAAGGTTTTTAGTAACCTATCAAGGTAAAATAACTTGATATAAAAACTATAGTGAAATTAGTCATGCGCAGAATCATAAAAGCGATTAAAAGCCTGAGTGATTACCTGATCCTGCTGAAAAAAAATCCAGAGCTACTAAGGCCAGAGCAGTGCAGCCATTGCGGTGCAGGTGGACTATGGTCACATGGATCATATGATCGAAAACCAGATAGGAACCCAGGTAAAGGACGCTCTTTAAATCCCACCCCTGTTTTGAGATTTTATTGTCATCAATGTAAACGTACTTGTTCAACCCTACCTGAGATACTTTCTCCAAAGCGTTGGTATTGCTGGTCAGTTCAGTAGGCAGTGTTAATGAGCGTGCTCCTGGGAAAAGTATTAGCTCATCAGGTCAGGAGCAAGGTGTTAGTCGACACACCGTTGCTAGGTGGTTTCACTGGTTGGTTGACCACTTCGTTGATTACTCCTTCCATATCAAAGCACATCCGTTGTGGTTACAGCTTGGGCGACATAATGATCCACAAGCGTTTTGGTTGGCCTGCCTTGGTGAGCATGATTTATCGAGCATCATGCTTTTTCTTAACAACACAGGAGTGAGCATCCCATAATTAATTAACGTGAAAAAAAGTTGAGATGGATATTTTCTGTAAACCTCACGACCCCACACAGTTTGAGCGTAGCATTCTCAACTCAAGTTGTGATTAACTCATTGCAAGTAGTTAAATCACACAGGAATTGCAAAATGACCAAGCCCATTCACCCAACAGCACTGTTTCGCCTAAGTGTTTTAGGTGAGCTATGTAGCCGAAATAGTTTTGAGCATGGTGAGCTCAAGAGCATTATTAAAAGGTTGTCCCAGCAAACCTACAACATTCCAGGTAGTAAGCGTGTTCACCTCAGTGCTAAAACAATTGAGAATTGGTATTACGCCTGGTTAAAGCAGGGTATTGATGGATTAGTTCCTAAAACTCGACGAGACAAAGGCCAGTGTCACATCAATCCAGAGCTACAAGAGTTAATTATTTCCACTAAACAGGAAAGCCCTTCAAGATCAATTCCGACCGTGATTAAACTCTTAGAAACTCAAGGGAAGGTAGCGCGAGGTGAATTATCTCACGCAACAGTTCACCGCTTATTAGTAAAACACGGCCTGTCTAAAAGAACAGTCACACCTTCTAACCAAATTGAGCGCCGCTCATTTGAGGCGCTCACAGCTTGTGATATTTGGTATGGCGATGTCATGCATGGTCCAACGATTTACGATGGCCAAAGAAGAGTTAAAAGCTATTTGGTGAGTATTTTTGATGATGCCTCAAGGTTGGTCTGTCACAGTAAATTTTGTACTGATGAGAGTGCCATTACTATTGAGCATGTGTTGAAAGAGGCATTACTCAAACGTGGGCTTCCTGTTAAGCTCATCATTGACAACGGCCCTGCCTACCGTGCTAAAACGTTGCAAACCATTTGTGCTCGTTTGAAAATTCAATTGATTTACGGCAGGCCCTATGAACCGCAAAGCAAAGGCAAACTAGAGCGTTGGCATAGAACAGTACGCGAGCAATTCCTAGCTGAATGCAACCTGGATTCCATTCATAGTTTCAATGCGCTGAATGATCGATTTTGGGCTTGGGTTGAGCGTGTTTATCATCAAGCCTCGCAAAGCGCCCTGCCTGACAAGATGACCCCGTTACAACGCTATCAGCAAGACCTCACTAAAATTCAGCCGTTAGGTTGTTTGGCCGATAAGCTAGATGATTACTTCCTGCATCGCATTAAGCGCCGAGTCAGGAAGGATGGCACGGTAAGCTGGAATAATCGACTCTTTGAAGTTCCATTTGAACTGGCTCAACAAGAGGTTTATTTAGTGGTTGATCCGCATAGTGACTCCGCCCGTCACGTCGAATCATTGGAATATCAATACCTTGGTGCAGTGGGAGAGCTGGACAAACATAACAACCTTTCTAGAACCCGAGCTAGACCTCAGATGCCGGAACAACCAGCAAGAAAAACCTCGCTAGTTGAGATTGTTTATAACCAAGTTAAAGAGGATTTGGATATCACTGAGGAGATACCGTCTTAAACGTCAACAATAAATTGTAAAATTTTTACTAGGCATCCGCTGAAAATGGCTGCTGTGTTTTTAGGATGCCATAAATCATATGCACCATTTTTCTCATAACAGCACAAATGGCTAGCTTCTTTGGCTTGCCTTTTTTGAGCAGCTTTTCATAAAATTTCTTCAAAATAGGATTATGCCTTATAGCCACTAATGCCGGCATGTAAAGCGCCTTTCGCAACCAAGCACTACCAACCTTTGAGAGCCGTGATGAATTCAATGAAGTGCCTGATTGTGACTGGCTGGGATTTAAACCAATATGAGCAGCCAATTATTTTGCGCCAGAAAATCTTTCAATATTATTAAAAAAAGCAGTTAGTGTTTGAGCGGTTTTATCACCAATGCCTGGGATGCTTTTAAGCAGCTCTGTGTTATTCTTCAGATCATCATCACTCGCGATCAGCTTACTAATTTCTTCCTGCAGTCGTAAAATTTCTTTTTCCATATAATCGATATGATTTTGTATAGAGCTAATAATTGTTTCTTCCGCTAGCTCCAGCCTGTTTTGTTCATTGCTGACTTGGGAGGTTAATACTTCAGATCTCTGTATCAAAGCTCTTAGAGTCTCTATATTAGCTGGCAAAGGCTGCCATAGCGTTGGAGTAAAATGATTTGAATAGTCCTTAATACTGACCGCATCGGCCTTGTCGGTCTTGTTTCGTATTAGCTGTCCTTTCATAAAAAACTTTATTCGTGCAGGATTAATTATACTGACATCACACTTCTCACTATGTAAATAAAGAGCCAATGCATTACCGTATTTACCTGTTGATTCCATGCAAAAATGAAGTGACTGATCAGATAAAGATTGCGTCCATTCTAATAACTCAGAAAAGCCCTCAGGATTATTATTAAAATGTTTAACGTGATCTTTTCCGCTAGTGGTGATAGCAGCAACAAAATCAGATTTTGCAATATCAATACCAACACAATTTTTTTTCATTTGCTAGAGCCTCTTAAATTTTATTACACTAACAAACTTGGGAAATCATAGTTCGGATCAACCTTGCAAATACAGGCTCACAATGGCCTAAGATACCGTTCGATCTCATGAACTTATGAGGGTGGAAGGGAGCTAAATCTCCTCAACAGGATTAAATCCTAAGGACGAACACGGCTTCACCTTCCGCCTACCCAAGCATCCTTGGGATTGTAGCAATATTGTCATATCTCTACAGTTATTTAAGATACAAGGATGAGTAAGATGTATCTTCAACATTTTGGCTTGAAATTTGATCCATTGGGTAAATCAAACATTATTGAATTGGCGCAGTCAAAGCGACTAGAACAGCAACTTAATGGTTTGCTAGAAACACGCGGCTTAGCAGTGATTACTGGCGACTCAGGGACAGGAAAGACCACGGCGCTAAGATACTGGAGCAATAAACTCAACCCGCTGACCCATCAAGTCATTTATCAATCAGACACTCACTTTCGGTCATTTGATGTGTACTCTCAGCTTGCCGAAAATCTAGGTTTAGAAAACTATTACCGATTCTCTAAACTTTGGAGAGACTTGAAGCAGAGCTTGATCGCGCTCTACCATGATAAAAACGTTCAGCCTATTTGGATCCTAGACGAGGCGCATCAGCTTAGTAATGATTTCATTCTACGATTACCTGACTTCCTTAATTTCAGTTTTGACAGCAAAGATGTCATGACGATTATCTTATGTGGACTCCCATCACTTCTAGCAACATTGCAGAGACCAGCCTATGAACCTATCAACTCTAGAATTCAGTGCTTTATTACTGAGAACTACCCAAAATTGTTATCTCCCTACCTGAACTGAATTCGATAATTCTTTTTGTTCTTCTTGAGAAACACTATTTTCTTTAAAAAATTGCTCTACTAAGTGATACGTTAGAAGTTTTCTAATACCCTTCGCAATAAAGTGTCGTGTCACCTTGCCCTTACCATCTCCTAATTTAGCTAGCATAATTGCGTAATCGTCATAAGCTTTTTCCTTACCTATCTCATACAAATATGAGGCCACATAAAAACATACAGCCAGTAGATTTTGTATCCCTTTAAAATTTTTTATCTGCATATTTTCCCAGCCTAGTCCTTCCTTGAGAAATTTAAAAACATATTCAATTTTCGCACGAGATAGATAGGCTATGTATACCTCATACGCCTCATCAAAAGTCGTTACTTTTTTATTAGTTAATAGCAGCATGTCATTCTTAAAAATTCTCCTACCATCTCTGCCTGTAATTTGGATTTTAATTGCATTGAAGTTCTCAAACTCTCCAAAATAAATAGTTATTTTTCCGTCTTGTACGCAATTCTTTCCAACTGTTAACTTTTGGAATTGCTTTTCGCCTTGAGCATCAAAATCAGCGTTAATCAGCTTAAGCTTTTTACCATCATCACCTCTACCTTCTATTGTTCTTGTTATTTTTGAGCGAATAATAAAGTCTTGATCTAGGTTTGTATCAATTAGTGAGAGATAGTCATTATCATCAAACTCTCTATCTAGAATATGGGTAATGGTTGCATCTTCATTCTTTGATTTTAGGCAGATTCCTATTTTTTCTATTTCACGAATAGACAGCAGCTTTTTATTAAAGTAATCACCAGATTCATAAAGACTCTTGGCCTCTTTATCTCCCTCAAATGGCTTTCCAGCCTCTATTTTCTTAATATGCTCAGCTTTTAAAAACTTAGGGTCTTTATTGCTGTAGCTTACATGCGATAGTAGATGCACAGCCTTATCACCAGGTACTAATGCAACTGCGTTATGCGTGCTGTAACCATTGATAATATCCCCGTCCAGACTCCTTACTTTACCTAGATTTTCAGTTTGCTTGCTATGTGGCTTTCTAATATCAGAAGGATCATGAAGAACATCAATTTTACTGGCGTGTGAAAGTTTTTCACAGCTCTGTTCTAGCAATACATCATTTGTTTTTATTGGATCTAAATCGGTGCTTTTATTTTCACCGGTAAGTGTACGAATCATCTTTTTATACTCATTGTTATCTTTTGATGAACTGAACAACTTACAACTACCTTCAGTTAATAGCTTTCCTACAATCGTCGATAGATTTTTTTAAAACAACTTTCCCAGTTAATTTTGAAAAAAGAGGGGCAGCGTAATCGGCGAAGTTTAACATTTATACTCATCTCGTTAGTCTTGTTAAAAAGACAAAGCATAGTCATTTTTACACAATATTTCAGCATTATTTTGTTGATTTAAATTTTGGGTAGTTTTCAGTTTATTAGGTGGCATGCAATTGAAGATAGCAGGGATTTTGAGAGCATTATTCACGCTGCTTTTGAGAAGGCAGGAATGAGCAGCAGCTTATTCACTGAAACAGGTATTCGTGCAGTACACATGGCCACAAAAGGTAGGCTTCGTTATGTTGATAGGCTCATGCGACATGCGTTGCTAATCGCCGCTAATATGAATTTAAACCATATACCGGATGATGTCATTAATCAGGTAATTCATGAGCTAAAAGGTTAACTATTTGACACCATCTCACGCAAAATAGGTTGAGATGGTTTCTCTAAATTATTGTGGGACGTTACACTTGGCAACGCTGCCAATTTCATTTGCAGCAAAATGCTCAGGCTCACATACCAAAGCGCTCAATGAAGGAACCAGTAGCTGAGGAGATTACAGCTATATTTAATGCCTCAAACATTCATGAGTCGGAAAGACTATTGGCTATGGCGGTAGATAAATATCAGCAAACAGCACCAGAGCTTTCTTCTTGGTTGGAAGTGAATATACCGGAGGGCTTAGTAGTGATGAACTTTGACAGGCCGCATCAAAAAAGATTAAGAACCAGTAACATAGCTGAGCGCGTAAACAGAGAGGTAAAAAGAAGGACGCATACAGTTGGAATTTTCCCTAATACTGAATCGTGCCTAAGGCTCGTATCAGCTGTTTTAGTGGAAATTGATGACCAGTGGAGCGGATCACCTAGATACTTAAGTTGAAGTGAATAATAAGGCTTCATAGGGTTTTAGGATAGATCATTCTTGTTCTTATTAACGAGATATAATTGCTATTACCTAAAAGTTAATAATTTATTTTGAGAGGAGAAAAATTTGAGGTATAAATAATTTTTTAGATTGATTAGCATAATTAATTTAAGATATTATGCGATGAGACAGGTACAATAGAGTGCCATTTAGAATTTTAAAGGTTTTTCTAAGTACTGAAGTTGGTTTTTACAGACAAAATAACGCTCTATCTAAGTGATGGCACAATAAATCAAAACTTACACATTATTTCATTAGTTCTAAGCCTAACATATGGCTAGCAAGCACCTTGCTTTAACCCAAAAACTTGGCATTAACAAAACAATTCGGTACCCTTGATGTGGAATATCATGGAAGTTATTCAATGAATTTAAGGGAAACTAAAATCCGGGAAACTAAGTATAAAAGCAACCCTTTCACTAAAAACATAAATCAAACTAAACCAACCCTTAATTCTTTACTGTTAATATAAGAAGGTAAAAAATGAGATTGAAGAAAACGCTAAGGGTATTACTTTTATACTTATTTCTAATAGTTCCATTAATTGCTACAGCAAACCAAACCTTACAAATATTACCCATTGGCACAACCCAATATACTCGAACCAATGGCAGTTCAGGCTCGCTTAGTTACCAATTTAACCTCGCTAACAATCTCTCCATTCCATTATATTTATCATCTCAAGCAGAATTAGGAGCTCTCCCTAACTTACTACTAGATGGCAACCAAACAACCTGCCACTTTGGTGACAGCGTTGCAATTTCCCCTCATGGTAGCTGCACATTGACTCTTACCTCGACTGTCCCTCAACTTACTGGTGACAAAGCCCAATCCTTTTTCGACACTTTAGTAATAAATGATAGCTTAGGGTTCAAAACAACCTACAATCCGTTTGGTATTCATGTAATTCCCGCCTCTGAAGCAGGTCACTTTGTTTTTCGCAACTCTGATGGCTCTGACATTACCAACCTTGATCTAGCCCCTAACCAAGCTGGCTCTCTAACCTTACACAACACTGGGGATACCACTATTGTCAGTATGAATCTCACCATACCTGCTGCCATATCCAATTATTTTACTGGTAACTGTCTCTCTGAAACAAACTTACCGCCCGGGCAAAGCTGCACATTAAACTACAGCATTCCTAGTAGCAGCGCCTCAACGGGGAACTATACGCTTTCTGCTGCTGGCACAAACACTGATAATTCACCTCATTATCTCAGTGTTTCAATCGCCACACACGGTCACTTTGTCTTTCGTAACTCAGGCGGCATAGATATTACCAATCTTGACCTAGCACCCAATCAAACTGGTTCTCTAAGCTTACACAATACCGGTGGTAGCACGATTACAAATATGAGCCTCACCATACCTGCTGCTATATCCAGTTATTTTGCTGGCAGTTGCCTTTCCGAAGCAAGTCTACCTTCTGGGCAGAGTTGCGCATTAACCTATAATATTCCTAGTAGTGGCGCCTCAACAGGAAACTATACGCTTACTTCTGCTGGTACAAACGCTGATAACTCACCTCATGATCTCAGTGTTTCAATCGCCACACACGGTCACTTTGTCTTTCGTGACTCTGGTGGCACTGACATTACCAACTTTGTTTTAGCACCCAATCAAACGGGCTCTCTGACTTTACACAATACCGGTGGTAGCACCGTTACCAATATGAGCCTGACCATACCTACCGCCATATCTAGTTACTTTTCTGGCAACTGCCTTTCTGAGACGATATTAACATCTGGCCAAAGCTGCACATTAAACTACAACATCCCAAGCAATAGCCCATCAACTGGCAGCTATGTCCTTTCAGCCTCTGGTACCAATGCTGATAATTCCCCCCACTCGTTAAATTTAGTCATACTTTATCCAATAGTTACCGTTGGTTCATCGGGAACAATCTTAACCTCTATTAATGGAATCAACTGGCTAACACAGACCAGTAATACAAGTGAAAGGCTTTGGAGCATTACGTTTGGGGACAACAAGTACGTTGTGACTGGAGACAATGGAACAATCTTAACTTCACCAGATGGAATTACTTGGAACCCTCAAACTAGCGGCACTGCTCGTGACTTATGGAATATTACCTATGCTAATAATCAGTTCGTTGCTGTTGGTGCATCAGGAACCGTCCTAACCTCCCCCAATGGAATAGCTTGGACCAAGCAAACTAGTGGCGTATCAGATAGCCTTGATGGCGTCACTTATGGCAATGGAAAGTTTGTGGCGATTGGCAATACAGGTACAGCAATAAGCTCTGTTGATGGCGTTACTTGGACAGAACATAGTACAGGAGTTTCAACTAACTTAAATGACATTGCTTTTGGTGCTGGCGAGTACGTTGCTATTGGCCACTCTGGAACCATTCTAACTTCTAGTGATGCACTAACTTGGACTCCTCAAGCTAGTGGCTCTACCTATAACCTATGGGGCATATCCTATTTAACTAAGTTTATTGCTGTAGCCTATGATACTGTTTTCCTTTCTGATGATGGCATTACGTGGAATAACAAAGTACCAGGTATAAATTTTTATCTATATGGTTCTAATGAGCTTCGCAGCAATGACTACATAGTCGTAGGTGAAGGTGGCACTATCCTTACCTCCTCCAACCAAGGAAATAGTTGGACGACACAAACAAGTGGCACGCCAAATGACTTATGGTCAATCGCTGTCTACCGATAAAGCATGACAATTTAAAAGTTAAGCACTTAAGGGATACTAGATCAGTTTCACCAATTCACTTACTAACTGCGCTGAGTTATTTGCCGCAAGCTGTAAAAACTCCTCGTGAGTTAACTTTGCCTCTCCATCGGCACTGTCGGAAACAGAGCGTATAACAATAAAAGGAATACTAAGCTGGTAACAAGCTTGCGCAATGCCACCCGCTTCCATCTCCAACGCATAGGCTTCAGGGAACATCTCTTTTATCGCCTCAACTCGTGTTATATTATTAATAAAAGAATCACCAGAAACGATCAACCCTTGAGTTACTCTTAAATCAGGCAAACAGATAGCAGCCTGCTTTGCTTTAGCTTGTAACTGTTTATCAGGAGAAAACTGGGCTGGCATTGATGCCATTTGCCCTGGCTCATAACCAAAAGCGGTCACATCAACGTCAAAATAAGCTACCGAAGAAGAAACAACAATCGCCCCTAAACCTAACTCTGCTTTTAAGCCACCCGCTGAACCAGTATTAATAACATAGTCACAATTAAATCGCTCTTTTAACAAAATCACACCAATAGCCGCACTAACCTTGCCAATTCCACTTTTTAACAAAACAACCTCTTTACCAACTATCCTGCCACAGTAAAATCGACAACCATAATGACTCTGCTCTTCAACCTGACCAAACTGTTCAACCAATAAACTAATCTCTTCCTCCATCGCACCGATTAATCCGATTGCCATAAGCTTACTCCTTTATTCAGTACAAAATAAAAGCGCCACATCAGTGGCGCTTGTAACTTCTCGGGATTGGTAGCAAGAAGTTTTAGGATCGCTTTTAACCCAGCGACAAGGGCTCCTTGGTTGCTACTTCTAATATAACGCTTTTTATTCTAAGCGCGATATAAATTTTTGTTTTTTTCACTTTTTAATAAAAAACCTCTCAACAGAATTTATGGATAAAGTAGGTTTTGTATTTTTTCAAAACCTTTAAGGCCAATAGGCCCTAGTTATAACCAGTGTTATTGCATAAATAGGAAAGACAGGACAGCTAATTGCCCATACAAGAAAGTCTAAAAATAACCTTAATTTTTTACAGGTATTTTTTTGCAGGAGTTTTTTGGGAAAAACATGTGGGTTTTTATATTTTTTAAAGCCGATATAGTAATCATTAGAAGATACGGATTTACTTACTCACCCTTCAAGTAGCCGAACAATAAACTAAATAACTTAAATAACAAAAACTTAAATAATAATAACAATAACAAGCAAGCCAGGCGCCGGAATAACAATAACTAACCGGCGTTTTTTTTATTTCAATTTAACTCCTTTGCACACTTTTAAACCTTTATACTATTTTAAAGCCCCTTCACTGGTAATAACCGCAGCTAACTTTCCCCTTCAAAGACACCTTAGCTTTTGCTTTTCTAAAAATCTTATCGCTATAATGGAGGCTCTTAATAAGGTGACCGTGAAATATGTATAGAAAACTTTTTTTCGCTCTTAGTTGTGCACTAGCTTTAACTACAACAGCAGGTGCTGCCACTTATCCAACTAAGCCTTTGGCTAACCCAGTACCAAAAGCCCAAACTACGCAATACTACTACAACTGTAACTGGTCTTATTATCCCGCTGTACAATACGTTATCCACAAACTACGCGAGTACCAAGTCAAATCAATTATCTACCCTTACCAATTACGGCTAATTATCCCTGATTACGTCCTTTATCAGCCACTTACTAACTATCTAATTAATACAGCCAAACCACCTATGAGTCTTATTTTAGCGCTTATGCACTATCTACCTGGAGCAAAAGTGACAATCGTTGGCTATAGCGATAATATTGCCACACCAACCATAAACCAACGCCACACGTTGCTAAGCGCACAAAAGATCGCTGGTATTTTCTGGAATCATGGTTACCCAGCTGTCTCACAAATGGTTAGTTATCAAGGAGCTGGGGCAAGTGACCCCATTGCAGATAATGCTCGTGTTGACGGCATGGCCGCCAACCGTCGCATTGAAATTGTAATGAGCTTTCCTCATCGCAGTTTCAAGCAAACTTATTATAAATAGTTAAACCTGAAAAAGGTCAGATTTAACTCAATAAAAAAATCCCAGATTTTTTTGTTGTAGTTAGCCCCTTGCTGAAAAATGATTCCCCTGAATAATTT
>CBDALO010000045.1:0-8437 GCA_965196985.1 Gammaproteobacteria bacterium | reverse complement strand
TTCTCACCTGAACGTCATAGTATTGATCATCAATTTAATGAGAAATATACAATTAATGTTGAGATAGGAATAGATCAATCTGTAACTGTCAAACCAAGCGCAATAGATTTTGGTTATACCTATTTAAGGCATTATCATCTTTTTAGAAAAGCTATTGAACTTCATAATCGAGATCCTGAAAGTCAACTAATCGATATTTTACATAATCCCTTTTGCTTGATTGGGTGTTACAGAAATTATTCTAGCTTCACCCCTGTAATAAAATTAAATGATAAGCTGGCCAGGTATAATCAGACGAATAGATTAGAGAGGGCAATCTTTTCACAAAGCACCAATCTTGGTGAACATGGAGAACCAAATATATTTTCATTAGTCAGGTTAAAAATGGCGGCACATCATCAGCGCAATATGGAAATGAGAAAATCAAAAGAAGACTGTAATAAAGAAGTAAATACATTACCTTTTGTAAAATCAATCAATGAAAAACTAAAAATAATAAATTTAAAATTAGAGATTGCTCTTATTGATCATCCAGGGTGGGAGTACTCTTTTTCTTTTTATTATGTCAATAGTAATAGAAAGCTAGATGATATTAACGACCTAAGTGCCGGACAAAAAGCAATCATGCATTTGATTTTTGAAGCTTATGGAAGAGGTGGATTAAAAGGTGGTGTTATAATAATTGATGAGCCAGAAATCCATTTACATTATCAATTTCAAAATGAATACTTAAGGATGTTAGAGAACCTAATAGATGAACATCAATATCAATGTATTCTAGTCACACATTCTGATTCGCTAATTAATTCAAAAACAATTAATTATGTTTTGCGCTTTGGATTGGATGATAACAAAAACACTGCTATATACTATCAAAACGAACAGTATTTTAATAAAAATCTAGTGAAAATTTTAGATAATACGAGATCTACTTATGCGTTTTTTGCAAAGAAAGTTGTATTAGTAGAAGGACAGACTGATAGATATTTCTTTCAGGAGGTTTTAAAATTACAGCACCCATCTGGGGCTCAAGATATAGCGGTTTTAAGTCTAGATGGTAAGGGAAACTACACAAACTGGTTTAGATTATTTAATAGCTTCGGACTAGATACTCACTATATATGTGATTTTGATAATGCCAAAAACTATAAACTAATTTCAGATTATAATAGTGCTAATGAAAAGGAAATTATAGCAAGATACAAAAAAAATAAATTTGATAACTTGTCTTCTGAAAAAACAAGAAAACTAATGGAAATCTACATTCAACTAACTAACGATCCTGAGAATCTAACTCAGGAAAAATTAGAACATTGTCTATCCCTTGCTCATCAATATAAATCATACATCAATCTTTCCAAAGCTGAAAAACAAGAAATAATTCACAATGAAATTGTTACTAAGTGTCCTGAAATCACAGAACAAATAAGAAAGAAGTATAAAGATAATATTTACATACTAATGCACGGTGAGCTTGAATGTTATACAAACACAGGTAAGGATTTAGATAAAATAATTAAGTTCTGCAACAATAATCTTGAAAAATGGCTAAACAGCGATAGTGAGAAAGCATCTGAGATTCTTTGTATTCTATCAGAAATTATTAAATAAATAACATCAATAAAGCTACGTTGAAGTATCATTATAAAAAGTAATCAATTGATGTCTTTTTTAAGCTGCACCAAAACTTTAGATGAAATGCCAGTTATAGCTTCAATTTTTTTAATAGGCTCATGAAGTTTTAACATGGTAGTGGCAATTTCTTTATTGCGCTGCTCAATACCTTGTTGTCGCAATTGATCCGCTGCAGACATAATAGTCTCCTTCATATCCGGTAGTGCTTCAGCTAACAGCGTGACAATTTCACTACCATAGTTATCTTTCTCATATTCTAACGCATATTTTACCAGCCTAGAAATATGTTTTCCACCATCAAGTGTCTTGATTAATTGTAGCAAATCATGCTGAATTAGCTCTTTGATAATCGGTATAAGATCACGGCTATACGCGTGCTTGTGGCATAATTCCATGGCAGCCACATGCCCATGCGTTAATAACTCATCATCTGGGATTACTGATAAATCAATTAATGGGGCAGGGGCATTATAAAGCTCTTTAGCGAGTTCCGCATCCTCAAATAAATCAAAGAAGTTTAGTGTGTAAGGGTAGGGTTTTTGCTTGCCGTTATAAAACACCAAGTTGAGAATTAACGGCAGTTTGAGTTGATCATTCTTCTCTTTTTTATCAATTTGTTTTAAAAGCCTATCCCAGATTTTACAGCGATAATACCACAACCTGAACGCCATTAAGGGGTCAGGACTGGATTGGTGCTCACTCAAAATGTATAAAAAAACCTGCTCTTTGCCGTACTGTTCTTTAAGCTTAACTTGATAAAGTACATCAGTAAACGCAGTTTGGAAATCTTCTTCGATGAAGCTATCGTTTTCTAAATGCAGCGTGTCCCAGTCAATCATCTTTTGAATTTTTTTAGGCAAGTGCGCCTTAAAAAAGTCCTTGGCAATCTCGATGTCCTGGAGCGAGCTTTTAAAAAAAAGATCGTGATGCTTAATACCTTGCTTGTTACTCATGCCGACCACCGACGCAACAAAGCGACTAACTTGGGTTTCCAGGTAAAGTAACTGACAAAGACGAAATAACCAATCACGTAAAGGTAACGTTGATTACCATGCAAGGGCATACCCATCACGTAGTTATTTACTAATACCCAAACGATCACTGCCAGTAATCCACTGAGCGCAGCAACCCCACCGCGTTTTTTCAGTAAGTCTAGGTAGCCCAGCTGGGTTTCCTCATCAGTGATCATGGCCGACTCTCTTACATTGCTCTCACTCATTGAGTGCGTCAGTGTATAGGTTTTTTTTGTTTAAGCCTAGCATGATCGTCTGCTAATCATTCTAATTTAGCGAATACGATGAGCTTGCTTTACTGAGCAACCGACCAGTTTTTTACTACTCAAACTCCTAGCAAAAAAGTCACCGTGTCAGCACCATAATCGCCAGCCCTTCTGGATTGGGGAACACTTCAAATCCCAACGCTTGATAGTGCTTGATTAATTGATCGGTTGCTAACTGCTTGTCTTTCGGAAAATGGTCAAGCTTGGCATTGTCCGGTAGAAAATCATAGTCAGGGTTGAATTGCAAAGGTATCGCTTCGGTTGCCATAAAAGCACAGTCATTACCAAAGAGCTCCCAGATGCGTTGAATGGCTGCTAACCCAAGTTCGCGACCTTGTTACTCAGGGTCAAGGTAAATCGCGTCTAGCACCATAAATCGACACGGGTAGTCCGGTGCGCGTTTACCCATTGCTTTCCAATCTTTGGGTCGAAAGGTTTGGAATCCATCGGTGAGGATCTCGACAATGCGAGAGAGATCTGATCGCTCATCTGCAATTTCGAAAAGGTCAAACTCATCCTCGTAGCGTTGATGCCAATTAATTTTAATAGCATGCAGTTTTCCCATGACTTTATCGTGCTGGGAATCCATGCCTTCAAAATCTATCAGGGTTGCTTCAATATCTAAAAAATGATCGTGGTTCATCTCAGCGATAAGGCTGGTGTGTAATTCGATTTGTAATTCCATAGAATCTCCTTAAGGGGTTGAAGTAGTTTTGCTGCCGACATACGCGGCTGAAATGGTTTCACGACCATGACCGGCCTGTTCGGCCACAATTTGTCGACCGTAACTGTCCAGCGCGGCATTGAGCCTGGGTAATTGCCCGCCTTCCAGTGGGGTGTGATGGCCTGTGACCTTTTTATATAACGCATTTAAATACTGATGGCGTAGCCCGTGGGCCACAATGCCATTCGCTCGACTAATGCCGTTTTTCTTGAGCACGTAATAATAGTGTGCATGATAGTTTTTATAGAGCGTGTTGGTGGGCACAAGGCTTTCTTTTAACTGTGTGTAGCTTTTAATGTGATCTAAGAGCTGGCGTTGTTCCGGTGTTTCAATTGGCACATACCGATTACGTCCGCCTTTCGTGCCCTTCACCACCAATAAGGTATCGCCTTGATCGGCAACGTGGGGTCTGAGTAATAAAGCTTCTTTACTGCGTAAGCCAAAATGCAATTGCAGCAATAACACATCGGCAATACGCGTGTCATCATTTCGAAGCGTCTCGATCTTTTCCATGACGTTGATGCCTTGTCCGCTCCAGCTTTTTGATTCAGTCGCTGCGTATTGCCTCACGGCACGATCACGCGATTCAACATAAAATTCTAATCGGCGCACCATACCTTGCTTGCCGAGCCAGTTCGCAAAGGTACGAAAGGTGCTGATGTTAAGCTGAAGGCTTGAAGCCGATAAGCCGGATTGTTCCCAATGCTTAACGAGGTACTCAATGTGCTTGCCTCGTAAGCCATACACGGTGGTAAACTTAAAGCCCATCTTGCGCAAATCCCGAAACCCTTTCCATAAAATCTCGGCTCGGCGTTGTTGCGTTGCATAGGCGGCTACCGTTTTGCCGTTGGCTTTAAATTTGTTATGCTCGCGCAAGACCTGCTTAAGTGTGTCTTGCCAGTCTGGTTGATATGACATAGTTTGTTCCTTATTCGCTGATACAACTAACATTACTTGGTCTGGGTGTGACTGTTACGTGAGTGTTTTAGAGCCAGCCTTAACCACCTTTAGGTAATTAAGCGCATTTCACGGCTAAAGGATAACGTCCCAAGTAGACCTGTCTTGGTTTCGCACTACTGGTTTATTCTCACTTGCGGAGCAAGCAACAATAAAACCCATCAAGAACCCACTCTTGAACACGTACGAAAGGTTTTCATCTTTTTGTATCTTTTCTGGTCTTGTCTTCTCTCCTCTTGTCAGTTAGGAAATAGGTTCTCTTGCAAGCTAAAGCCAATCGCTCTGCAAGAGAGATACACACGGACTCGCGCAAAATGACGACTTTCATTTTCAACGGAGTACACTGCTATGACGCCAAACCTCTTGAGCGTATACTTCATGCTCTCTTGCCCAAACAGGCGCAAGTCTGCTCTCAAACGGTTTGATGGCTCAAGCCATAACAGTAACATCACACTTGCTTTAGCAGTGTGCTAAGAAAATGCTATCAACTCGTTGGTTGATAGCCGCTGAATCATTAAGTCCCTTCTGCGACTGCCTTAGCCTTGGCGAAGGTGAAAGATCAATGGTGTGACGTAATGACACCATTCATCGACTTAATGTCAGAGACTCACAGGTCGTCATTCGTTTATACCTCAAGGGTACTGGTTGCATACTGGCTCACCCGAACTTTTAGGACAAGGTTTCCATTGCCACACGAACACTGGTTCTCTAAGAAAATCCCCACTAACTTTCGTTAGGCTCACGACACAAGGGGCGGCGGTGACGAAGTAATAGACGCGTTATGCGTTTCAGGCTGTAGGCCATCTTCAGTATTACCAGACTCAATGTTACCGAGCTGATCCCATAAAAGCAAATCCAAAAAATAAAAAAAGCAGCAGCAAAACCAGCAGCAAGCAAGGCAGTTACCCATGACACACAAAGCCGCAGCAGAGGCAGCTTGGGTTCCTGGCAATGGGCAGCCAAGTACCGAGGGAGGCGCGGACAATTTACCCACAATCGTTGGGGATTTTTTTATGATCCCCAACTCATGGTGGATAAATTGGGGCGCAGTGCTCGTGGCATTATTGGTATTTAATTAAGCATCGGCGGGCAAAGGTTTCTCTGCTGAAAGCGAGTTTCAGCAGAGGAGTCTATTGAATAAAAAAGCGACTCGTTAATTATTAAACTTTTTTTTTACGAGGAAAAAGTCTTGAAAAACAGTTTTTTTGTTTTAAAAATCAGAAGGTTACAAGGCTTTTCCTGACCTCTCTGTATAATTTTGGCAAATTATACAGAGAGGTCAGGAGCAAACAGGACTCCGAGTGGGGGAAAATACCGTGCTCGAAGCCAGAAGCCCCCGTGCGGAAACGGGGGCCGAAGCCAACCGGTGGAACGGTTGGCTGGACTCAAAAATCGAGGTGCTTGGAAAGGCTCTAGCGAGTAGATAACTCAGCTTGCAAGACAACAAACCCAGCCGGTTGACTCGCAAGCTGGACAATCTTTTGATGCACTAAGCCTTGCTGGCGGAGGGTGTTGTAATGGCTGGCGAGGGTGTTGAATGTGGATCCGGCACTGCGACAACGTGCAATTTGAGCAAGGTCTGCTTCCGAAAAACCCCACCCTAGCAATTTTTTAGCGTGCGTTTGCAGGGCTTGAAGAGTCTTAGCTCCGCCACTTTTTGCGGTAATACTGACCAAATCAGCGGGTGTGAGTGAGAGGGTTTGCCACGCTTTTTGCTCCTCAGCAAGTAACGTGAGGGTGACTCTGGCTCCGTCTTGGTTGACTATTCTGATTAAATCATAGTCATTAAAGCCCTAATTTAGCAGAGTGGCGTGATGCGTGAGTAGGGCTTGGATGGCAGGTGCACGTCCACGTTTGTTGAGTATTTTGACAATTTGTTTGTGCTGAAAACCCAGAGTTAGCAGAGCGGGGTAGTGCTTGGCGAGTGCATCGAGTGTTTTGGTTGCGCCGGAATGACTTAAAATAGGGACTAATTCGTCGGTGGTAAAGCCCCAGCTTTCGAGCTGTTGGTGGTGCGTGAGTAAGGATTCCACGGCCTGAGTGCAACCCTCAGTCGAAAAGATCTTAACCAAATCGGCGTGCTGAAACCCCAAGGTCTGTAACACAGCTGAGAACTACCCAAAATTGTTATCTCCCTACCTGAACTGAATTCGATAATTCTTTTTGTTCTTCTTGAGAAACACTATTTTCTTTAAAAAATTGCTCTACTAAGTGATACGTTAGAAGTTTTCTAATACCCTTCGCAATAAAGTGTCGTGTCACCTTGCCCTTACCATCTCCTAATTTAGCTAGCATAATTGCGTAATCGTCATAAGCTTTTTCCTTACCTATCTCATACAAATATGAGGCCACATAAAAACATACAGCCAGTAGATTTTGTATCCCTTTAAAATTTTTTATCTGCATATTTTCCCAGCCTAGTCCTTCCTTGAGAAATTTAAAAACATATTCAATTTTCGCACGAGATAGATAGGCTATGTATACCTCATACGCCTCATCAAAAGTCGTTACTTTTTTATTAGTTAATAGCAGCATGTCATTCTTAAAAATTCTCCTACCATCTCTGCCTGTAATTTGGATTTTAATTGCATTGAAGTTCTCAAACTCTCCAAAATAAATAGTTATTTTTCCGTCTTGTACGCAATTCTTTCCAACTGTTAACTTTTGGAATTGCTTTTCGCCTTGAGCATCAAAATCAGCGTTAATCAGCTTAAGCTTTTTACCATCATCACCTCTACCTTCTATTGTTCTTGTTATTTTTGAGCGAATAATAAAGTCTTGATCTAGGTTTGTATCAATTAGTGAGAGATAGTCATTATCATCAAACTCTCTATCTAGAATATGGGTAATGGTTGCATCTTCATTCTTTGATTTTAGGCAGATTCCTATTTTTTCTATTTCACGAATAGACAGCAGCTTTTTATTAAAGTAATCACCAGATTCATAAAGACTCTTGGCCTCTTTATCTCCCTCAAATGGCTTTCCAGCCTCTATTTTCTTAATATGCTCAGCTTTTAAAAACTTAGGGTCTTTATTGCTGTAGCTTACATGCGATAGTAGATGCACAGCCTTATCACCAGGTACTAATGCAACTGCGTTATGCGTGCTGTAACCATTGATAATATCCCCGTCCAGACTCCTTACTTTACCTAGATTTTCAGTTTGCTTGCTATGTGGCTTTCTAATATCAGAAGGATCATGAAGAACATCAATTTTACTGGCGTGTGAAAGTTTTTCACAGCTCTGTTCTAGCAATACATCATTTGTTTTTATTGGATCTAAATCGGTGCTTTTATTTTCACCGGTAAGTGTACGAATCATCTTTTTATACTCATTGTTATCTTTTGATGAACTGAACAACTTACAACTACCTTCAGTTAATAGCTTTCCTACAATCGTCGATAGATTTTTTTAAAACAACTTTCCCAGTTAATTTTGAAAAAAGAGGGGCAGCGTAATCGGCGAAGTTTAACATTTATACTCATCTCGTTAGTCTTGTTAAAAAGACAAAGCATAGTCATTTTTACACAATATTTCAGCATTATTTTGTTGATTTAAATTTTGGGTAGTTTTCAGAACACAGAGCGATATTGATGCAACGCTTGCAAGGCTAACGAGGCTCCCCGTTGGGTTACTAATTGCACTAATTCCGCATGGGTTAAGCCTGTGTTTTGCCAGAGTTCCGGCTGATGCAGTAACGTTGTAATGGTTTTTGCTGCGCCATCCTTGCTCAATAATGCCACGATTTCAGACTGGCTAAATCCCCATTGAGCCAATAGCGCGTGGTGTTCGAGTACCGCTTGGAACGCTTGCGCTGCCCCGTCTTGACTGGCGATACGCAT
>CBDALO010000044.1:0-44271 GCA_965196985.1 Gammaproteobacteria bacterium | reverse complement strand
TGAACACGAGTAATCACAGCCGCCATGTCAGCAGCACGGGACCCGGAAAACCCTTTGGCGGCAAGCTCAGCTTGGATTTGCTGTTTGCGTTTGGAAAAGTAATCAATGACCGTGTTACTGATACCAACAATTTCAAAGTTGCCACGGTGATCCGTTTGGCGAATCTCATAACCCAGCTCTTTCACTAGTTGTGCAAAGTGGTTATCCAGCAGTAAGCCGTAGTAATGTTGATCACGATAGAGTTGCTCAATCGTCCCTTCATTGCGCTCGCTCACCCGACTAGCCGAAGCTAATGAGCGCCAACGTCCCGTTTGATCTTGTGAAACATTCATCACTAAGTTATGCCAATGTGGCTGTGGGTCAAGTTCACGTGAGGTGGTGTGGCGGTGTTGAGCGATCACTAACTTACTGGTGTTCTCATAGGTCTCTTGGCCATCTTTTTCAATTCTGACTTGCGCTAAATCTTTTTCAATCCGATCCAACACAAAGCTCACTGCCTTTTCTGCGGCCTCACCTAAGCGCTCATCACCACCAATTAAATACAAAATCGAAAAGGATTTACAAAATGAGATTTGTACATCGTAACCAGGGCGATGAATCAGTTGGCCTTTCTCCCTGCGACCGACAACGTCACCATTGGGTAAGTAGCCGTCATACAGCTTTAAAAAGGCTTCTTGGTCAAGCTTACCTGATAAGCCTAATGCCTTAGCACCTTTGCCGTACCAAGTGGATTCTTTCCCTAGCGCATCCTTGTGCTTTAAGTAATAGTTGTCCTCGCTTTGATAATACTCCCACGCAGCACCGGCAGTGGCTTTGAGTTGAGCTATTTTTATCATCTGTTCATCCTTTTTTAATCTCGAACAAAATCTTTATTTTTATGGCCATGTGTAAATGTCCGCTCGATTGGTGGTTGTTGTGGTTGTGGCACTTCAAGCTTCTTGGCTTCTTCTTCAAACGCCTGAATCCGTTTCACCGCTTCATCGCGTCTCGGGTCATTTTCTGCTTGTAAGGCAGCCGCCGTAATTTTTTGGAGCGCATCAAAATCAATGGGGCGTTCTTTGAAGGGTTCAGCAATCACAGGACGTTCTTTATACGCTAACTGGGTGTGTAGAATTTGTGGTGTCCCCAATAACCGCACGTAATACTCCAAGTCTTTCATACTCTCAATGTCACTGGGATACACGGTAGGACGAGTGACTCGTTGAGTGCCAATGGTATTGCCGTCACGAATGGGGTTCGGCCCGTAGCTTTGACTCTCTCGCACTTCTTCGATGACTTGCTCACCCAGGTTAGCCGACACCCACTTCGCCACATCAGCGGCATTACTGCGCGAATAAAGTTTACTGTTGAGCAAATCCGCAATGGCATTGGCCTCGTGTTGGCCGTAGAGAAATTGCAATTGTGAAAAGCTTTGAATCCCCACCGCCATACAGCCACCAAATTTACGAATGTCCGCTGCCGTGTCTGAGAGCATTTCTAAGCGGTGCAAACTCGCTAGCTCATCAATGACCAACCAAAGCCGCCGATCCGTATTCGGCGGTAAGGATTGCATGGCACTCATGGCAAGCCCTAACCACGAAGTCAGTAACGGCTTTAACCCGTGGTGATACTTTGAGGTTGAGCTGATAAACAGCCAGCCTCGATGCTCAAAGGCGGTCTTGACCCATTGGTTGATCGAGAAGTGCGGCTGGTTACTGGTTTCCAGTCCCGCTAAAAACCGCAAGGATTTGGTGTAGGTGGCGAGCACGGATTTAATGGAGATGGCGGTCTTTTCAATTTCTTTATTGACCAAGGTTTCGGCTTCTGTGCCTTTCAGTAATTGTTGTAGCTCTTCAAGGGAGGTCGTTAACAACGCTTGTAATAAAAAAATCGGGCTGCGTTGCGGGTGATCGCGCAATTTCCAAGCCAGTGCCGTAAAAATTGTTCGCGCTGAATCCACCCAAAACGGTTGATCGCCTTGCAAGGATTTCGGCATCAAGTACATACTAAAGTTAGACCACTCCAATGGGTTGTTAAACTCTTCCCACATCAACCAATTGGGACAATCACGGGAAAAGACATTGAGATCAATGTGCCCTGGATTATCACGCTGGTAGTAATGCGGTTTGAGCACGTTTTCTTTATCGTAAATAATGGCCGGATCCCCTGCTGCTTGAATTTCATCAAGCAAGGCTTGAATCGCTTGAGTTTTCCCTGTCCCTGTTGAGCCATGAAACAAGTTGCCTTGAAACTCGGCGCGTTTAGGCAGGGGCACTTGACCCAGTAGTTTAATATCCGAAGCCCCGCGCTCACTGCGTTCAATCAGGCGAGTGAGTTTTTTGGCACTGGTAATTAAGGTCGTGCCACTGATGAGCTGGTCATGGCTGTAGCGATCACCCACTTTAATAAAGTACCGATTCGCCAACCAGGTTAAAACCACCATCGGCACTAACGCCAATAAAGCAGCTTTCACTAACCACGCTTTACCTACGCTTAGAAAAACACGCAAATCCTGGCTAATAATGGGATCCGTTAAATAATGATGCGCGGTAATACGGGTTTCGTTGTTATTAATAATCAAATGATTGCCTAACCCGATAAGCTCCAAGCCCTGCGAGTACAGTCCGTACCAGTAATACGGCAGGTATTCATGCAGGGCGATCAACAAGATCACCCCAACACAAAGACAGTACAGCAAAAATGCCCAGTGACCGATTCGGGCAGTGACTTGGGTGAACATCTTCGTTTGATACAAAAAGATCTGCCCACCCCGCATAAATTGCTTGGTTGTGTGTTTCATTTTTTTAAGCTCGCTGGTTTTTTAAGTTCTGTTTTTCTTAAGCGGGTTTATTCACTCGTGTGTCATCGCTATTAGGATCAACATCCGGTTGCATTACCAGGGTTTCTTCTCGCAATGGCGTGGCTTCATCTTCGATAAGGACGGCAGTGCCGTAGCACCTAACAGATGTGTTGTTGCCACCGCTAAAAAATAAAAACCCGACGATTGCGTTTCCACCAACTTTTTCAGCTTCTCTAATAATATCTTTTTGGATACGGTCAAAACTACGACCCTTAAAAGCTTCAATCAGGCTGTCGTTTTCAGGTTTTGGCTCTCCAATCACCACTCCAAGTACTTTTTTAATTTTTTTACCAGGAATGGTATCAGTCGTTACGATTAACATAGTGTTTCTCCTTTGAGTTAGTGATCTGAATCTTCATTTTTACCAATAAAATAATCCATGGCAGAGGCGTGCCAATTGACTTTTTTATTATCGAGTTCTTTCGGCAAGGCGACTTGCTCTTTTAAGTGCGCATTACGCTCTTCGACAGCCGTTTTATTATTCATGATTTGTTCTTCGTTACCTTTCAGTGAATCAAACGGTTTTCTTTCTTGCATCTTCCAATCATTACCACTCAATTGATCCTCTTGATGATCAAGTTTATTTTTTAACGAATCGGTAATGCCTTGTTGATCTGCCTGTGTTTCAATAAAGTGTTGGTTTTGATTGTAGGCACTGCTCGGGCTTCCTTGTTGTAAACTGTGAGAATGGCCTTGATAGTCTTCCGCTAACTGGTGTTCTCCCACTGCAAGTAAAGCTTCTTGGGCTTGTTGCGCTAATTGATTTTGTCCGCGCTGGCTTTGCCAATAGCTTTGCGCCATGCCTTCTTGTTTGGTTAAGCTTGCTTGATCAGTTTGCGCTAAAGTTTCTTGACCGCTAGCACCGTATCGTTCACCCACCCAATCCGTGAAAGCTTGCGCGAAGTTTTGATCAATGCTTTGTGAATGCTCTTTCGCGTAGCTCGCTGCTTGCTGATAGGATTGCGCTTGACTGAAATCAGCGTTTGCTTGCTGCGCTTCACTTTGAGCGTGAGCTAGGTTAGTCGCAAGCTGTTGCGTTTCATTCACGCCATGACTGTCACTGTGATCAGCGTGCAAGGATTGCGAGCTGCTGATGACATGATTAAGCGATTGAGCAAAACTTTTACCTTCCGAGGAGTTCATAAAATCTTGCATTGAGGTGTTGTAGCTTTGGTTATGTGAAGAAGTGACATTAGCGCCACCACTAATGCCAGCTCGTTCAATTGGGCCAATATCCTCTGTTGAAGTGGAGGCATTAACCCCAAACCGTATTGCCTCACTTAAACTAATAGTATACCCATGCGAATTATGCTTATTGTATTGTTGCAGCTGATCTTCCATGTGCCGGAAATCTTGCGCTTGACTGTCGGTTAAAGTATTGCTTTGCCCCGACCCACTGCGCAAATCATGCGACCACACTTGATTAAGATGATCAAACTGATTAAGCGCTGCACTCACACTGTGTTCTTCATTGGTTCGGTGTTGCTGACCGGACTGCATTGAATGCGCCGCACTTTGATTTAAGGCCGAGACCACACGATCCGTGCCATGCAATGACGTTGCTAACTGCGACATGGCACTTTGGGTGTTAATAATGGCTTGCCCCGAGGCGGTTTGTGTCACCATGGCGCCATTCGCTAACTGTTCCGTGTGCATTCCGTGTAAATTGGAATAATTGGTATCGTGTTTGTTCGCACTCCAGTTATTCCAGCTGTGATTACCCATGCTAACATTACCGAGACTTAAATTGCCTTCGGCTAATTGCCCTGCCCCTTGAGTTGACCAGGATTGAATGGTACCAAAGAGTGATTGTGCGGCATTCATAAACACCCCGTCAAAGCCTTTAAACAGCCCGACGGCTAAGAGTGGGGTTAACAGCATGAGATACCCACAATAGGCAGCGTATTGAGTGGCTTCATGCACTAAGGCATTTTGATTGGATAAGGTAATCCCGCCTTGCGCAATGGCTAACCCACTCATGTTCGCACTGAGCTTCGTCGTCATTAAAAAGTTCACCACCGTAAACATCATCGGCCAGGTGTAAACAAAGCACATCGAGGCAACGTATTTTTTTAGGATCGTGAGTGACATCGCCGGTTGTAAGGCCAGCATCATCACTAGCGGAAAACAACAGACTAAAATCAAAAACAAGGTTGTGCCCATCAATGGCATCATGTAGCTGGCAAAATGCGCTAAGGTAAAGTCGGATAAAATCTGCTTTTGCATGGCAGCGGTGGTGTTGTAATTAATCATCGCAGCAGGGGCATTGCTGGTGGCTAATTGGGTACCGATGCCTGAGCGCATCGCGTTGATCATCGTGTTTTGAATGAGCGCTTGTTTGGCATCATTCGCCATGCCCATGAAGTATTGATACGTGGTGCCCAGACTGGTCAGTAAATGCGATTGGGTGGTGGGGTTGCTTTTCCCAAACAACACTTCACTGAGCCAATTCGTTTGCTGGGCGAGCTGCGCGTCTAATTGCTTTTTCAACCAAGGGAGCGCTTGCTTACAGGTCTGAAACTGTTGATCAATATACAGCCCGCGTACCGGCGACATGGGTTGTTGACTTAAAAAGCCCAACAAATTTGAGCTATTCGCAAGTTGGCTGACGGTGTATTTATGGTTAATCAAAATATCCGGCACGATACAGCGGCTAATAAAGGCATTGACCACTTGACGCACGTTGGCATCAAGGACATGCGTGTTTTGATTGGCGGCATAAAAGAGCTTCGCGCCATAGATCATGCCGGTGTGCGTGTAATCAAAATCATCCGGTGTGTGAAACACGTCTTCAATTCCTTGTGTGATTCCAAGACTGAGCGTGGAGATCAGATGCGCAGGCATCGCAATCCCGTAAGGGACGTTATCCACTGCCCCCGCCGCACTCATGGGATTACTGATATCAATCACCTGAATGGGTACGCGAACCCCAATCAGCGCACCCATCACCGCCACGTAAATCCCTAACCATTTGGCAAACACCAGTAAATCATGACTCTTGAGATATTGCCAGGTGGCGCCCAAAACCGAAAACACTACGCCAATGCCCATGGCCGAGGCAAAGCCTTCCCCACCGATAAAAGCCGCCACCGCCTTAAACACCTCGGTGGCCACATCCCCGTCTGAAAACACGTACACCCCTAGCATTAATCCGCTCCTCCTAAACTCACCTGAAACCGACTGGCTAATTGCCCCGCAATCGCTTGTTGGTAGTGCAGACTTTGCGCGATTAGAGCCACTTCGGCTTGAATCTTTTTATTAGCATTGGTGCGTAACTGTTGGGTTACTTGCATGGAACGGGCTAAATTGTTTTCAATCGGTTTTAACAGCTCGCCGTGCTGACTGTTGGCTAAACTCGCTTGAATCAGTTGTAAGCTGTCTTCGAGGTATTTCGCTAACAGGTCTTCGGCAATCAGCTCCGCATAGCTTAAGGTGTCAATCTGATTACCCGATTCCAGTGAGACTTCAATAAACCGCAACACCGGTAAACTGGTTTTCGCTAAAAAGCCTTTTTGCGCGGTGGTTAAGGGTTTATCGGCTTGATAATCGTCACTGAGCTGAATGAGGAATTGATTGACCCGATAGATCAGCGCTTGCGTGGGTGCTATGTGGACATGCCCTTGTTGCAAGAATAAACATTGATTCTTACCACTGTCTTTGCATTGATAGATGGTGCCATCGCCACCGTTCATTAAGGCTTTAAGGAGACTGTCATTGGTAATGAGTGCCGGATAAATACTGGGCTTGCCGTTTTTGTCAAAAATGATCGTGCCCGAAAGTGAGAGAAAAAATTCTGCCAATTCGGTGTCTTGCTGCAAGAAACCGTTTTTCTCTAAGCTTTGCCAGACAAGATTAATGTTACGGGTAATGACCTTTTTGCCTTGATCGCTTTTACTCAGATCATCTAGGGTGGAATCGCCCTTGCCATCAAACCCACAGCCTTGTCGGGCAGACGCCCAATCACTAAAGGCATTACTTTGGACCCCTAAGTCCTGACACGCTTGGCGTTGCGCAGCGGTGTGTTTGGGCCACAGTCCGCCCACTAAATCTTGTGCGGCTTCACAGCTGGTTAAGTTGTTTTGATTCATCTGCTGTGCCCAGTATTGTAATTTCGTCATCACGTTACTGATTTGGGGCGCATAGGTTTCCATGGCGAGCTGAAAGCCGTAGGGAATGGAATCAGATAAAATGTTTTTCGCAAACTGGGTGAGCTGAGCACTGTTAATAAAGGAAGCGCCGCCACCAAACAAACTAATGCCCCCGCAGCCCGCTTTTAATGACGGTAAATCAATTTGGGCAATTTGTAAGTCACGCGATTTCGAGCGCAAGAACAAGGAGCCCGCACTGTAATACCCTGCTGCTTGGCTTTGAAAGACATGCGGGCCGGTGGTGTCTGAGGCATACCCTAAGCCTTGCCAGAAGCTATCCAAATCACTGCTCACTTGCGCGTTGGCCAGTGTCAGTGGTGCAAGCAGGAAGAACGTGAGCAACGCACGCAACGCATTAGTCAGCATAAGTCTTGTCCTTGAGTTGAGTGAGTACCGTGGTTAATCGATTCAATAGTGCCGGTTCAGAGACTTCCCCGAGTGTGACGGGGGTCAGACCCAGTGTGTTGACGTTCACCACAAACAAAGCAGGCACTTGATGCGGTAGTGAGCCGTACAGCGTTTGAATGACGTCTCGCGTTGCCAAGAGTGAATGCGGAAAGCTCGGTAAGCTTTGCCCATCGGTGGTGTAGGCAAAGGTGTGTAACTGCAACCGCGCTGCCACGTCTTTCACCAACGGATCAAAGCGTTGACAGTGCGGGCAGGTGGCGCGATACACCAGCACTAAAGCCCAGGGGGACGATTGGGCTGGTGTGTTGAATGCGCTTCGTGTAGACTGCGCCCTACCCCGTGTTTGGGGTGTTGTTACGGTTAGGGCTTGTTGTGTCCTTGAAGCAATCATCTCGCGCAATTGACCATCCATCTGCTGCGCGATGCTTGGGGACGCTATCCCCCAGCCCAGGAGAAACCCGATAAGTCCTAACCAGCCTGTCCATTTCATTCGGTTTTTTGTCATTGTGCCACCTCTTGATATTGCGTCACGCGCTCACTGATTAAGCGCGGTAACGCGGCTTGACTAAACGCCCCATAGACCACCACTTGCGACTCGCGGGTGGTGGGGTTCACTAACACCAATGCCGGTAAAGCTTTAACCCCCAGTGTTGCGGCTTGCCCAAAATCGGTGAGGTTTTTAGGCATCACCGCTAAGGCACGATGATCCATCGGCGCACCTAATAAACTCATATTGGCTTGTGCGGCAAACTGCGCGACGGTTTTTGCGAGCAATTGATCCAAGGCTTGCCCGCCACGATAAAAAAAGATCATCACCTCGGTTTGTGCCAGCTGGTGTAAGCGCTGTTGATCACGCTCGGCGTGTTGCCATTGGGCGAGCTGATCCGCTTGGGTATTGCTCGGGTGTTGTAAGCCGTAATCGAGTGACGGATACAACAGCATCACTAACCGACTGGTTTGAGCAAACTGGGTGGCGCGCTCACTGATCCAGTGCTGCATGGCATAAAAGCGAGCAGTGTTAGCAACAGTCGGTTGCAACACCGCTAAGGCTTTGGCGGCTTGGAGTTGGCGTTGCACACGGTGGAGTACAGCGAGTGGAGTGGTTGCTTGGGAGGTCGCCTGGACTGTTTTTGGCTTGACTAACTTGTGTTGATCAACCAAAGGCATGTCATTCCAATGCCAACCCTGCGGATTCGTTCTATAATAGGCAGTGTCCGCAAAGCTTGCGTGCGTCGCCAGCAAAACAATAAAAACCTGTAAACCACGATAAACGACTTGCTTCATGGGACTGAAACTCCTCGTTTGTTCCAAAGCGTCCCTGCACCCACCGTTCCAGGGTGCAGGCGCTTTTTCACGCGGTTGGCGATGTCATTGGCATTCGGTAACTTGACACGGTTTTTCAGATCCGCGTACAAATTACTGAAATCAATCTTATCAAAATCAATGCGCTGTAAGTCTTGCACGCTGATGCCTGAACAATTGGGGTGATGCGGTGCACCGAACGGAATGCCTAATTGACTCAGTCGCCCTTGTTGTTGCACGTCTTTCGCCATGAGCCCATCAAAGACACAATAGCTTTTTTTATGGCTGGTACAAACGCCTAAGGTTCTATGAGCACAATAGCTCCCGACTTCAATCGCATAGCCTTTTTGTTTGGCAAAGCCGAGCTTCTTTTCTTCATCAGAGCATTTGGACAAGCCCATGTCTTTGCCCCAACCGTCATCCTTACAACAATTCAAATAACCAAAAGCCGCTAACGAGCATTTCATGGGCGTCCCAGCAAAGGCTTTTAAGGTTTGCTGATCACCGGCTGCGGATTTAGCTGCACCCACTGCCGCTGCCATCTCGGCATCGGCTTTGGCAAAGTCGGTGCTTGTCGTGGGTTTTGGGGTATAGCATTGTCCATCGAGACAAAAATACTGACCCCCACAAGGGGTTGCTTGGCTATCCTCACAAGTCCGGTGCGTGCATTGCATCGTGACAGTGGCTTTGACACAAAACCCTGCCATTTTGGTGACGCATTGGTTCGCCACCTCACTGCACCCTTGATTTAAAAACCCTTGGCACGAATCACTGGGTGGTAACCCACAAAAATAGGTTTCTTGCTGTGCCCAGCAGGGTTCAGTCACCGGTACGCCATCAATGGTTTTAGTCGCTTGACCGGCGGTGCAATGCCAAGGGGTTTGCACGTGACAATAATTGGGTGGTAAGTTCGGACAATGCACTTCCCAGTGTGTGGTAATAATCGGTGGTGGTTTCAGTAATTGAGTCACCCACGCATAAGCTGGGTTTTCAATTTGGCCAGGCCCTAACATTTCCATGCCTAAGCGTTTCACTGTCAGGGTACTCACCAACGGATGAGGGACTTGAAAGCGTTGCTGGGAGACAACGCGCAATTGACCGTTAAGCGTGACCAGTTGACTTAAGCTTGCTTGCGGATGCAAATCAATCGGCGAACCCACTGGCCATAAATACGTGTGTAACGTGAGCGTTTGTTGGGGCGGTAGCGTTACTGAGGTGGACGCGGTGGTGCCATAACGTGGGGTTTGCAAGAATTTCAGGACACAGCTTTGATCACTCGCAGGCCCCGAGGCTAACACGGGCGTTTTTTTAAACGGGCCGTCTGCTTGAAAGACCACGTGCTGACAGGTGCCCACAAAACCTGGTGGTGCGTTCACCTCAACCACCAAGTCACGGGTGCATTGCAGCAGCTGGTGTCGAGTCTTGTCACACTGCACGGTGGTGGTTGTGGTGTGGCAATGCGGTTGGCGGTCACAGTGGATGTATTGATCAGAGAGGCCGTGTGCGATATGCTTCGCATCGTCTTGAATCACGAGCGATTTGGCCATACCAGGATCTTTCGCGTTAATTGTGATTTCAGGATGATTGGCGAAGTGGCTGTTGATCGAGCTTCCCGCTTGATCATTACCAATTTCAGCAGCCCCTTTCGCCACTAACGCATCGCCTTGTGAATAGAATTGAGTTGCCTTCGGCGTCGCGGTGTAATGCGGTAATTGACTCGGCGTAAACTGAGCAAGCTGGTTCGGCATTGCCGCTTGCGCGCGTGCGGCAGCAGCTACCCCTGCACTAAAGTCGGCACGGTTCTCCGCTTGCACCCCTTGCATTACACTCAGCACGACGACACTCAACACTAACACACGTTTCATTGAACCTCCCCTCGCGCTAACACTTGTTGGGCGACTTGGCGCAAACGCACGGTGTGTGCCCGACGTGCGACTTCATTGAGTAAACTGGTTAACGGCACATTGCCTGCCACTGAACTATAAGTAGCGGGAGGACAATTGCGTTGCTGTTCACAGGCTAACACGCGATCAGTCACCACTAACGTCGGCACAACCGTCACGTGATAGGCTTGAAACAGCGTGGGGTCAATTTGCACACCGGCAACAATCGGGTTGTGATTGTGAGGATGGAGGACGGTGTATAAGCGCTTGCTGGTTTCTGGCACGCTGTCATTGACCAACCCACGAATCACCACCGGCACCTGATAATGCGCCGCTTGTTGCAAGGTTTGGCGCAGCGCTAAGGTGGGCATTCCAAGGGAGACAAACAGCATCGCGCCGCTCGCTTGATTGGGGACACCTATCTGTTGATTCAGTCGCGCTTGATGCGACACCTGAGTTAACGAGGACGACCAAGCGGGTGACGTGACAGGCGTCGCAGCGACTAAACTCGCCAGTGCCAGCAACCCACTCACTAACAACGTTGGATAACGGTTCTTCATGCTCTCATCACTCCTATAACAAACAACAGTTACGTTTGCGCCAAATTAAAAACCCAAAATTGTTGTGTGCCCCTGGGGGCTCATGCCCTGCTTCCCACAGCTCGGTGTTGGTACCAAAGGGGTAACAGGCTTTCGCATCCGGTTCGGTATTCACTAACTCATAGCGATAACGGCTTTTCGGTAAAATCGGATGAAAGTGCTCGGTACACAACGCTTGGCCGTTCTTGCCTTCGGTGTCCCAGATTAAGGCAGGGGCGCGATGCAGCTTGTACACCATGCGCTCCGCTTCTAAGGTCGCTGCTTGAATCGGTGAGGTTTGATTGGCGACGCTGCCATCGAGTGGATAGGCCGAGCCTTGTGATCCTAAACACCAAAACAGTTTATCCATCGGTAAGGCGCGCCCTGTGGTGGTTTTGGTGGCATCCGCTGTGCAAGCGAGCTGGGTGGCTTGATTGCCAAACAGCACGGATTCCGGATCTAAAATAAATGTCATTTCGTCATCGTGCCAGGTGGGATCGAGCTCAGAGGGGTAGGCCAAATCGAAGTTACCGTGTTGCATACAACCGAGATTGGTGAGAATCTCTAACCAAAAGATCAACGGGTACTTGTAATAATGCACCCAATAAAAGGCGCCGTGATCCACGCCTGCGTTTTGAAAGTCAGTGGCGCCAATGTCGTTATTGAGTGAGCCGACATGAAAACTGACGCCACCTAAATTGACCATGCAAAACGGCTCACGGGTGACATCGACTAAGGCAGAGGGTTCCCAATAGCCAAAACTAATGCCAATTCGCCAACCGACTGGCAGATTGCACACACAAAGTGGCGAGCTCGGGTTTTTCGTATCGGGAAACCGTGAATGCACGACTTGTAAGCTACCCAAACTTAACGGAAACAAACATGACCAGCAAATATCGGTGATCGGATTGACAAAGTGGCCGGTACACAGCTCGTTAGCGATCGCCTTCGTACTGAATAAGCCGGTGGTGAGACTCAACAGCACCACCAGCATCCCTTTCGCTAGTTGTCGTTTAAGCGCTCTCATAATTGACTCCTTGTGGGGTAGTGGTCACTTCCTCAATCACTAAGTGATCACCGACTTGGGTTAAACGTGCAGGCACGGTGTGAATCCCGAAGTGATGACAGAGTGTGCCGTCTAAATCAAAATACACGCGCCCTAATTGCTTGCTGGCGGTGGCCACATTGCCAGCCGTGAGAATGAGCTTAAAACGGTGGTGCTTAGCACTTAATGCCTTAATTTGTGTTTGCGCCCACCTCACTTGATTAGCCTCACGTGCATTGAAGAACAACCAGACTTGATCAAAGTGAGGCACGTGAGCAAACGGGGCAACAGCTGCGACGCTTTTCGGATCTAATGGATTGATCGTGGTGCCTTTGAGTAACAACACGTGTCCTTGGGTATCGTAGCGAGTTTGTTTCACGGTGTAGCGTGGGGTAAAGGTGAAGGTACGCGCGTGTTGGGTGGTCGTAACGCCTGCGACTGGTGTCGGCGTGAGAATGGCTTGGCGCGCTTGTTGCACCATGCGGTGTTGTAACTGTGTTAATTTCCCCTCTCGCTGAAAGAGTGCTAACCGTACGTGAATAAAGCGAAGTAGATCAGGTTCAGCAATCGAATAGACTTGCCCGACCACCCCTAATGACTGGGCTGTCGCGCTTGAGGCGATGAGAAGACTCACCGCAAAGAGCAAGCAGCGTTTAAGCATGAGAGCTCCCTCGTTTTAATTGCTGGGTAATGGCTGCATTAATGGCTGCGTCAACCGCGTGACTGCCTGCCAACACGTGATGGCGTAACAACACGGTGACGTGATGCGTCTTGGCGTACGTGTTAAGACTTGCTGCCATGGCGTTGGAAAAGCGTTGAATCAATTGGGTACGCTGAGCAGGGGTTAACGGTTGTGCTTGAGCGAGCTCGCGTGAGAACTGCACAATGGCGTGTTGGGGCGAATAGGTCACGACACAAGCGCTGTGACTGCGCACGAACGCCAGACACGCAAGCAAGATCGCAACACCGGTGAGCAACCCGTGCCAAAGCAGCGGTTGACGGCACAGTGCGTGCAAGGGGTTCAGTAGTAAGCGCTTAGCGGTCATTTGTTAATTCCTTAGCGGGAGTAACGCTGGTGTGTGCAGCCGCGTGCGCTTGCTGGTACCAATCACGCCATTCACGCGAAACAGACCACCCTGAGACAAACGCGATGCCTGGTGCTATGAACAGTGCAAAAGTAAGCAAGGGCTTCATAAAAACCGGTTGATACTGTGTGATGGCCATCACGGTCTCACGCGCGCCATGAATGGATAAAAAGCCCAGGGTATAGAGTGACAACAGCAAAAAAAGGGTCTGTATGACAACATAAAGCTGATGAAGAAAAAGTTCACTCAGTGCGTAGCAAGCGCTGAGTAAAGGTGGCTGGGTTTGCTGTGACTTGGCATTAAAAAGTTGAGTGGTCATTGACGATTTTCCTCTTGTTGATTGACGGGGTGTTGCTGTGTCGAGCTTGCTTGTTCTAACCAGGCCAGCTCCTCACCGTGAAACTCACGTGCGGTCGATTCAATGGCTTGCATGAGGGTTGCCCCTTGCGCTTGGCATTGTTCCACCGCTTGAAATTCATTGGCTTTGGTGGAGTACAACACTTTACTAAACGGATCGATAAACAAACGCTGTACGGCACTCAGTTGGCCCGCTTTAATTAGCAGTGAGGAAAAGCCTGACTCAAAGCTCGGTTTAAATTGATTGACGAGTGCCACTTCGGCGTCACTGAGAAAACTCGGGAGCTTTTCGCGGAGCGAATCAAGGGTGCCTTCACCCTGGCGCATGAGTAATTTAATGTCGGCACTGTCCCAACAGGCTTTGGCGGTTTTACCGCTCAAATACCCGTCTGCATCTTGCCGAATCACACAAAACGAGCCACGGTGTTTTCGAGAGGTACGAAACCCTGCTTCAATAAAGCGTCCGTGTTGCTCGTTATTGCCATCTAACAGTTCCCAGGCTTCATCAATTAAGCACAATTTTTTTAGGTTGCGATCAGTCAGATACATTTGCTGGCTAATGAGATTAATTAATGAAAACAGCACCACGTCACGCAGCTCGGTGTTTTCATTGAGTCCACCCATCTCTAAGACAATGAGTGGTGCTTTGGGATCCAAGTCTGAAAAGGTATTAAAATACTTGCCGTATAACCCCGTTGTCATGTATTGCTTTAATAGTTGCTTGACATCATCGAGTGCCGGCACACGCTGATCCGATTCCTTGAGCTTGCGTTGTTGGATTTGCTCGATCATCGCCACCACAGTGTCAATGTTGGCCTCGACCCCTGCGGATTGATAAGCCAGCTCAACCGCTTCGAGTAAATACGCACGATTGACGGCGGTCATGGCTTGATCGGGATCGGCTAAGGCCACAATAAACTCACGAACCACGTTTAAGGATAAAGCCAGATCATCAGGATCCTCAATTTGATCTAAGTAGGAAAAGGGATTTAAGCGTAAGGATCCCGCCTCTAAATACCGACCCCCTAACAGCTGACAAAGCTTCTTATACGAACCACCCTTATCAATGATGTACACCTTACCCCTTGAGGACAACACATTCATCACCAAGGTTTGACAGGCCACCGACTTCCCTGCCCCAGGCGCGGCTGCAACACACACATTCCAGTTATCCACGGGCAGCTCAAACAGATCCAACGCGCACAATTGATTGTGCAACCCACTGGTCACCACGCCACTCGGTGTGCCCTTCCAATCGCCGACCATGGGTAACAGGTTCACCACGTTCCAGCTGGTCAGTTTGCGAATCTGTCCGCAGGTTTTTAAAGTCAGCCAGGAATCATTGGCTAAGTGCCCTGGTAGCGTGGCTAAATACAACGGCAGTTGAAATTGTTTAACGCATTGCAGTTCAAAGTGATCCGCTAAAAACGTGCTGGTGAGTGCTTTCACGGCCGGTTTAAAGTCAGACTCCGGCGCCCAGACAATCACACTCATGAACGCTTCACAGATGCGCACCTCATCACGATCTAAGGCGTTGTAGAGGCTTTGCCATTCGTTGTATTGGTCTTTTAAGCGCGGTAACCATTTACTCATGGCAGAGTGCGCGACCTTCTCTAAACGCAGGCGCTTGAGATTGGCGTGCCCTTTGGCTTTCAGTGCAGGAATCAATTTAAAACTCAACGACACCGCATGAGGGGATTGCACACTGGTGGCGCGTTCAGCGGCCGCTAAGTAATTGGCTGTTTGCCACAAAGCGTGTACATCGGGGTTTTTCTTGACGGTGAACACACTGGCGCACCAAGGGCGTTCGTCACTTTCAAAGCGCAAGTGATCCGGCTCCACCGTTAAACGCTGTTCGTGCGTCCGGCACTGCTCATTAAGTAATTCCAGCGGATTAAAGTCGGTGTCCGTAAACGCTTGATCAAACTGCGGGTAGCTCAGTGAGCGCATGAGCCCTAAAAATTCCGGTGGCCGCACCCGAGTGGGGGTCAGGTTTGACGTGCGCAATTCAGCCAACCAATGCTCAGTCACTTGCTTGAGCTGCTCGGTTTTTTGGGCTTGGTTGCTTTGATCACTGGGTAAGGATAAAAACCAAAACACCCGTGAGTCCATGAGCCCGTAATAGTTACCGAGCTTATTTGGCAAACCGGCTAAGGTCGCACGGTGGTAATACTTGGCTTGGCGTTTCGCTAGTTCAGCAAACAACCCGCCAGGTTGGGCAAGATCGGCTTCAATACCCGCAAGGCGATCACCGGTTTGCGTGTGCGTGACCCGTAAGCATTGCACAAAGACCTCACTGTCCAATTGATTGACCGCACTCACCAAGCTGGTAATCAGTTTTTCATCCGCACCGGTGAGTAACGGCACTTCAATGGCTTGCATGACGGAACGTGAATTAACATACACCTGATGCTCGGGGTCATACAGGCGAGTCGGCAGTAAGTGATAAAACGGTTGTGTGTCAGGCACTAAATGCTCGGCATACGGCACAGCAGGGGGTAATAAGCTGCGGGAAAACGCTTTGGCGTGTTGCCAGCAGTCGGTCAGAAAAGCAAAAGGGCGCGACATTAGTGGGGTTTCCTTGTGGTGTTTTGCAGCGCGTTGCAAGCGGTGCAGGGTTGAGGCGAGGGCGCCAACAACAGAACTACCCCTACCGATCCGACTAACGCCAACAGCAGTTTCATTAGCGGGTGATGCGGTAAGTGAATCACCGCAATGAAGCCACCAAAGACGGAGAACACCACCACGCTCATCACAACCCAATGAACGAGGCCGTCCAAGCCTGTTCGCCAGGCGCTTTTTGTGCTCGCTGGGCAGGCCCAACTGGCGCTGAGCAGAAAACTGGTGCCAAGCAACAAAAGCAATAAGCACAGTGCAGTTTGGTTGATGTTCGGGTGAGCATTAAGCGCTAAGCCACAAAAAAAAGCACTCCAAAGCAACACGAGAGTCAAAGGCGTTAAGCGCGGTGGCTGGATCAGTTTAAGCAGGGTGTGTTTCATGACCATTCCTTTTTAGGTGTAAACAGAAAGCGCGAGTCGTCTGTCCGCAATGCGTTCGTTCATCACTGACAAGAAAAAGCGTGGATAACTGACAACGAGGGCGCTTAATCGCTAAAAGCGTTTGACAAGTTGGCTGCCAGCATGATGAGATAAACAAGTCACACACTCTCCCAATCATGAATAAAACCAATAACGTAACCGCCAGGAGGATGCTATGAAAAAACTGCTTGGTCTTTGTCTTTTGGTTTTGCCATTGAGTGCAGTGGTTGCCAGCACGTTTACAAAGGATCTTTGGCATCACTTGTTGCCACACGAGGTCTATACCATACTGCATGTTCTTCATGCCTTTTGGCCTGCCATTGTGTTGTTTTTTGTTTGGGTGGGTTGGTGTTGGTTGAAAGGCAGTCGCTACTAAGCCCTGTTTCTTTTTTTCAACATCAATGACTTTTGTCTGTGAACGACAATGATATTTCCTGATTTTCAAGTCATTGACTGTCATCCCGTGTTGCTTCATCCTAAGTCCTTACCGCTTTGACGGATCAGTGTGACAGGATGACCCAACCAATGACTCGGTGTCATCACGGTGTAGACCGTACTGGCGGCATGGTAGTTGTCGTGACTGTCAACAAAGGGAGCTACCCAAACACGTTGAATGCTTTCATTGGTTCGCAGCGGTTTACCGGCTTGCGCGAATTGCGTGCGCGCTGCCTGACTGGTTGCCGTTTGATCCGCGATCACTGCGGGATTCTCACGGTGAGTAAAATACCCGCTGTCCGCTAAGCGGTTGACTTGATTGAGCGAGACACAACCGGCTCCTCGACCCCCAACCTCATGACAATCAAAGTCACTGTTCATACCTGCACAGCCGGCTAAGACACCACATAAACCAATCAAACCGATCAGCGTTATCACTCGATTCATTTTATACACCTCCTCGAAAAGCCTTAACGTGATCGGCCATTTGACTCATTTGGGATTGAATCTGATTCACCTGATCACTGGGAACACGGTCACTGAATTGATTCAGTGACGCTAAACTCGTTGGATGGGTCACAGCTTGCCCTGACCAGTAATGACTGGATAAGGTGCGCGTGGGTTTCGCCCCTGCCGGTTTGTCATCCGGCAGTAATTGAAATTGCGTTAAGAACACCAAGTCCACCACCGAGCCCGCATTGATTTCAATAATGGGATGAAACTGATCAGCGCGTTTAATGTAATAATCCGACAATTTGGCCAGTGCCGTTTCAGCTCCTTGTGCTGCGCCGTATTGAAACACTTTGTTGTTATCGACTGTACTCGTTGAACCTAAGGGCGAAATGCTTTGCGTGGTATATTGTTGTTGTAAGGCGCTCCCAATGCCGGAGAGAAAGCCTGACGCACCGGCATAAGCTAACAGTTTGCCGTTACGCATGACCGGACGGCCTCTCACCCCTTCTTTGCCCCCAATGTCATAGGCAGTGCCATTAATGTTACGGGTAATGGTTTTCCCGTGCTTAATGCAGCTAATGGTGCTGAGTTTCACTTCCCCGCGTTCGGAACTAATATCACCATAAACTTCCCCAATCACAAAGCAGCCCTTGAGTGAGCTGTGATACCCGTTGGGTAACACCCCGTTATCTAAGATGCGAAACTCAATCGGTGTGGTATTGGATTGCCCATTGACCGAGGCATTGGCATCGGCTGCACCGAGTAACACTGCTTTGGCAAAGGTACCGGGTAACACACAGTTATCAGGAGTACAGCCCTGCTCGGCTTGTTCGGCAGGATTCACGTAATCAAAATGAAACGCACGCGGGGCATAAAGACTCGCAAGTGTCATAGGATTAGCCGCTCGAGGTGCGCCGACTAAATGCGGTTGTGTCGGCACAACGCCTGGTAATGGGTGGGTGGTTGTTGCGTGAGGCACAGCGGGTTTTGGTGGTGTTGAGGCGGATTGCTGCGCTGTTTTTAATTGCTGTTGCAGTGCCTTGACCTCTTGCTGTAACGCTTTAAAGGCCGGTTGTTGCTCAGGCTTCACTGGGGTGTGTTGGCGCAGTTTGGCCAAGGCTGCTTGCAAGCTGGTTTGATTGGTTTGCAGTTGCTCTAACGCTTCACCAGTGGCTGATTGATTAAAATCCGCAATGTCGGTGGTGGTAATAAACGCGGGCTTGACGGGTTTTTTGATTGACGCATGACGGTTGGGCACTAACCACCACAAGAACGCACCCAGTAAGCTCAGGGCGACTAACACGACAAGACCGGTTTTCCATTGATTACGTTGTTGGGTAGCACGATTGGTCGTTTTGGGTTTACTCATCACCGGCTCCTTCATTGCGTGTCACCACCGCAACCCACGTGCCTTGGTGCGCGGGTACAGTTTGTCTTGCCAGCGCCACCGAGGCCACGTTCGTGCGATAAAAATCACTCGGGCTTAAGGTGATGGCGTGTTTTGTTTGATTGACTAACCAATACGCTAAGCCGGTCAAGGTTTCGCCCTGCCAAACACTGATCAAGCGCACGCGCCCGACCTGATAAAAAGGCTGCCAGTGCCCTTTCACAGCCACTTGAGTAAACCCTGCGAGTGATCCTTGAGTGAGAATCGCACGCACTAAGGTGCTGAGCTGACTGGTGTAGTTGGCGTTTTTAGGCAACGCGGTCACACTGGCAGGCACGCGCCCTCTTAAGACCAAGGTACGCCCCTCCCCTTGTGTCGGCCTCACTTGTAAAGCCACGTGCTGACCGGAACGACTGGCGAGCTGTAAGGTAAACGGCATCGGTTGTAAGAGACTCACGTAAACGCCTGCACTCGGGTCTTGTTGATTGGCCACCACCCGACAAAAGCGTTGCGGACACAGGGCGTAAGTAATGGCATCGTGCGCAACACTGATGCGATTGACATTGGTGGCACTTAAGGTCACGGGCAGGGTTTGATTGGGTGAGAACCGGTACACCTTGGCATTGGTTGCCGCAGCGACTGCCAAGGCAGTGCTCAAACTCAGTAATAGGACGATCAAGACTCTCATCGGGATTGCACCTCTTCAAAGGAATGGAGTTGAATTAAGCCGTTGTGGCGCGTAAAGGTTAATTGAAACGTGACCGTGACCGGTGGTAAGCGTTTCTCACCGACAAAGCGTGTCAGCACACCGGTTAAACGTACCGCTTGATTGGCCACATCCATGTGACGTGCTGTCACAGCAAAGCTGCTGCTAATGCCTTGGTGTTGCACTTGCTTCGCCTCAGTCGCTAGGGTTTGGGTCAGCGCGGCGTAACTCTCTGGCGCTAAAAACTCGGCTAACAAGCGTTGATTGGTTTTAATCGTGGCAGGGGTAAAATCCAGTCGCAAACTGGCAAAGGCTTCGGCCACTGTCGCTAAGTAATTCGCTGAATACCCTTCCGTGCTGACCGCGGTGGGATTGCGAAGGTTCATCGGAATCAACCAAGCGGTTTGCTGGTGCGCCAAGCGACACACCGTGACGCCTAACAGCCCATTGACCAGCAAGAGCACTACACACACTAATACCCACCAGCGTTGATAACGCTTGGCGCGGCTTAGTTGATCTTCATAATGTGATTGTTCCATTCTTAACTCCAAACTCGTTGCGTGGAATTGGGTAGCCCACGAAAAAGTTGTGCGCTACCCGCCATGTGCCAATACCAAGTGATGAATAATGCCGCGCTGCCTCGTCCACGCTTCAATGCACGCATCAACACCAACCAAAGCGCCATCAGCATTAAGCCGATAATCATTGCTTTCATGAAAAAACACACCACAAAGAGACCGATCATCGGAATGCACTCATCCAGCGCTAATCCTAAAAGGCGACGCTGTTCATCCAAGTAACGATTAATCTGATAGCGTTCAGTCTTCATGTGTCACTCGGTCTTATTTTGTTGACAGTTTGGCAAAAACAGCCGTTGTGAAAATTACAATGACAATTAGACCGGCGAACACCAAGGGGTTTTTGGTTTTGATGTACGCTGCAATCCCTAAGATCACCTCAATAAAATACACGGCGTACATAAATGTTGAACCGGCACCAAACTGCGTATCAATTTCTTTCCTCGCACCTGAAAGCATATCGGTGTTGGGATCGAACGGGCCGGTGCCATCGGCATAGGCGACATTATGAATGAACAGGCTAAACACCAAGCCACCGATTAAAAACCGACAGACTTTATTGCTCGCTAAAAAATGACAGCCCCGTAACACAGTGTGTTGCAGGATTTGTTGAGGTCGTTTTACAAGGTTAATCATCTTACTTTTCTCCTTTGGGTTGAGGTAAGTTGGGTAAAGTGGACGCAGTCGTGGCACTGACGATAATTGGTTGCGCCACGTGCATCCACGAGTTGCTGACTTTGTAGCGTCACAGCGGATGGCAGCGTGGCGTGGTGTGCGCACGCAGCCAGTAGCAAGGTCAGTACGGTCATTAAAATACTTTTCACAAACAGAGTTATCCTTGGGTTCATGGTTAATCAGCGGCTTCTTGGTAAAAGCCTTTCAGCGGGTCTTCGGTGACGTTTGCCGACTCAGCGGGTTTGGGTTTGGCTTTTTGTTTGACAGGGCCTTTCTGTTGCCAATAAGTAGTGCCAGCGGATTCGTGGAAAGACGGCAAGGGCAGACTGTTTAGCTGCATGTCTTTCAGTTGCGCCTGTTTCACAAACGCTTGCTGCGCTTTAATCAGCTCGATGATGTTCGCTTGCGTCGGATCCAGTAGTGCTGTTGCCAAGGCATTGCGAAGAGGCAGCGGTTGAATCACGGTGTTCAGTAGCACACGGCCGTCCAAAGGCGTTAGCCTTGACGAGGATGGCGCTTTCGTGGAAGCACTCGATTCGGCTAACAGCGTTTGCCTGTCGAGCGCGTGTTGAGCATCCAGAAACGCACTGAGGTGTTTTGGTGTTGGATGAAGTAGCGCATTGGCAAGCGCCTGTCGATAACCAGGTGACTGCTTAAACGCTTTCATTAAGACCATAAAACCTTCTTGCGAATTAAAATCAGTCCGTGAGTGAGACAGGATCAGTTGAGTCAGTTTGCTATTGATTGCTTGGAGTTGCGTGTCCATGCTCTGCAAGCTGGTGAGTAAGGTTTGAAGGACGGCTTGATGTTGTAACCCCAACTGTCCATCACCTGGGGAAGGTGTTCCCTTCGCTGAATGAATAGCGTGTATTGGTAAAGGCTGAGCGGGGTTGCTGAGATCCTTAACCTGAGCAAGACCCGTTGCTAACACCAAGGCGAGTGTCGCGCTGGTTAAGCATGTTTTTGTGAAGAAGAAAGGTGATTTCATTGTTTCAATCCTTGTTGTGTTGATTAAGAAAATAACCCCGCAATGGAGCGAGCGGTTTGTTGGGTTAAAACCAAGCGCGCTTTGTTAAAGCTCAGATTGACTTGATCGGCTGTGCTGACAACTCGTGTTCGATAACGCATCCAATGGGTTGAGCCGCCACCGGTAATGCGAGTGACAGAGCTTGTGCCTTGTCGGTTGGCAGCACTGGCAGTTTCTTTTAAGGCGCGTTTGCTGCGTTCAGAAATTTGAATGTCACTCACCATGCCAAAAATTTCGTCTTTGACGAGTTGATCGGCGACGAAACCTGCGGCACTTCCAATCAGCCCACCAGCAACGACTGCACCACCACTGTCGCCTGCTAATGCACCAATGCCTGCACCCATAAGTCCTGTACTAATTGCACTGCCGTAACCGCCAGATAAAATCGAGCTCACGTTTTGCGGGGTTGTTTTACCGGCTTTCATGACCGCTGCTTGCACTAAGTAATGCGCTTGGCTCATGTTTGAAACCACGCGATAGCCATTCGCTTGAATGGCTTGGGTTAACGCCGGTTTTAACTTCAATCCGCCCTGCCCTGAGACATTGTTCACGCGCACGTAAACGGTTTGCTGTGATTTAGGCACAGGGTTGAGGAAAATCGCTTCACTCATTTTGGTGTGCGTTTCAAGATTACGATGACTGATGGCCGTGCCTACCGCAGCACAACCAGCAAGCAAAGTGATACTCAGCGCACCAGCGGTTAACACACTGGCTTTGATTGGGGTTGTTAACTTCATTCGTTGAATCTCCTTGTCGTTAATGCAGGGTTGGGTTTAACAGGTGATGCAGCTGGCGCTGAATCGCACAGACCACCCCAATTTCAATGGGCAATGACGTACTTTCTAAGCCCGCTTCCGCTTCTTTGTTCAGCACCGCTAACCAACCGTTTAGCTCACTGAGCACGTGTTCTAATTCCGTTTTTTCAATACAAACTTGCATCCATAGCTCCTTAGCCAGCGTGAGCTGGCACGGTTAATAACAACAAGCCGTGACAAACGGTGCACCCTTCTTGTTCTTGTAACTTCTTCTTGTTACCTGCACCGTTTGTTTCGACTTGAAGGGTGGTGGCTAATGTGTTCTTCCTACCTAACCGGTATGGGGTTATTTGTTTCATTCGCTCACCTTCACTCGTTGAAAGTCATGCACTCGCTGTAAAACACCCGCTGGGGTGTACAAGGCAAAACCTGTCGCTTGGCAGTGCTCACTGGGATATTGCGGCAATAACTGTTCGCGTAACTTACACGCGATAATGTCCGCTTTACTTTTTTGAATCGCAGCCAAAGTGATGTGGGGGTTAAACGCATAAGCCTCTTGCTCCTGGCACCTCTGTTGAATCGTTTGGTTCAATGCGTTCAAATCAGGTGAGCTTACTGATAACGCCAGCAAGTCAAACTCCTCGGTGGCTTTCAGTAAAATCAATTCCCCTAACGTCAGCTCAATCGGAGTGGTGGGCAAACACTGGATGGCAGTCAAGAGTTGATTGGCTGCTAACTCACACGCAAACGTCACATGCGCCTCGCACTGCTGCATGGGGTGCGTAAAACATTCTTCAGGATGTAAGCGCTGCTGGATTGCTTGCTTAAATTCATTCACTAACGCCGAAATCAACAACACTAAGGCATAACCGGAATAACGAATGGATGCTTGATTGCTCATTGCACAACCCCCCTACTCGCTGCGGGTTGTACCTGATCTAACTGCTTGCGTAACGAACGCAGTTTGCTTTTAGTGGATTCCAGTTGGCCGCTTAAGCTTTCGAGCTGGGCAGTGTCTTCATCACACGCGTATTGAATCATCCGTTCGATGGAGGCTTTTTCACCTAAAAGGGTGTTAAACTGAATCAGCAACGCTTGCTGTTTGTTTTGCTTGCGAGGTGCTTCGGGTGGTAGAGGGGGCAGCCATTGACCCAAGCGGATTTGTTTGACTATCGTATTGAGCTTTTTGTAAAAACACTGCCCTGCTTCACTAAAGCTGTTTGGTGATTCAAGTTCCTGGATAATACCCGCCAATAGAGCTTGTGCATCAAGTGGTGGAGCAATTGTCAGTCCCGCAACTTTCTGTTGAACAATGCTACACTGGGCATCGCTCAAGGTTTGATGAATCACTTGGTTCGTTATTGCGACCTGATCCGCTGAATCCGATTCAATCGCATGAGGTGGTGTTTGGTGATCTGAAAAAAAAGAATCAGCAGCAGCAATTGAGGTAACCTCTGACTCACCACCTGCTGTTGCTTTGCTCTTTTGTTTCTTTGTACTCTTATTACTTTGTAGGGTTGGCTTGTCCACTTTCGGGTTGCCTGAACGTGGAGCTTCTGAGGCTGGATCTAAAGGTTGAGGTTCTTCAAAGACATGATACGTCGTACCCGTTAAGCGTCCTTTTTTATCACGTGATTGCGTTTTGATAATATAACGCTCAGCGATTGCCTCGCTAATCAGCGTATAGATGGCTGTTTTACCTTCCTTTAATTTTTTGGACAGCGCATTGACGTTAATATCCCAATCTGTCGGCAGACTGTAGAGGTAACTGAGAAACCCTTTTAATGCGACAGATAAGTCATCGCGCTGAAGCATTGCATTAGAAATGATCGTAAACCGATTGGTTTTTTTAACTCGAAACGTCGCCATGCCTATTCCTCATGAAGGCAGGTTAATCACTACGAGTGTTTAGAAAAGAAACACTCGCGCCTAAGCGCGAGGTAAATGGCTTGAAGGACTCCCTCCTGCGATTTATTAATACCCGTGACAACTGGTATTATCAACCACTTGAGGGAATTGGGGTCCGATAGCCAAAATTACCTCTAAAGACCTGGCATGAGTCGCCACTCATGTCAGGACCTAAATAATCAAACCACCAATGTGGTTCATCGAAATTAAACCATAGTGGTTTATTAATGTCAAAGGTAAACTATTCCTCCTATGAATGATGAAGCAGCCCAATTAAAAATTAGACTTCCTGAACCACTAAAAAAATTGCTGGCAAAGAAAGCTAAACAAAATAACAGGAGCATGAATGCTGAAATCATTAGCTGTTTAGAAAAAAATCTATCTTTTAACCAAGGGGGAATCACTTCGGTTTCAAACTGCCTAGACTCCTTAATTGAAAACGTGCAAAAAAGAGCATTAAGCATGGTTGATTGAGAATTAGCACTGGTCAACTTAGATGATGCTGAAAAAAAACTTCTTCTAGCAATGGGGCAACTTCCAAATAGTAAAAAAGTAGCTGTATTAAATCTCTTCACTTCGCTTATTGAAACCTTATAGAAATAAATTCCCTAACTGTTGCAAATATGCAGCCTTCTTGAATAGTAAACTTAGTGTAGCAATAATGCAACAGTATTTTTCTCTTAATTTCATCATCCTTTTATTTGAATGAAAAAGCTATTTTACATTGTTGCTTTTATGCTTATATAAGAAGAAAATAACCCAAAAATAAGCATATAGTTGCTTTTTTGCTCAAGTTAAATATAATAAATAGTGCATTTAGGAGGATACGGTGGATACAGCATTAGTTGAAAGTAGATTTGCGGCTTTGTTAAAAGATCTTATTAAAATGAAAGATCAACGTGATCCGGATGGTTTTACAGCAGCTAGGCTTGCTAATAAACTTGGGGTAAGTCGTTCTATTGTTCAAAGAATCTTAACTGGTGATGTATCAAATCCCAGATTAGACACAGTGCAAAAAATCTGTCAGTTTTTTTCAGATGATGGATTCCCAATAAATTTAGATTCAATATTAATTGAAAACAAAACGCAACAGATAACACAAGTTCCTTTATTCTTATCTGACAACCCCAATAACTCAATTGGTTTAGTAAATCATGACTGCTCTGAGTATAACGCTAACTTAATAGCTTTTGCTTCATCAGTAGATATAAGCTCACTGCTAAAAAAAGGCAGCGTCTTTATCGTTGACACTAATAAAGCGCCTGTTGATGAAAATATAGTGGCAATTAACCAAGATGAACATGTTGCTTTTTGGAAATATTCGGCTCAGGGAAATAAAAAATATCTATTGTCGTTGCAAGACAATGACACCACAAAAATTATACTCAGTAAGAATATTACTCTTGTAGGTGTAGTTACTAGGATAAATGCCAAGCTATGAAATCGATTCTTATTTTCATTATTAAAATTGATACCTTTGTTGCAAGATCCTGTCAATTAACAAAGGTTACTGCCAAAACAATCAATAACCAACAAGATCTCACTTATTCCCAAGTGGGGTATAGAATTTCGTTTAAAGAGAATCTAAGTATATTTATTAGAAAAGGTAATTGCTCAAAAAAGCTTAAAATGAAGCTTTTAAAATCAGTTTCTCCCATTATTGGTAAAGGTGTAGAGATAGGTTTAAAAGACGAATGATTAAAAATATCTTTAATGCACATCTCTTATTCTTTTATCCACTTTGTATTATTAGTTTTTGGATGATGCCTTTCCAGACCAAGCAAAATCTTATTTCATTTTTAATTTTAATTATTGCCTTAATAGCCTTTGCAGTAAATGCAAAACATCATCAGAGCGTTAAGGTAAATATCTTGGTGATAATAGTTACCACCCTTTTTATCTTTTTTTGTTTTGGGTATGGACAGGTTACACTTTTATTATCCTCTGCTCAGGATAATAAAATTACGCAAGCTTACAACCTCTTTATTAAAAAGCAAGCTACTGTTTTACCTGTTTATTTTATTGTGTTTTTAACTTCAACAATTATTCTCACTATAGCAAACAGCATATTGACAAAGTTAGTTAACAAGAAAGAGCTAGCGATAAAACTAGCCTACGTAATTGCAGTGCTAGCTGGATTTATTGGCACGAGGGCTCTATTTTGAAAATACCCTTGATTGAAAAGTTTTCTAAGTACAAATGCCTATATGCACTAATAACTTTTTACATTTGCATGGTGATGATCTCTGATCTATACGAAAGCAAAATAATACATATTTTCTTCCTCTACTCAGGATCAGGTATTATCTTATTCTCCACGACATTTTTTATTATTGGGGTAATTGCTTACGTCTATGACACAAAAATTGCAAGATTAGTTATCATTATGGGTATTCTATTTTGTCTGATATTTATGTTTGCTTCCTTTGTTTGCGAACAACTGACCGCTCAGTATCCCGTGCAGCAATATAAACCCGTGCTAGACATCACAAGAAATATCTTTTTTGCTACCGCGTCATCGTCCTTTATTGCAGAAAACATTAATGCAAGTTTAGTTGCCTTTATAAAAAAACATTTAGATTGGTTGCCAGCGATATGCTTGCTTACCTCTATACTGGTCTCTAGTTTTGTCAGTATGGTTTTGTTTTCTGCCTTTGCCTTTGGGTATCGAGTTGGATTAAATCACTTAATCTCTATGACCTTTTCATCGTGGATTTACCGCTTTATTACCGAGGCAGCAATTACAATACCCTTTTCTGCTTTACTGATTAGAAAGCTACAAAAAATAGAAGGTATAGATAATGAATAGTATTATTCCAATAATAGATTTGAAAGATCTCTATGATGAAGAGGGCTTTCAAATTATTGCAAAGAAAATCAAGCAAGCATATACAACCTATGGATTTTCTATTTTAGTTAATCATGGTGTACCAGAAGAAGTGATTAATAATACTTTTTCAATATCACATCAATTTCACAACCTAGAGGAAACTGAAAAGCTAAAAATAAAACAGAATGATTGCTTTAGAGGATATATGCCTATAAAAAAATCTAGAATGAAACTTTCAACACTAGGAGAAACAGATAACCCAAATCAATCAGAAGCATTTATTATGGCTTTTGAACCGAATAAGGAGAGCTCTGATTACCAACAAGGAAAATATCTCAATGGCGATAACCAATACCCAAAGTCACTACCTGAATTGAAGCCAGTCATGATCGAGTACAGAGATCACTTATTAAAATTAGCAAGCATGATGATGCGGGTTTTTTCAGTGGCTATGGGCGAATCAAAAGATTACTTAAATGCTTATTTTAACCCACCAACCTATTTCCTTCGCTTGCAAAAATATCCACATGGAAAAAACCAAGAAAATACTTATGGTATTGCGCCTCACACTGATTATGGCTTTTTTACTTTTGTCGTTCAAGAAGATACACCTGGTTTAGAAGTCCTTTATCAAAATGAATGGGTTGGTATACCTGTTATTAAAAATGCTTTTGTTCTTAACTCAGGTGATATGTGCCGACGAATGTCTAATGATTTATTTAAATCAACACCACATAGAGTGATTAATGAATCACCCATTGATCGATACTCTATTCCTTTTTTCTTTGAGCCAAATATGAGGGCAAAAGTGAGTGTTATGCCAAATTTGAGAACCAATAAAAGTAATCAAGATTATCCTGAAATACTATATGGAGACTATTTAATGCAGAGGATCCAAGCCAACTACAACCTTGGCACGGGTGCTGCCTCTATATAATGTAGGCTATATTGCTGCTGGCACGCCAAAATCATTGACCTTCTCCCAAAACTGATCCCATCTGCCTTTAGTCTTTACTAGTGTTCTCAAGCATAAAACGATTTTCATTCCCTTGTCTTTCCAGCGCATTCCTGATCCGCCTAATCTTTGTTTAACAATTGTTTTACATGCTGCTTCAGTGACGCCAGAGCCAATTGGTGCATTCTGCTTAATCAAATTATGATACGACATTCGCTTTTCTTTAATATTATTTTCAAAATACGTAATTGTTCCTTCTAGCTTTTCTCTAAGCGATTTATTCAGTTTTTTATTTAGATGCTCTTTAAGCTCAGCAAGTATTCTACCTGCCGCACCTTTCTTGTGCTTTAAGTCATGACATCTCTCTTCGAGCCAAACATCACGCTCATCTCTTTCAGATTTTTTGGTAAATACTGCCTTTGATGCTTCGCCGAGATATTCAGTTGCATGCCAAAAATCTAAAATTTGCGTATCAGTATGTTTTTTTAGAAATGGCCAATTATTTTTTGCTCCATCAGCAACGCCAATTGTTTTAGCATCAGGGTAATATTTCTTTTTCAGCTTTATTTCCTTTTCAAGCCTATTAAAGAATTCATCTTTTCCATATTCTGGTGATGCTGCAACGTAGGTTGTGTGCAGGCGTGCACCATGCTTATCATACATGGAAATAGTTCCAACCATGCTCTCTCTATAACCATCATCAACGGTGAGAACATATGCACCATCTAAGCTAATACTTAGCATCTCAATGCCTGCATCAAGCTTTGGCTCTTCATATTCCCACTCAGCCTCTTTGGCTTGTGCAATACCGCCAACAAAATCAGTTGCCCGTTGCAAGTATGAATGTGAGATTTTACGGTTATGATTGACCTTGAGATCATCAATAACACTAGGAGCAGGTAAGTTTGAGTATTTATGTGAGATTATTTTTGCAAATCGCGGTGTTGATCCTTGGATAATTCTAGCCTTATCTTCTAAAGGACAAAAGATCTTCCCGCCTTTAGAGGTTTGATAAACATAACGCTTAACTCGAGCAACTCCATAAGGCGTTTGGTAATTTGCTTCATCTCTACTTCGTGCTGTTAGCTTTATTTTTCCAACATGGATAGGAGAGCCATCTGCATCAAACTTACTTAAAGCTTTTTCAGTGGCTAATGTTCCAACCTCATTAAGGCCGTCAAGAATTGCATCCTCACATTCAAGCATGGATCCTTTTAGTGGAAGCTTGAGCTCAATAGTTAATTCATTATTTTCATCAGAGAGAATTCTAGCTAACATCCAAACACCATCCGTAATCAAGTTAAAGTGTATATTATGCTATATTTTCTACATTATATAAAGGCAGCACCCCTTGGCACTACCTAACTAGGTTAAGTAAAATGAAATATAAAGCTAGATTTGTCACTGAACATACCGCTCCCATCTCGCTTGATGGAAAACGCATTATATTATTGATAAGCGTTGGTCAGAAATACCATGAGGCCGATAGATTCTTAGCGACTATTAATCGAATTAATACATTTAACGTTTCTTTCTGTCAGATTATGCTAGCAGATACACTACAGAGACATAACTATAAAGACCTCTCATCTTGGGAGTTGACTTATCAATTAGGCACAGATTGGATAGCACGCAATGTTTCTTATTTAGATCAATTAAAATGCCCTTATGAGATAAAACGGTGGGATTATTTTTTACAACATCCGTTATACCCTATGTACAAAGATACTGTTAGCAAACTTTATGAAAATGGGTTAGTAAAAGAAGAATTTGATGAGACAATTGCAATGTTCCAACAAAGAGATAATCAGATTAACACCACTAACTGTTTGCAGTATTTAAAAGAAGAATGCCCCGCTATCCTGTGTATTTCTGCACTTAGTAACTATGACACAATTATTTATCCTAAGCCGATGACAAAAGCTATGTCATCAATCTATGAACAGACAATTAAAGATAACTTCCCAGGTAAGTGTAAATGGATCTATTTAAAATTCAAAAAGAAAGGACTACAGCAAACATTAGCAGCATAGCCTTACTTGCTGTATTCCTATCCAGTTTTATAGCATGTATTGATTTAACTGTTATTAGTACTGCTATTCCAAAGATTAAAAGCTTCTTCTTGACACAAGAAGATGTTTTACAGTGGGTTATTGTTGGCTTAATGATTACATTATCTTCTACAATGATCTTAGCGGGTAAACTGGCTGATATGTATGGTGCAAAGAAGCTATTGCTTTATGGTTTGGCTATATTGTTTCTCGGCTCATTAATAGCCGCATTATCACTACATCATAGAATTAGCATTCTCATCACAGGAAGAATTATTCAGGGTGTTGGTATAGCAATACTCTACACATCTCCGCCAGCAATCATTAATGAGAATTTTCCAAGAAATCAGGTTGGAAAAATCATGGGGTACTATTTTGGTGTTAATGGTCTTGGGTTAGCCCTTGGGCCAATTATAGGCAGTATGCTCGTCTATTATTTTAACTGGCGTTCAATCTTTCTTATTAATCTACCAATTACAGCAATTTGCTTTGCCCTGATTTTTATTTTCTTACACAGTGATCAAATTAGGAAGTCTGCAAATAACTTAGATGTTGTAGGAGCTTTTTTGTTAATATCAGGACTAGCTGCCATGCTGACTCTAATCACTAACATCCACCAATGGGGCATCTTTTCCTACCCAAGCTTTATCACCTTTGTCTTCTGTATAGTAGTGCTTTGTGTTTTTTATCGAAGCGAGCAAGAAACTGAAGAACCTATTATTCGTTTTTCAATTTTTAAAAACAAAAAATTCCTATTAAGCTGCCTTTGTAATGCTGGACTAGCAGCGATGTATAGCACCACGCTATTTTTTATCCCTCAAGCACTTAAACAAGAACAAAGTATTCAATACCCATACTTAGGAGCCATTATGCTCCTGATTACTATTTCACTTGCAATAACCTCAACACTCATAAACAGACTGGTAGTTAAGAAATCAGTCTATTTTGTGCTTTTTTGTGGTTTTGTGTTATTAACAACTAGTGTGTTTATTTTTTCCTACATATCTGCAACAACTACTCTGCTACTGATTCTACTCGCATTATGCTTATTTGGTATTGGATGGGGTTTTATTTTAAGTCCATCAATTACACTCGGTATGACATCAACACCAATGGAAGATAGTGGAAATTCAATGGGTATTATTGGAACCTGTCATAATTTAGGTGGTGCCGTTGGTTTAGCTATATCAGTTTTACTTTTTGACTATGTGACCAAACAATATAGCCCTTTATTTTCAGTGCCTTTTTTATTTTTATTCTTTATTGGACTCTCAGTGATGGTCTGCATTATTCTTTTTTGGAAAAAATTATTGCGTTAGTAGTTTACTTTATCAGCGGTAATTTAAAGCCTTCGTCAGTACAGTGCCTTAAGCGGGCTATCCATAAACACCCTGCCCTCGTCAATGTATTCTAAAACCGTCCTCAGCGATTTCCAACGACCATGTTGCATAATGGATTGCAAGGAAACCCCGCGCCGAGAGGCTTCCGTTGCAAAGCCACGCCGTAACGAATGTGCCGAGATAGTCGGCGCATTCGGTAAGTTAGCATCCCTTGCTACGTATTTAACCCGCTCATTTACTTGGTAAGGACTAATCGCTCGATCAACCACCGCCTCACTTTTCGATAACCCTCGAAACACCGGCCCTGATTCATACCCTGATTCCTTACGCCAATCCAACAACGCTTGTAACGGACAACGTTTTTTTGTGGAGCCAACAGGGATTGAACACCGAGCACCTTGACTGTACTGATCCGTTTTACTGCGGGGAAACCGAATCATCATCCCCTCTTCCGCATAATCAATGTGCTCCCAACGCATATCAGCTAACTCACTACGCCGACCTGCAACATGAAAGCCCACTAAAATTAATGCTCGATCACGTAAAGCTAATAACGTGTCCTCGTTCTCCCAATAAGCAATGGACAGATCAATGTCGCTTAACAAATACGGGGCCACTTTTTTAGCAGGGCGTCCATATGTTAGACGACAATTAGCTCTGCGAAGTACGCCAACTAGCTTTGCAAGAAGTAGGTAATATACGCGCCATAATAACTCACTGAGGATGATCAGGTTATGGCTGGAAAGCACATTACTAAACAACAAGTCAGGCCGGCTTCGCCGGCAACTTTCTAAGCCTCTAAGAGTTTAGTCTTTACAAAGCCACGAGTATTATTAAGTCTCAAACTAGTCAAACCTGCCCATGGAATAATAACGAATAAAAATAACACACCTGCTATAGAAATTGCTTCAGGTAGCTGAGCAATAACTCACCTACTATACGCGCTTCTCATTTTACTCTAAGAATAATGAAACGCTTTAGTATCAAACAAATCTTGGTAACCAATCAGAACTGGTGGAACTTTCACACCAAGTACAAAGATAAAATCAGAGAAGCTATTGTCATTGGCATTGTTAAGCTGCTTAGCTGCAAACATCCTATGCGTGGCCATAAAGAGTATCATTGCAGTAATCCAAACTGTTCACACGTCAAATACATCCGCCGTACCTGCAAAGCTAAAAGCTGTTCATCGTGTGGTAAAAAAGCCACAGAAGTATGGATACAACAACAGATGGCAATCTTACCCAACACTGCATGGCAACACATCACATTCACCATGCCCTCTACTCTTTGGGACTGCTTTTGGACAAACAGAGAGCTTCTTAATTTACTCCCACCATTAGCAGCAAAGGTGTTACTCAAGCTTGCTAAAAACAAGAGGGTTAAACCCGGTGTATTTATCGCGCTTCACACCTTTGGCAGAGATCTAAAGCGCAATGTGCATCTTCATGCGTCAATCACTCTGGGTGGTATCAACAAAGAGTTAACGCAATGGAAAAGCCTCTACTTCCATCAACCTACACTAATGTCCATGTGGCATTATGAGGTCATTAACCTTTTTAGAAACCACCACCAGGACAAAGGGCTTATTCTGCCAAATCAGTTAGCCTCTACACTGAACCACACTTTCAACTTTAATCAACTGCTTGATCAGCTTTACCAAAAACGATGGGTAGTACATTGCGCAAAGCCCTCAAAGAATCACAAACAAAACGTTAAATACTTAGGTCGATACACCAAACGTCCTCCTATTGCTGAGTCAAAAATTAAAAACTTTGATGGGAGCAGCCTCAGTTTTAATTATCTTGATCACGTCTCTAAAACCTACAAGCAATTTAAATTAACCGCGGAAGAGTTTATTGCTCGATTTATTCAACACATTCCTGATGTTGGCTTTCGTATGGTGCGTTATTATGGGTTTCTTGCTAACCGGGTGCGAGGTGAGATGCTACCCAAAGTCAGACTCCTATTGGGTGAAACTGATCCAAACACACCCCAGGTCAATTACCGCACCTTAATGCAAAATAATTTTAACATTGACCCCTATGAATGTGTTCTATGCGGTAGCCAAATGTTTTTAGCTAACTGCTGGTATAGACAACCTAACCGTTACAAATTGCTATCAAAGCATCGTGAACTCGCCTTACTGAAAAAAATCTAATAACTTCCTAGGGGGGGGTAGTCCGTCCAAAACAACAAATAACAGCTAGTTTTGGCTATTGTTTGTCATAACTAACCCTGCCCCACCACTAAATCGATTTTATAAAAAATACCTGTGCTAAAATTACTCATTTTAATTGGTGGTATTTTTACCAATTGACACATTGAAATTCCTTAATATTTAATATCAAGTCAGGCCGGCTTCGCCGGCAACTTTCTAAGCCTCTAAGAGTTTAGTCTTTACAAAGCCACGAGTATTATTAAGTCTCAAACTAGTCAAACCTGCCCATGGAATAATAACGAATAAAAATAACACACCTGCTATAGAAATTGCTTCAGGTAGCTGAGCAATAACTCACCTACTATACGCGCTTCTCATTTTACTCTATGAATAATGAAACGCTTTAGTATCAAACAAATCTTGGTAACCAATCAGAACTGGTGGAACTTTCACACCAAGTACAAAGATAAAATCAGAGAAGCTATTGTCATTGGCATTGTTAAGCTGCTTAGCTGCAAACATCCTATGCGTGGCCATAAAGAGTATCATTGCAGTAATCCAAACTGTTCACACGTCAAATACATCCGCCATACCTGCAAAGCTAAAAGCTGTTCATCGTGTGGTAAAAAAGCCACAGAAGTATGGATACAACAACAGATGGCAATCTTACCCAACACTACATGGCAACACATCACATTCACCATGCCCTCTACTCTTTGGGACTGCTTTTGGACAAACAGAGAGCTTCTTAATTTACTCCCACCATTAGCAGCAAAGGTGTTACTCAAGCTTGCTAAAAACAAGAGGGTTAAACCCGGTGTATTTATCGCGCTTCACACCTTTGGCAGAGATCTAAAGCGCAATGTGCATCTTCATGCGTCAATCACTCTGGGTGGTATCAACAAAGAGTTAACACAATGGAAAAGCCTCTACTTCCATCAACCTACACTAATGTCCATGTGGCGTTATGAGGTCATTAACCTTTTTAGAAACCACCACCAGGACAAAGGGCTTATTCTGCCAAATCAGTTAGCCTCTACACTGAACCACACTTTCAACTTTAATCAACTGCTTGATCAGCTTTACCAAAAACGATGGGTAGTACATTGCGCAAAGCCCTCAAAGAATCACAAACAAAACGTTAAATACTTAGGTCGATACACCAAACGTCCTCCTATTGCTGAGTCAAAAATTAAAAACTTTGATGGGAGCAGCCTCAGTTTTAATTATCTTGATCACGTCTCTAAAACCTACAAGCAATTTAAATTAACCGCGGAAGAGTTTATTGCTCGATTTATTCAACACATTCCTGATGTTGGCTTTCGTATGGTGCGTTATTATGGGTTTCTTGCTAACCGGGTGCGAGGTGAGATGCTACCCAAAGTCAGACTCCTATTAGGTGAAACTGATCCAAACACACCCCAGGTCAATTACCGCACCTTAATGCAAAATAATTTTAACATTGACCCCTATGAATGTGTTCTATGCGGTAGCCAAATGTTTTTAGCTAACTGCTGGTATAGACAACCTAACCGTTACAAATTGCTATCAAAGCATCGTGAACTCGCCTTACTGAAAAAAATCTAATAACTTCCTAAGGGGGTAGTCCGTCCAAAACAACAAATAACAGCTAGTTTTGGCTATTGTTTGTCATAACTAACCCTGCCCCACCACTAAATCGATTTTATAAAAAATACCTGTGCTAAAATTACTCATTTTAATTGGTGGTATTTTTACCAATTGACACATTGAAATTCCTTAATATCAAGGACATGCGTGTTTTGATTGGCGGCATAAAAGAGCTTCGCGCCATAGATCATGCCGGTGTGCGTGTAATCAAAATCATGCGGTGTGTGAAACACGTCTTCAATTCCTTGTGTGATTCCAAGACTGAGCGTGGAGATCAGATGCGCAGGCATCGCAATCCCGTAAGGGACGTTATCCACTGCCCCCGCCGCACTCATGGGATTACTGATATCAATCACCTGAATGGGTACGCGAACCCCAATCAGCGCACCCATCACCGCCACGTAAATCCCTAACCATTTGGCAAACACCAGTAAATCATGACTCTTGAGATATTGCCAGGTGGCGCCCAAAACCGAAAACACTACGCCAATGCCCATGGCCGAGGCAAAGCCTTCCCCACCGATAAAAGCCGCCACCGCCTTAAACACCTCGGTGGCCACATCCCCGTCTGAAAACACGTACACCCCTAGCATTAATCCGCTCCTCCTAAACTCACCTGAAACCGACTGGCTAATTGCCCCGCAATCGCTTGTTGGTAGTGCAGACTTTGCGCGATTAGAGCCACTTCGGCTTGAATCTTTTTATTAGCATTGGTGCGTAACTGTTGGGTTACTTGCATGGAACGGGCTAAATTGTTTTCAATCGGTTTTAACAGCTCGCCGTGCTGACTGTTGGCTAAACTCGCTTGAATCAGTTGTAAGCTGTCTTCGAGGTATTTCGCTAACAGATCTTCGGCAATCAGCTCCGCATAGCTTAAGGTGTCAATCTGATTGCCCGATTCCAGTGAGACTTCAATAAACCGCAACACCGGCAAACTCGTTTTCGCTAAAAAGCCTTTTTGTGCCGTGGTTAAGGCTTTATCGGCTTGATAATCGTCACTGAGCTGAATGAGGAATTGATTGACCCGATAGATCAGCGCTTGCGTGGGGGCAATGTGAACATGCCCTTGTTGTAAAAATAAACAGGCATTTTTGCCACTGTCTTTGCATTGATAGATCGTGCCATGCTAGTGCGCCATCCTTTCTGTAAATTCCATTGACTTGCTGAAAATAAGCAGGCGACTCAGTCAGATTAGAAATTCCTTTTAAGGTAAACTTAACCAAAAAAGAGGAATGACAATGAGCTGCTATAAAAATGAGAACTTAATCGAAGAAGCCATACATGTTTTAGCGATGGAGGGGTTTGAAGCTTTACCTAAGCTTGTCTCCAGGTTGATGAATGAGGCTATGTTAATAGAAAGGGAGCGCCATTTAAATGCCAGTCCTTATGAGCGAACTGGCGATAGAAACGGATATGCGAACGGCTTTAAACCAAGGTTAATTAACACAGGTCAAGGTCAGCTTAAGCTACAGATACCGCAGGTTAGAGACTCCAATGAAGCCTTCTATCCATCAGTCTTAGAGCGAGGTGTACGCTCTGATAGAGCACTTAAGCTGGCTGTCGCTGAAATGTATGTGCATGGGGTTTCCACGCGCAAAGTTGAAAAGGTGCTAAAGCAACTCTGTGGAACAGATATTTCAAGCACAGAGGTAAGCCGTTGCGCTAAATTGTTGGATGAAGATTTAAAGAAATGGCGAAATAAGCCGTTAGGAAAGATAAAATATCTTTGGCTAGATGCACGTTATGAGAAGGTGCGCACTAGCGGCACAGTACAAGACTGTGCGGTATTGATAGCCTATGGCTTTGGTGAATCAACCGGCAAGAGAACAGTGCTAGGTGTTTCTGTTGCGTTATCAGAGGCTGAGGTACATTGGCGTGATTTTCTTCAGCAGTTGGTTGAGCGAGGTATACATGGTATTGAGTTGATTACTAGCGACGCTCATACTGGCCTAAAAGCCGCTAGAAGAGCTGTGTTCCCCAGTGTTCCTTGGCAACGCTGCCAATTTCATTTGCAGCAAAATGCTCAGGCTCACATACCAAAGCGCTCAATGAAGGAACCAGTAGCTGAGGAGATTACAGCTATATTTAATGCCTCAAACATTCATGAGTCGGAAAGACTATTGGCTATGGCGGTAGATAAATATCAGCAAACAGCACCAGAGCTTTCTTCTTGGTTGGAAGTGAATATACCGGAGGGCTTAGTAGTGATGAACTTTGACAGGCCGCATCAAAAAAGATTAAGAACCAGTAACATAGCTGAGCGCGTAAACAGAGAGGTAAAAAGAAGGACGCATACAGTTGGAATTTTCCCTAATACTGAATCGTGCCTAAGGCTCGTATCAGCTGTTTTAGTGGAAATTGATGACCAGTGGAGCGGATCACCTAGATACTTAAGTTGAAGTGAATAATAAGGCTTCATAGGGTTTTAGGATAGATCATTCTTGTTCTTATTAACGAGATATAATTGCTATTACCTAAAAGTTAATAATTTATTTTGAGAGGAGAAAAATTTGAGGTATAAATAATTTTTTAGATTGATTAGCATAATTAATTTAAGATATTATGCGATGAGACAGGTACAATAGAGTGCCATTTAGAATTTTAAAGGTTTTTCTAAGTACTGAAGTTGGTTTTTACAGACAAAATAACGCTCTATCCGTGCCATCCCCGCCGTTCATTAAGGCTTTGAGGAGACTGTCATTGGTAATCAGTGCCGGATAAATACTGGGTTTGCCGTTTTTGTCAAAAATGATCGTTCCCGAAAGCGACAGAAAAAATTCTGCCAATTCGGTGTCTTGCTGCAAGAAACCGTTTTTCTCTAAGCTTTGCCAGACAAGATTAATGTTACGGGTAATGACCTTTTTGCCTTGATCGCTTTTACTCAGATCATCTAGGGTGGAATCGCCCTTGCCATCAAACCCACAGCCTTGTCGGGCAGACGCCCAATCACTAAAGGCATTACTTTGGACCCCTAAGTCCTGACACGCTTGGCGTTGCGCAGCGGTGTGTTTGGGCCACAGTCCGCCCACTAAATCTTGTGCGGCTTCACAGCTCGTTAAGTTGTTTTGATTCATCTGCTGTGCCCAGTATTGTAATTTGGTCATCACGTTACTGATTTGGGGCGCATAGGTTTCCATGGCGAGCTGAAAGCCGTAGGGAATGGAATCAGATAAAATGTTTTTCGCAAACTGGGTGAGCTGAGCACTGTTAATAAAGGAGGCGCCACCACCAAACAAACTAATGCCCCCGCAGCCCGCTTTTAATGACGGCAAATCAATTTGGGCAATTTGTAAGTCACGCGATTTCGAGCGCAAGAACAAGGAGCCCGCACTGTAATACCCTGCTGCTTGGCTTTGAAAGACATGCGGGCCGGTGGTGTCTGAGGCATAGCCTAAGCCTTGCCAGAAGCTATCCAAATCACTGCTCACTTGCGCGTTGGCCAGTGTCAGTGGTGCAAGCAGGAAGAACGTGAGCAACGCACGCAACGCATTAGTCAGCATAAGTAGACCTTCTGCGTAACTAAGGGCAGTTCTAGAAACTAGCTAAAATTTGCTTATAATTGCCTGATTAATAATCATTCATGGAAAGGCATATGCTATTAAGCTATCAGCAACTCAGTAACCGCCCGCGTATTTTTAAAAAGTTAACTGGTTTGACCCTTGATGATTTTGAAACGATACACCAACAAGTGAAGTCATCACTTGATGATGAGTTTAGTAAGCTGGGAAGGCGCCCGAAACTCACCACGCACCATGATCGCCTTTTGCTTCTCATGATGTACTATCGCACTTATGTAACACATGAATTCTTAGGTTACTTTGTTGGTTTGGATGACAGTAATGTCTGCCGCTTATTTAAACGCTTAGAACCCTTAGTGGCCAAGCATATTCATATTAAAAAAGACAGAACCCTAACAGAAGATGCGGTTTGCGCTATATTAATGGATGTAACGGAGCAGCCTATTCAGCGCCCCAAAAAGAAGAAGCCACGTAAAGATTATTATTCTGGTAAAAAGAAAAGACATACTCAAAAGGTGGAGATAGCAATGAGTACATCCGGAAAAATAATCAACGTCTCTCAAACAATGCCTGGGAGGGTTCATGATATTAAGATCCGACAACGTGGCAGCCCACTGCCACCAGCAGAAAAATATGCTGATCTAGGATACCAAGGAATTCAACATACTGACCCCTTGGTTAACTTACCTCATAAAAAGCCCAAAGGCGGCAAATTAACTACTCAACAAAAAGAGGATAACCGTAATCACAGCAAGATCCGTATTAGGGTTGCATGCCTATCCGAAAAGTCCCTGTAAAGTAATATTTTTGCTAATCTTGCTTCCTAGAGGAGGCAAGAAGATGCAATATAATCAAATGAAATCTAATAGAATTATGGTTGAGCTAGATTCTGAAGAAAAAGCTCGAGCATGGGTTTGGCTTGCTAAATTTGACGGCAAACAATTTTGTTGCCCTAAATGTTGCTATGATAAATTTTACCAGCACAAAAAGAAGTCACCAGAAATTCGAGAGTGTAAAGAATGTCATTTTGAAGTGCGCCTCAGAGCGAATACAATTTTTCAGCACTCCAAAACACCAATGCTGATTTGGCTTAAAGCGCTATGTTTGATGACGCAAGGTAAGCGTGGCATTTCAGCTTTAGAATTACAATTAGAGTTAGAAATGAAATCATATGATACAGCTTGGAGAATGTTACATAAGATTCGTGAGGCATTAAGGCAGCGAGATGATCAATATAATCTTAATGATATCATAGAGTTAGATGGCGGAGTTTTCGGAAAGAGGTGTACTGGTAACCAAACTGATGTTCTTGTAGCAATAGAGTCAAAGGATTGGATTGACCATTGTGGCAGAAATAAATCTAAAGCTGGCTTTGCTAAAGTCATTGTTGCTAATGAAAATAAGGAGGATGCTCAAAATTTTGTTGACAAAAATGTTGAGAAAAACTCTGTGCTACATACGGATAATAGCCCCAGTTTTACTAATTTAAAACATGTTAAAGTTGAAAGTAAAACAGTTAGTGGCGATAAGGAGGTTCTTGATAGCTGGCTACCTTGGGTACATAAGTTTATTTCAAATGCAAAATCATGGGTTATTGGTACTCATCATGGCGTAGATTCAAAATATCTCAGCTCATATTTAGCTGAGTATACTTTCAGATTTAACCGACGACATGATCCAGATTCGATGTTTTTTAGAGTACTGGGAGCGTGTGTTAAGGCGACCCCTAAAGTCTCACAGGGGCTTTTCGGATAGGCATGTAGGGTTGAACATCAATTCTCAAAATTTAAAAAATTCCGCATTCTTGGGGAGGTGTATAGGAATTTTCGCAGAAAACACAATATGAGATTTAATATTATTGCTGGGATTCTCAATCTTCAAGCCGGATTCTAAAACTACAAACGAGCATAAGCTCGCCCAGTATTTAGTTTCGCAGAAGGTCTAGTCTTGTCCTTGAGTTGAGTGAGTACCGTGGTTAATCGATTCAATAGTGCCGGTTCCGAGACTTCACCCAGGGTGACAGGGGTCAGACCCAGTGTGTTGACGTTCACCACAAACAAAGCAGGCACTTGATGCGGTAGTGAGCCGTACAGCGTTTGAATGACGTCTCGCGTTGCCAAGAGTGAATGCGGAAAGCTCGGTAAGCTTTGCCCATCGGTGGTGTAGGCAAAGGTGTGTAACTGCAACCGCGCTGCCACGTCTTTCACCAACGGATCAAAGCGTTGACAGTGCGGGCAGGTGGCGCGATACACCAGCACTAAGGCCCAGGGGGACGATTGGGCTGGTGTGTTGAATGCGCTTCGTGTAGACTGCGCCCTACCCCGTGTTTGGGGTGTTGTTACGGTTAGGGCTTGTTGTGTTCTTGCTGCAATGAGTTCGCGCAATTGACCATCCATCTTTTGAGCGAAACAAGCAGCACTCATCACACAACCCGTGAGTAAACCAATAAGTCCTAACCACCCTTTCCTTTTCCTACGAGATATTGTCATTGTGCCACCTCTTGATATTGCGTGACCCGCTCACTGATTAAGCGTGGTAACGCAGCTTGACTAAACGCCCCATAGACCACCACTTGTGACTCGCGGGTGGTGGGGTTCACTAACACCAATGCTGGTAAGGCTTTAACCCCCAGTGTTGCAGCTTGCCCAAAATCCGTGAGGTTTTTAGGCATCACCGCTAAGGCACGATGATCCATCGGCACACCTAATAAACTCAGATTGGCTTGTGCGGCAAACTGCGCGACGGTTTTTGCGAGCAATTGTCAATCAGCATCTAAAATTGCCCCCTGATCAGCGTCGAATATTGACCCCCCAGACCATCAAATTTATTGTATATTAAATGCTCGCCGCCTCCTTTTAATTTCTATTTTTAAATCTAAAACTCTCATTGCCTGTTTCAATAATTGCACAATGATGTGTTAATCGATCCAGCATAGCCTTTGTCATTTTTGCATCCATAAAAACGGTTGGCCATTCTCCAAATGTTAACCCAAGTTTGGCCATTTCACCCTGAAAATCAAAAATTTCATCACTATTTTTAACTCAACCCATTGATTTTACTTGCCTAGAAACGTGAATTCTCGAATGTAGTGACACATAATGGCAATAAGGGGTTGCATGGGCTGGTGAAGTGATGAGAGTATTGAGTTATGTATATTCGAACCTCTACACAAAAGAGTCCTCGGACAGGTAAGTCTTACGCAACCTACCGACTTGTTGATACTCATCGCACTGCTGACGGCAAAGTACGTCAAAGACTGATTTTAAATCTTGGTGCGAATTTTTCAGTAAAGAAGGACAGTTGGAAATTGCTTGCTGACCGTATTGAGGAAATTTTAACGGGTCAAGGCACGTTAATTTCAATACCAGCACATCTCGAAAAACAGGCGCAAATGTATGTAAAACGCATTCGCTCTAGGTTTGCTGATGACAATGAGACAAGTATCGCTGTTAATTCAGTAAGCGCGGTAGAACCTGACTTTAAAACAGTGGATGTTAACTCCATTGAGAGCGCGGACATACGACACGTTGGAGCTGAGGCGTTGGGCTTACATGCTGCCAGGCAATTACAACTTGAGGAATTGTTCAGGGCTTTGGGCTTTAATCAAAAACAATGTCACCTGATGCTTGCTACCATCATTGGGCGGCTAGTTGCCCCAGGAAGTGATTTAAGTACGCACTATTATTTAAGCAATCAAAGTGCGTTAGATGAATTACTGGGTACTGATTTCTCAGAACTATCACTCAAGAAATTCTATAAGACTGCTGATGAGTTACTCAAACATAAGCAAATGATTGAAGATCAATTATTCGAACGTGAGAAAAATCTCTTTAGTTTAAATCAGGTGATCACTCTCTACGATATAACCAATACCTACTTTGAGGGTAGAGCATTACAGAATGATCACGCACAGCATGGTCGATCAAAGGAGAAGCGGTCTGATTGTCCGCTTGTTTCTCTAGGACTCGTGCTGGATGGCTCAGGGTTCCCGCAACGCAGTGAATTTTTCAAAGGGAATGTTAGCGAGCCTAAAACATTATCCGAAATGCTAACTGAGCTTCATGCACAGCCAGAGGCAACAATTATCTTAGATGCTGGTTTTGCAACTGAAGAAAATATTTCATGGCTTACTGAAAAAGGTTTCCATTATATTGTAGTGAGCCGTAGAGTATTGCCTGTTGTCGATGAAAACATTGATAAAGTGCTAGTAAAAGAATCAGTAAATAATACGGTTACAGCGCAATTAATTAAAGATACTGAAGCAAATGAAGTCTTACTGTACTGCCATTCTCAGGCTAAGGAAGAAAAAAGCTTAAATATGATTAGTAAGGCTGAGACTCGTTTCGAAGAGGAATTAATTAAGTTAGCTAATGGACTCACTAAAAAAACCGGAATGAAAGCAATTGAGAAAGTAACCTTGCGTTTAGGTCGAATAAAGGAGCGCCATAAACGTGTTTCAGGTCGATACACTATCACGCTTGATTCAGAGGCTGATAAGGTTACGAAAATCAGTTGGAGTAAAGTTAACTCTGAGAATCTGGGCGCATATTGTTTGCGTAGTAACAGAATGGATTTAGATGAAAAAACAATTTGGAGAATCTATACAACTCTAACTGATGTTGAATCGGCATTCAGATCATTAAAATCAGAGTTAGGCCTGCGTCCTATCTACCATCAAAAGCAAGAGCGAGTTGATGCCCATCTGTTTATTAGTATTCTTGCTTATCACTTACTACACACTATTCGCCATCAACTTAAATTGCAGAACATTGATAGTAGCTGGCAAACTATACGGCAGATTTTTAGCACTCAGGTTCGTATCACGACTACGATGCGGCTTGAAAATAATAAACTACTTTCTGTTAGAAGAACCTCAAAGGCAACTCCAGAGCAAGTTGTGATCTATAAATCGTTAGGCATGAATTCACAACCTGGGCACACTGAAAAAACAATTTGTTAAGTTGTAGTGACCCTAAACGTTTTTTTAAAATGTAAGTCATTGATTTGGATAGGTTTAATTTTAGAAAGGGCAAAGTTGGGTTAAGTTTGTAGTAATGATTAACGAAACTTTTTCATAAAGCTGACTAATCAAATGAAATAGTAGTGCTCCACCTGTTTCAGAGAATGGTAAATAACCGAGTTCATCAAGAATAATTAGGTCAACCTTTTTAAGTCGGTTG
>CBDALO010000043.1:0-183826 GCA_965196985.1 Gammaproteobacteria bacterium | reverse complement strand
TGTTGCTTTGCAATTGTCTCTAGTTGCTCAATCCGCCAATCACGCGGATTATTACGCATTTTTTCAAAAAGCTTATCCTTGTTTACCATAGACTTAATGATATTGTATATAGTACTATTAATCAAGCTGATTTTGAACAAAAGTGCCGATGGCAATTATTAGTAATAGCACCTCATAACCAGCTTTATCGGGGGTTGGGTAAAATCTATTCAGAAAAGGCCATTATTACCCCTCATAATGGCCCTTATGCGAAGTAAACTAATTTTTGATCAGGAAGAAAAAGCATCTGGCTTTTCTGGTTAAATTTTAGCATTAGACCTTCTGCGTAACTAAGGGCAGTTCTAGAAACTAGCTAAAATTTGCTTATAATTGCCTGATTAATAATCATTCATGGAAAGGCATATGCTATTAAGCTATCAGCAACTCAGTAACCGCCCGCGTATTTTTAAAAAGTTAACTGGTTTGACCCTTGATGATTTTGAAACGATACACCAACAAGTGAAGTCATCACTTGATGATGAGTTTAGTAAGCTGGGAAGGCGCCCGAAACTCACCACGCACCATGATCGCCTTTTGCTTCTCATGATGTACTATCGCACTTATGTAACACATGAATTCTTAGGTTACTTTGTTGGTTTGGATGACAGTAATGTCTGCCGCTTATTTAAACGCTTAGAACCCTTAGTGGCCAAGCATATTCATATTAAAAAAGACAGAACCCTAACAGAAGATGCGGTTTGCGCTATATTAATGGATGTAACGGAGCAGCCTATTCAGCGCCCCAAAAAGAAGAAGCCACGTAAAGATTATTATTCTGGTAAAAAGAAAAGACATACTCAAAAGGTGGAGATAGCAATGAGTACATCCGGAAAAATAATCAACGTCTCTCAAACAATGCCTGGGAGGGTTCATGATATTAAGATCCGACAACGTGGCAGCCCACTGCCACCAGCAGAAAAATATGCTGATCTAGGATACCAAGGAATTCAACATACTGACCCCTTGGTTAACTTACCTCATAAAAAGCCCAAAGGCGGCAAATTAACTACTCAACAAAAAGAGGATAACCGTAATCACAGCAAGATCCGTATTAGGGTTGAACATCAATTCTCAAAATTTAAAAAATTCCGCATTCTTGGGGAGGTGTATAGGAATTTTCGCAGAAAACACAATATGAGATTTAACCCAAGTTTGGCCATTTCACCCTGAAAATCAAAAATTTCATCACTATTTTTAACTCAACCCATTGATTTTACTTGCCTAGAAACGTGAATCCTGGAATGTAGTGACACATAATAGCAATAAGGGGTTGCATGGGCTGGTGAAGTGATGAGAGTATTGAGTTATGTATATTCGAACCTCTACACAAAAGAGTCCTCGGACAGGTAAGTCTTACGCAACCTACCGACTTGTTGATACTCATCGCACTGCTGACGGCAAAGTACGTCAAAGACTGATTTTAAACCTTGGTGCAAATTTTTCAGTAAAGAAGGACAGTTGGAAATTGCTTGCTGACCGTATTGAGGAAATTTTAACGGGTCAAGGCACGTTAATTTCAATACCTGCACATCTGGAAAAACAGGCGCAAATGTATGTAAAACGCATTCGCTCTAGGCTTGCAGATGACAATGAGACAAGCATTGCTGTTAATTCAGTAAGCGCGGTTGAACCTGACTTTCAAGCAGTGGATGTTAACTCCATTGAGAGTGAGGACATACGACACGTTGGAGCTGAGGCGTTGGGCTTACATGCTGCTAGCCAATTACAACTTGAAGAATTGTTTAGGACTTTGGGTTTTAATCAAAAACAACGTCATCTGATGCTTGCTACCATCATTGGGCGTTTGGTTGCCCCAGGAAGTGATTTAAGTACGCACTATTATTTAAGCAATCAAAGTGCGTTAGATGAATTACTGGGTACTGATTTCTCAGAACTATCACTCAAGAAAGCTAGTGCGCCATCCTTTCTGTAAATTCCATTGACTTGCTGAAAATAAGCAGGCGACTCAGTCAGATTAGAAATTCCTTTTAAGGTAAACTTAACCAAAAAAGAGGAATGACAATGAGCTGCTATAAAAATGAGAACTTAATCGAAGAAGCCATACATGTTTTAGCGATGGAGGGGTTTGAAGCTTTACCTAAGCTTGTCTCCAGGTTGATGAATGAGGCTATGTTAATAGAAAGGGAGCGCCATTTAAATGCCAGTCCTTATGAGCGAACTGGCGATAGAAACGGATATGCGAACGGCTTTAAACCAAGGTTAATTAACACAGGTCAAGGTCAGCTTGAGCTACAGATACCGCAGGTTAGAGACTCCAATGAAGCCTTCTATCCATCAGTCTTAGAGCGAGGTGTACGCTCTGATAGAGCACTTAAGCTGGCTGTCGCTGAAATGTATGTGCATGGGGTTTCCACGCGCAAAGTTGAAAAGGTGCTAAAGCAACTCTGTGGAACAGATATTTCAAGCACAGAGGTAAGCCGTTGCGCTAAATTGTTGGATGAAGATTTAAAGAAATGGCGAAATAAGCCGTTAGGAAAGATAAAATATCTTTGGCTAGATGCACGTTATGAGAAGGTGCGCACTAGCGGCACAGTACAAGACTGTGCGGTATTGATAGCCTATGGCTTTGATGAATCAACCGGCAAGAGAACAGTGCTAGGTGTTTCTGTTGCGTTATCAGAGGCTGAGGTACATTGGCGTGATTTTCTTCAGCAGTTGGTTGAGCGAGGTATACATGGTATTGAGTTGATTACTAGCGACGCTCATACTGGCCTAAAAGCCGCTAGAAGAGCTGTGTTCCCCAGTGTTCCTTGGCAACGCTGCCAATTTCATTTGCAGCAAAATGCTCAGGCTCACATACCAAAGCGCTCAATGAAGGAACCAGTAGCTGAGGAGATTACAGCTATATTTAATGCCTCAAACATTCATGAGTCGGAAAGACTATTGGCTATGGCGGTAGATAAATATCAGCAAACAGCACCAGAGCTCTCTTCTTGGTTGGAAGTGAATATACCGGAGGGCTTAGTAGTGATGAACTTTGACAGGCCGCATCAAAAAAGATTAAGAACCAGTAACATAGCTGAGCGCGTAAACAGAGAGGTAAAAAGAAGGACGCATACAGTTGGAATTTTCCCTAATACTGAATCGTGCCTAAGGCTCGTATCAGCTGTTTTAGTGGAAATTGATGACCAGTGGAGCGGATCACCTAGATACTTAAGTTGAAGTGAATAATAAGGCTTCATAGGGTTTTAGGATAGATCATTCTTGTTCTTATTAACGAGATATAATTGCTATTACCTAAAAGTTAATAATTTATTTTGAGAGGAGTAAAATTTGAGGTATAAATAATTTTTTAGATTGATTAGCATAATTAATTTAAGATATTATGCGATGAGACAGGTACAATAGAGTGCCATTTAGAATTTTAAAGGTTTTTCTAAGTACTGAAGTTGGTTTTTACAGACAAAATAACGCTCTATCTCAAGAAATTCTATAAGACTGCTGATGAGTTACTCAAACATAAGCAAATGATTGAAGATCAATTATTCGAACGTGAGAAAAATCTCTTTAGTTTAAATCAGGTGATCACTCTCTACGATATAACCAATACCTACTTTGAGGGTAGAGCATTACAGAATGATCACGCACAGCATGGTCGATCAAAGGAGAAGCGGTCTGATTGTCCGCTTGTTTCTCTAGGGCTCGTGCTGGATGGCTCAGGGTTCCCGCAACGCAGTGAATTTTTCAAAGGGAATGTTAGCGAGCCTAAAACATTATCCGAAATGCTAACTGAGCTTCATGCACAGCCAGAGGCAACAATTATCTTAGATGCTGGTTTTGCAACTGAAGAAAATATTTCATGGCTTACTGAAAAAGGTTTCCATTATATTGTAGTGAGCCGTAGAGCATTGCCTGTTGTCGATGAAAACATTGATAAAGTGCTAGTAAAAGAATCAGTAAATAATACGGTTACAGCGCAATTAATTAAAGATACTGAAGCAAATGAAGTCTTACTGTACTGCCATTCTCAGGCTAAGGAAGAAAAAAGCTTAAATATGATTAGTAAGGCTGAGACTCGTTTCGAAGAGGAATTAATTAAGTTAGCTAATGGACTCACTAAAAAAACTGGAATGAAAGCAATTGAGAAAGTAACCTTGCGTTTAGGTCGAATAAAGGAGCGCCATAAACGTGTTTCAGGTCGATACACTATCACGCTTGATTCAGAGGCTGATAAGGTTACGAAAATCAGTTGGAGTAAAGTTAACTCTGAGAATCTGGGCGCATATTGTTTGCGTAGTAACAGAATGGATTTAGATGAAAAAACAATTTGGAGAATCTATACAACTCTAACTGATGTTGAATCGGCATTCAGATCATTAAAATCAGAGTTAGGCCTGCGTCCTATCTACCATCAAAAGCAAGAGCGAGTTGATGCCCATCTGTTTATTAGTATTCTTGCTTATCACTTACTACACACTATTCGCCATCAACTTAAATTGCAGAGCATTGATAGTAGCTGGCAAACTATACGGCAGATTTTTAGCACTCAGGTTCGTATCACGACTACGATGCGGCTTGAAAATAATAAACTACTTTCTGTTAGAAGAACCTCAAAGGCAACTCCAGAGCAAGTTGTGATCTATAAATCGTTAGGCATGAATTCACAACCTGGGCACACTGAAAAAACAATTTGTTAAGTTGTAGTGACCCTAAACGTTTTTTTAAAATGTAAGTCATTGATTTGGATAGGTTTAATTTTAGAAAGGGCAAAGTTGGGTTAATATTATTGCTGGGATTCTCAATCTTCAAGCCGGATTCTAAAACTACAAACGAGCATAAGCTCGCCCAGTATTTAGTTTCGCAGAAGGTCTATTACTTACAACGTATTAGCAGCAGTTTGATTTTTGGTCAAATTACGGCGGGATTAACAAAAGAGTTAGCCAGGCTTCATGCATTCTTGTATAGTCGCGCCTGTTGAATGGCGTGGCCAAACAAGGACGTGTGATGAGAGTCGGGGATAAAGCGGAAGTAAGCGCAAAGCAATTTACCAAGGCGAGGGTGAAGTCCCCTTGGCTGAGCTTGTACTCAACGCTTGTCACTTGGGTGAGTGTTGCCCTGATTATCCTGTTGGTCATGGCCAGTGGTTTTGCGGATTCGGTCAAGCCAGCTAATCCCCCGCCCTTTTTTTCTACGCTTCATTCAAGCAGCCATGCTCAGTCTAAAACCAGCAAACCCGCCTCCACTCACGCCCAAGGGTGGGAGAAGGACTGGCGCCGCTACTTGAAACTGGCCGATAGCCAATCCCAACCGTATTTATCAACCCAGTTCGGTAACTTGCTGTATCGCTCTGAGATCAAACCGCATGAAATCACGCACGTGGATCCGTTTACAGGAAATGTCTCACTGCACTTACCGTTAGTAGCCATCCCAGGCGGGGACGGCTTACCGTTACAGATCACCGGCAGTTATTCGCTGCTGGATCCCTTTGTCATGGGGAATGATGTGAGCGGTCGAAACTACGGGTACAACATTAACCGATTAGGCTATCGCTTTAATTACTTTGTAGGCATTCTCGAAGACAAAACACCGTATACCGCTTCCTTTCCTGCTTTTCAGGATCCAGCAGGCAGCATCCATGTGCTTTATCCGCAAAACGGCTCACGGTATTACTCAAAAGACCATTGGCAAGCAACGCTCAGTAAACAAGCCTATCCGCGCTTTCAAGGGTCATTTATTTATTCAGGCCGAGTGACAAGTCCTAATGGCACTCAGTACACCGTTGTCTCCAAAGGGGGCTTCACTTCCCCTGTGACCCAAATCACCAGTCCAAACGGACAAACGATTCAGTATACCTATGCGGCTGGCGCGAATGGGGTGTTACTCAAAGTCAGAACCAGTGACGGGTATCAGTTGGGTTTTAGTTACAGCTATGTGGCTGGTGTGGCGGTGTTAACACACATGGCCAGCAGTGATGGTCGGCATTGGTACTTTAAGTACACCACGGCACATAACAGCCCCGTCTTGTACCAGATTCTTTTACCTGATGGCTCACAGTGGCAATTTAATTGGAAGGTGTTAACTGACCCTGATGCCTCTGACCCGCAGGTTTATACTGTCCTCGCTGATATGACGTACCCCAGAGGTGCGAAGGTCGCTTATACCTATGGGTTTTTACCGATGGTGGAGAGTGCTGAGGTCAATATCAAGCAACCTGATCGCATGATTGATCCTTATGTGATTCGGGTTCAAAAGTCAGGCCCTTTTCTGCCTAGTGCCACGTGGACTTACACCTATGACCGCATGCCCAATAATCAAAGCTACCTGTATGGCAAGCACACCACGGTCACCGGCCCTGACCGAAAAACTATTTATACCTTTGATACGCAAAGAGATCTGTTTACCCTCGCGTTTTACGATCCGATCCAGCATGCCTACGCCACGACCACGTCACCCGTACCGACCCCTCAAACGGGCTTATTGCTCGACAAAGAAATCACCACCCTGAACGGGATCCCTTTAGAAAACACCCAATTGACTTGGGGGTTTAAAAATATCTCGACGGCTCCGGTGTATGTTCATCCTATCTCACAATCGGCTTGGAGTGGCCCTTATGACCCGAACATGGGTACCTTCATGGCGGAGCTGACACAAAAAAAAATCACACGCTACAGTCAAGGCGTGGGAACAACCTATCTCACCCAGTATGCCAATTTTAATGCCCAAGGACTCGCGCAACATGTTGTAGAAACGTCTGATCAAGGATCCTTCAGTAAAGACCTGACGTATTTTATTAATCCTTCACATTGGATGGTGAAGCTCCAAGACACCACGCTGTATAACGCACAAAAACAACCGGTCAAAACCCTCCGCAGTACATTTGATTCGTTGGGGAATTTACTGACTCATACCGTGGACGGCGTGAAAACCACGTACACGTACGATGCTCACGGAAATGTCACCTCAAAAACCAATGCACTGGGCCAGAAAACCACCTTTGCCGATTATCAAGCCGGTTTACCTCAAACGGTGACCGATCCTTTAGGGGCAGTGAAACGGTTTGTTGTGCAAAACAATGGGACGGTAACAAGTGCAACTGATCCTTTGGGGAATACCACAACCTATCAGTATGATCCGCTGTATCGATTGAGCCTAATCACTCCGCCGTTGCATGCGCCAACCAAGCTCCTCTGGCAAGATCGTCCCACCGGCAGCACTCAAACCGTGATTCGAGGCCCCAGCCAACAAGTAACCGCATTTGACGGCTGGGGGAATCCTATCAGCGTAGACACCGAGGACACGACCCAAAAAATCCATCGCCGAGTGATTCGACGCTATGACGCAGAGAAGCGGTGCGTATTTAAATCCTATCCCAATCAAACCACGGGTGTGGTAACCCGTTATGATCCCTTAAATCGCATCACACGGATTGAACAAGCCGCGTCATTCACTGACCGCAACACCCTCACGAATCCCTATGTGACCCAGTTGACGTATCTCCCCAAAAATCGGGTGCAACTAACCGATCCTTTGGGTCATGTAACCACCAAGCAGTACCGCGCTTTTGGGAATCCTAACCAAAAGCAACTGATGGGCATTGAACAACCCAATGGGACGATCACCACTATAACGCGCAACATGTTGGGGCAGATTACGCAAGTCCAGCAAGGCCAATGGCAGCGACAGTATCACTATAATCAGCAGGGGTATTTAACCCAAGTGATCAATCCTGAAACGGGTATTACCACCTATGGGCGGGATTTACTGGGGAATAAGCGTTCTGAACAAGTGGGTCAATCGGGTGTGACGCAGTATCAGTATGATGCGGATCAACGACTGACGACCATCACGTATCCTGGTACCAGTACGTCACCGATCACGAGAACGTATGATCAAAAAGGGGAGCTCATCCAAACGACCAACCAACAAGCCACTTGGCAATATGCCTACGATGCGAACGGTCACTTACTCAGTGCCACCTTAACGGCATTAGGGCATCAGTTAGCCTTGCAGTATACCTATGATGCGTTGGATCACTTGTTGAGCATGACCTATCCTGATCACACCGTGTTGCATTTTGCACCCAATGCGTTTGATGAACCCACCCAGCTTCTACCGTTTGTCTCCTCGGTCACGTATTTTCCGAATGGGCAAGTGCAGTCGTGGACAGACGCGAACGGCGTTAAAACAACCGATACCCTAACCCCACGACAATTCATTGCCAGCAGGGTGAGTCAAAAAGCAGGAGCCGCAGCTTTAGTCAACCGCCAGTACCGTTATGATTGGGTTGGCAATTTAAGTCAGCTCACGGATCAGCTCAACAGCACGAATAATCAAACCTTGCACTACAACGCAGTGAATTGGTTAACCGATGCGTCAGGCCCTTGGGGAAGTGGTCAGATTGCGTATGATGTTACGGGTAACATCACCCAAAAAACCATGGGCAGTCGTGTGATCACGTATACCTATGACCCCACGACCAATCAATTAAGTGCAATCGGTGGCTCAGACCCTACCACCTTCTCGTATGATGGGTTTGGCAATCTGACCAGTGACGGCACACAGCGTTTCACGTATAACGCCGCACAAGCATTAACAAGTATTGCGGGGCACAACCGCCTCGGCCAGCCTGAGGTATTGACTTACCGTTATGATGGCAATCATCACCGACTGGCTGTGACCGAAGCAACGGCTAAAGGGTCAACAACAGTTTTAGAGCTGCATCAAGCCAACCAAATGCCGTATACGTTGCAAAACGTTGCCGGCCACCTGGTGGCGACTGACTTTATTGCGTTAGCAGGGCATCCGATTGTGAAAGTGACGCACCCAGCGGGGCAAGCAGGCACAGTCAGTGACGCCTTGTACTACCTGAATGATCTTTTGGGTTCGCCGATTGTGGCGACAGACAGCACGGGGAGTGTGCAATGGCAGCAAACGTATTTACCTTATGGCACGGAACAAGCTGTGGCTCAACAAGCAACACGCCATATAGGGTATACCGGTCAATTGCATAACCGGCAAACAGGGCTGTCCTACTTTGGTGCGCGTTATTATAACCCGTTAATTGGTCGCTTTATTCAACCGGATCCCGTGGGTTTTAAAGCTAAGAATCCGTTGAGTTTTAATCGCTATGCGTATGCCAATGACAACCCGTATCGATTCAAGGATCCGACTGGTCAATTTCCTGAAGGGTTCTTTGGTGGCGTGATGGGGATGTTGGAAGCTTTGCCTGCTGAGCAGGGGGCTGTTGAAGCGATCGAGGTGGGAGGTAAGGCGTTAGGTGAAGCGGCGGATGCGGTGGGTGAGGTTGCTTCAAAAGTTATTGGAGATTTTCTTGAAAAATCTGGGGTTCCTGCGGAGCAACATGCAAATATTATTAACTCATTTGAACGTGGAACTATTAACCTAAAAACAGCTGGTCATAACTCATATGGGATTCGTTATTATGATGGGATTGATGCGTCACCCAAAGGCCGTTATTTATTTAAAACCTTTCCTGCTTCAAGAGATAGTCTAGCCTTGAAACCTCAGTGGAATCAAATGACACAGTTCAAGCAATTTCAAATTACTCCTGGCACTCAATTTTTAGAAGGAAAAGCTGCAAGTCAAGACATATATCTCGGTGGGCAGAGCCAGTTTTTTGTTGCAAATCCTAGCGAAGATTTACAGGAGGTCTAGGATGACAAAAATAAAGAATCAATTATCTTTTTTAATTACTCATTCCTTACAGGAAATTGACGATAGGCTTTCGGGAAAGAAAACTACTGAAACCTATACTAATCATCATCAACTTGTGAAGCTTAAACAAACACTTCACCTGCTTGAAGATCATAAATATGATATAGGTTATTACTATTCTAATCTTTCAGGCTTTGATCATATGATTCTAGATTCATGGGCTTTGAGTGATAGAAATAATAAACTAATGAGTTACTTGTTGGAAATAGCAAGAATATATAACCAAAAACGAGAGGATAATAGTGGAAATTTGTAGAGAAGGCGAGGTTAAAAATCATATTAACTTGTTAGTTATGTATAATAAAAAACTAAAGATATTGAAAATGAATTGTCTGGTTAATGGAGTATATCTGAAAAATCACGCTTATGAATTTTCACCCAAATATACTGCTGTCAGCAGTTAAACAAAACTGAATAGGATAATGGACACGTGAAAGAAGGAGATATTGAGAAAGAGTTAATCAATAAGCTTATTGATCTGAAATATCGCTATAGATCTGATATTGATAACAGAGCATTACTTGAGAAAAACTTTCGCGATCAGTTTGAATCGCTTAACCGCGTTAGATTAACTGACAATGAGTTTGAGCGACTACTTGAGCAAGTGATCACTGCAGATACTTACAAGGCTTCTCAATTATTAAGGGAAAATAATTACTTTGAGCGTGATGACGGCACGCCCTTCCATTATACCTTAGTTAACATAAAGGATTGGTGTAAAAATACCTTTGAGGTTATTAACCAAGTTCGACTCAATACTGACTATACCCATCATGTTTATGACGTGGTCTTATTAATTAATGGCATTCCTGTTGTTCAGATTGAGCTAAAAAACCAACAAATTAGTCCTAGCAGAGCTATGGAGCAAATTATCGAATATAAGAGTGATATTGGTAACGGTTACACCAGAACCTTAATGTGTTTTTTACAGATTTTTATTGTGAGCAACCAACATGATACTTGGTACTTTGCTAACAACAATCAGCGACACTTTAGTTTTGATGCTGAAACACGTTTTCTTCCTTTGTATCAATTTGCTGACAAGGATAATAAAAAAATTACACATCTGGAAACCTTTACTGAAAAGTTCCTAGCAAAATGTACACTTGGCCAAATGATTAGTCGATACATGGTTTTGGTCGATAGTGAGCAAAAACTAATGATTATGCGTCCCTACCAAATCTATGCTGTCAAGGCAATTATGGATTGTGTACACACAAACTGTGGTAACGGTTATATTTGGCATACGACTGGTAGTGGTAAAACGCTCACTTCATTTAAAACGTCAACACTGCTCAAAGAAAACCCTGAGATTGAAAAATGCCTTTTTGTGGTTGATCGTAAAGATCTCGACAAACAAACTGTTGAAGAGTTCAACCGTTTTCAAGAGGGCTGTGTAACCAGAAACACGCACACGGAAGATCTAGTAAGCCGATTGCTTTCAGATGATTATTCTAATAAGGTCATTGTCACCACCATTCAAAAGCTTGGATTAGCCTTAAGTGGTAGCAATAAGAAAAATTATAAAAAACAGCTTGAGCCGCTTCGTCATAAGCGGATTGTCTTGATTTTTGATGAATGCCATCGATCACAGTTTGGTGATAACCAAGCGGCTATCAAGGAGTTTTTCCCTAACGCGCAGCTTTTTGGTTTTACGGGGACGCCGATTTTTGAGCAAAACTCATCAACCTATAAAATAGAGGGTGAGAAAAAAACCCTTAAAACCACAAAGGATGTTTTTGAGAGACTTTTACATGCCTATACGATTACTCATGCTATTGAAGACCGCAATGTACTCAAATTTCACTTAGACTACTATAAACCGAAGGGAAAGAATCCGCCTCAGCCAGGCCAAGCGATCACTAAGAAAGCGATTATTAACTCAATTTTTGAGAAACATGATGCTGCTACAGCTAGCAGAAAGTTTAATGCGATTTTGGTTACCGCAGGAATTGATGACGCAATTGAGTATTTCGAGCTTTTTAAAAACCTACAGGAAGCGCGATTAACGACTCATCCTGAATTTAAACCATTAAACATAGCGTGTGTCTTCACCCCTCCAGCGGAGGGAAATAAAGATGTGAGGCAGATGCAAGAAGATCTCGATCAAGAGCGGCGTGATAATACAGTAGAACCTGAAAAGAAAAAACAAGCACTAATACAGATAATAGAAGATTATAATGCTAAGTATGGAACGAATCATAAAATTACTGAGTTTACTCAGTATTACAGTGATGTGCAAAGCCGCGTTAAATCTCAGGAGTTTCCTAACCGTGATCTGCCTCATAACCAGAAAATTGATATTCTGATTGTTGTTGAAATGTTACTGACAGGGTTTAATGCGCCGTTTCTCAATACTCTGTACGTTGATAGAAACTTAACCTATCACCGTTTAATCCAAGCCTTTTCACGAACTAATCGTGTTATTAATGACACGAAGCCTTATGGGAATATCTTAGATTTTCGCCAGCAGCAAGATGCGGTCAGTGATGCAATCGCTTTGTTTTCTGGGGAAAGCTCGCCGGAAGTGGTTAAAAAAATCTGGTTGGTTGATCCTGCCGAAACTGTTATTGAAACGTTAGATGATTCGGTCAAAAAGCTTGCTGAGTTTATGGAGTCACAAGGGTTAGAAAATAAACCCTCAGATGTGCCTAATCTAAAAGGGGAAGCTGCACGTAGTCAATTTATTAATCTCTTCAAAGAAGTTCAGCGTGCTAAAACACAGCTTGACCAATATACGGATCTTAATGAGAAACAAAAACAAACTATTAACACGTTACTTCCTAAAGACCAGCTTCAAGGTTTTCGTGGAGCTTACTTAGAAGTTGCGGAAAGATTAAGATCTGATCACGGTAAAAAAGGTAAGGATGCTTCCAGTGAAGTTGAAGATCTTGACTTTGAATTTGTCCTTTTTGCATCAGAACTCATTGATTATGACTATATCATGAAATTAATTGCCAGATACTCAAAAGGTACGAGATCTAAACAAAAATTAACCCGCAATGAGTTAATCGGCTTGATTCGATCAGATTCTAAGTTCATGAATGATGTTGATGATATTGAGGCTTACATTAACACCTTAAAAGTCGGTGAGGGGCTTACCGAAAAACAAATTCATGAAGGATATGAGACTTTTAAAAAGAATAAACACCAGAATGAAATAGCTATTCTTGCCAAGCACAATAAACTTGAACCAGCAGCCCTACAGGGTTTTGTAGATACTATTCTAAGAAGAAAGGTATTTGATGATGAAGAACTGACGCACTTACTTTCTCCCCTGGGTTTAGGATGGCGGGAGAGAACCAAGAAAAAACTTTCACTCATGGAAGAGCTAATCCCGTTATTAAAAAAATACAGCAATGGTCGTGAAATATCAGGTTTAAACACGTATGAGTAACCAAAAAAAAAATCGTATTGTTCCCAGGCTTCGTTTTCCTGAATTTAAGGATGCGGGTGAGTGGGAACGTAAGAAACTAATTCAGGTGTGTAAGATAAACCCAACAAATAATAAATTACCAATTAAGTTTGTATATGTTGATCTTGAGTCGGTTCAGTCAGGAGTATTGGTAAAGAAGAATATAATCTTACTTAAAGATGCGCCAAGTAGAGCCCAAAGGATTTTGAAAGTTGGAGATATCATTTTTCAGATGGTTAGACCATATCAAAAAAATAATTATTTTTTTCAATCGAATGATAATCTCGAATACGTTGCATCAACTGGTTATGCTCAGTTAAGAGCGCATGAATCAAATGGATACCTATATCACTATATTCATAATGATAAATTTGTTAACAGCGTTTTAGATAACAGTACAGGATCAAACTATCCTGCTATTAACTCTAGTTATTTATCAGAAATAATAATAGCAATACCCAAATCAAAAGAACAACAAAAAATAGCCGATTGCCTTACCTCACTTGATGAGCTGATAAAATCCGAGTCTCAGAAAGTCGAGACACTAAAAGAGCATAAAAAAGGGTTAATGCAAAAGCTATTTCCAGTAGATGGGAATAGCCTGCCTCAGCTTCGTTTTCCTGAATTCACAGAAGTAGATAAATGGACTATATATTCATTAATAGATCTGTGTGAAATACTGAATAATCGTAGAAAACCAATTTCTAGTAGTAAGAGAAAAAAAGGTATATACCCATACTATGGAGCTAGTGGTATAGTAGATTATGTTGATAGCTTTATTTTTGATGAGTTGCTAATACTAGTTGGCGAAGATGGGGCAAAGTGGGGAGCATACGATAAGACTGCTTTTATTGTGTCTGGAAAAATTTGGGTAAACAATCATGCACATGTTATTAGACCAATTCATGTTAACCCTTATTTTTTTGAAAACTATTTAATAAAACTAGACTTAAGCTGTTTTGTTACAGGTGCTGCGCCGCCAAAACTAACACTCAGTAAACTGAAAGAGATTCCTATTGCATTGCCACTATCCTCTAAAGAACAACAAAAAATAGCCGATTGCCTTACCTCACTTGATGAGCTGATAAAATCCGAGTCTCAGAAAGTCGAGACACTAGAAGAGCATAAAAAAGGACTCATGCAGCAGTTATTTCCTTCAGTGAATGAGGTGGGGAAATGACCCGTTTCGATTCATTGAGAGAGGTAGCAGCTCACCTACGGGGTATATTGCAGAAAAAAAAGTATATTCTGCTTTTTGCCTATAATGGCACAGGCAAAACACGGCTTTCTATGTCTTTTAAAGCATATGGCAAGCAAAATGATAAGCGTGATACCTTGTATTTTAATGCGTTCACTGAAGATTTGTTTTATTGGGACAATGATCTTGAGGGTGATTGTGACCGTGTTTTAAAGCTTAACTCAAACTCTAGTTTTTTTTCTGGCTTTGAAGAACTGGAAATGGATAACAGGATTAGGACCATTTCTTAATAGATATGCTGACTTTGACTTTAAAATAGATACAAATAATTGGCAGGTTCGTTTTTCAAGGGAAGTGAACAACGGAAAGACCTTAGAGTATTTTGATAGCATCAAGGTTTCACGTGGCGAAGAAAATATGTTTATTTGGTGCTTTTTCTTAGCTGTTGTTCAATTAGCGATGGATAAAGATATTGAAGCCTATAGCTGGGTTAAGTATATCTATATTGATGATCCTATTTCATCATTAGATGAAAATAACGCGGTGGCAGTCGCGCATCACTTAGCACAACTTCTTAAGAATGAGAAACATTCACTAAAAACAGTGATTTCCTCACATCACACGCTATTTTTTAACGTACTTTGTAATGAGCTAAAAAGTGAAAAAAAATTAGTAAAAACGTTATTTTTAAGCAAGAACAAGAAAGATGAAACCTATGAATTAAAATATACTGGTGATACCCCCTTTTTTTATCACGTAGCCATGTTGGTAGAGTTGCAGCAAGCTGCTGAATCTGGCGATTTGTATACCTACCACTTTAATATGCTTAGAATTATTCTGGAAAAAACTGCGAGCTTTCATGGCTATAATGGCTTTGCTCATTGTATTAAGAAAGACAATGATGACAAAGAGGGTTTATTACATACTCGCCTGATCAATATCCTTAACCACGGCAATTATTCACTTTATGAGCCGCAACAAATGTTGCAAGAAAACAAAGAGTTTTTCAGGCAGATATTGAATGACTTTTTACAGAATTATGACTTTAACGATGAGATATTTTCAGCGTTAGCAGAACAAAAGCAAGAGGATTAACAATATGACTGAAGAACAGCAAAAAAAGCTCGGTAAGATTCTTTGGGCAATCGCCGATAAGTTACGCGGTGCAATGAATGCGGATGACTTTAGGGATTACATGTTATCCTTTTTATTTTTACGTTATTTATCCGATAATTATGAAGAAGCAGCTAAAAACGAGCTTGGTGAGGAGTATCCTCAAGTTTCATGCTTGGATAATATTACACCACTACAGTATTGGTATGAGCAAAGCTCAAAGACTGATGTTAAAGAATTTGAGAGAGTCATGCGAAGACGCATGCATTATGTTATCAAACCTAATTACTTGTGGGGCAATATTGCCGAACTGGCACGAACCCATAACAAAGAACTGCTTAAAACACTAGAGGATGGTTTTAATTACATTGAAAACGAATCCTTCCAAAGCACCTTCCAAGGCTTATTTTCTGAAATCAATCTTAATTCCGAAAAACTAGGTAAACGCCCTGTAGATCGAAACGATAAATTATGTGCGATCATTAGTAAGATCGCTGATGGGCTCGCTGAATTTTCAACCGATCAAGATACATTAGGCGATGCCTATGAATACCTTATAGGGCAGTTTGCAGCCGGTGGTGGTAAAAAAGCAGGTGAGTTTTATACCCCTCAGCAAATCTCAACCATTCTTTCTCGGATCGTTGTGCTAGATAGTCAGGATCCATCAGCTGGTAAAAAGAAATACCTGGAAAGTATCCTTGATTTTGCTTGTGGATCAGGCTCATTACTTTTGAATGTACGTCACCAGCTAGGCGATCATGGTATTGGAAAAATATATGGTCAAGAAAGCAATATCACTACCTTTAACTTAGCTCGTATGAACATGCTCTTGCATGGGCTAAAAGATTCAGAGTTTGAGATTTTTCATGGTGATACATTAAAGAATGATTGGGAGATGCTGCGTGAAACCAATCCCGCTAAAAAACCCTATTTTGATGCAATAGTGGCTAATCCACCTTTTAGCTTAAGGTGGGAACCTCTTGATATGTACGCTGATGACATTCGTTTCAAGCAATACGGGTTAGCACCTAAGTCAGCCGCTGACTTTGCTTTCTTATTGCATGGCTTTCATTACCTTAAGGATGATGGAACAATGGCAATTATCATGCCGCACGGTGTTTTGTTCCGAGGTGGAGCAGAGCAACGCATACGAAAAAAACTTTTAGATGATGGAAGTATTGACTCAGTAATAGGGCTGCCGTCAAACTTGTTTTACTCAACAGGTATTCCTGTTTGTATAGTCATTCTTAAAAAATGTAAAAAACCTGATGATATACTCTTTATTAACGCAAGTGAGCACTTTGAGAAAGGCAAGCGACAAAATAAATTAAGAACTCAAGATATAGAAAAGATTATTTCGACCTACCAATTTCGTCAAGAAGAAGATCGCTACTCGCGTAGAGTGTCTATGCAAGAGATAATAGAAAAGAATAACTATAATCTCAACATCTCTCGTTATGTGAGTACCGCAGAACCAGAAAAAGAAATTGATTTAGCTGAGGTTAATAAAAAGCTACATAACATAGAAAGCGATATTTCTACTGCTTTAAAAAAGCATAATACTTTTTTAAAAGAGCTTGGCTTACCAGAGCTACCGGGTGATCAGTAGCGTGTTTTAAGTGACGATTTAGAACAACTTGACCGCTTATACCTCTCTAAAAGTTATATCTAACTTACTGCTTTGCAATTTCTTTTTTTAGATTAGCTAGCGTTGTTGTATCTAGACCAGTAGCCTTAGTCACAAGGTCTTCACCTAATCCCTCTTTCAATAGATTTGAAGCAATGGAAATTTTTTCTTGTTGCATTCCTTGTTGCATCCCTCGGTTATGGCCTTCTTGCCGTAATTGATCTGCTGCAGACATAATCGTCTCCTTCATATCTGGTAGTGCGTCAGCTAAAAGCGTGACAATTTCACTACCATAGTTGTCTTTCTCATACTCTAGCGCATATTTTACCAGTCTAGAAATGTGTTTTCCACCATCAAGTGTTTTGATTAATTGTAGCAAGTCATGCTGAATTAACGCTTTAATAATTGGTATAAGATCACGGCTATACGCGTGCTTGTGGCATAGCTCCATGGCAGCCACATGCCCATGCGTTAATAGCTCATCATCCGGTATGACCGATAAATCAATCAATGGGGCAGGGGCATTGTAAAGCTCTTGGGCGAGTGCCGCATCCTCAAACAAGTCGAAGAAATTGAGCGTGTACGGGTAGGGTTTTTGTTTACCATTGTAGAAAACCAAATTAAGAATTAATGGCAGTTTAAGTGTGTCGCTTTGCTCTTTTTTGTCAATTTGTTTTAAAAACCGATCCCAGATTTTGCAACGATAATACCACAGTCTAAATGCCATTAAGGGGTCAGGGGTGGATTGGTGCTCACTCAAAATGTATAAAAAAATCTGCTCTTTACCGTACTGTTTTTTGAGCTTCACTTGGTAGAGTACATCCGTAAACGCAGTTTGGAAATCTTCTTCGATGAAGCTATCGTTTTCTAAATGCAGTGTTTCCCAGTCAATCATCTTTTGGATTTTTTTAGGCAAGTGCGCCTTAAAAAAATCCTTGGCGATCTCGATGTCCTAAAGGGAGCTTTTAAAGAAAAGATCGTGATGCTTAATGGCGTGTTTACTCTTCATTTGTCGTCCTTACATCAATGACCTTGCAGAACTAAGTGGCTCACAGGCCACCACACAAAACAGGTGTGATGACGATTGCGGTTGTTGATCTGGTCTCTTTCAAGCTAGCCAGCAATCAGTCCTAAATAGTGCGCTATTTTACTGTGGCTAGGCCGTGATGCCTAGAGAATTTCACGTAAAATAGACCAAGTCAATCCCCGCCCTTTTTTTTAGCGTCAGACTGAAAATAATCGTAGCTTTTTAGGTTGAGCAAGGAAATAATGCTCCCTTTTACACAAAGGTAATGGCGCATGAAAGGCTGGATCCTGTACTCCAAAAAACAAGCAGACCTCGGTACGAATGCCTACGGGATCAATCGCCTGTTACAGGCTGGCCAACAAAAAGGGATTGATCTAACAGTGTATAGCCCTGAGCAGTTTGAGCTCGTGGTGACCAGAGATGACCGCAAAAGCATTTTGGTCGATGGTGAACCAACCCCGCTGCCTGACTTCTTAATTCCTCGAATTGGTGCTAACACACCGTATTTTGCCTTGGCAGTTATTCGGCAATTGGAACGATTAAATGTGTACTCGTGTAACTCTTCTGAAACCATCGAGATTGTCAAAGATAAATTACACATCCATCAGCTTTTAGCGCAAAGCAATCTGCCCTCGCCTAAAACGATGCTGGTTAAATTTCCCGTAGACAGCGAGCTGGTCAAACGTGAGCTTGGCTTCCCCGTGATTGTGAAGAACTTAACCGGTACCGAAGGGAAGGGTGTTTATTTGTGTGATTCACCTGAACAATTTAGCGATCTCATGGGGTTAATCGATAGTCAGCACACTAAGCCAAACATCATCTTGCAAGAGTTTGTCAGCAACAGTCGAGGTCGTGATTTACGGGTCTTTGTGCTTGGTGGTCGTGTCATTGGCTGCATGAAGCGTTACTCGGAAACAAGCTTTAAGGCGAACTTTTCTCGCGGTGGCCAAGTAGAGTCCTTTGCGCTAACTCCTGAAATTGAGTGGCTGGCCACTGAAACTGCACGACTGGTTAACCTTGATATTGCAGGTATTGATTTATTGTTTGATGAGGAGGGGTATAAAATCTGTGAGGCCAATTCATCCCCTGGCTTTAAAGGCTTAGAGCTGGTGGTTGGTGAAACCATTGCCGAGCAAATTCTTGATTACATTACCGTTAAAGTCAGTGGCAGAATTACCGCCTAACCAACCAGTGAGTCGTCATCCATGAAAACAACGCGCTATGATTTTCCTTCGGGGCGAATGCTCGGTAAAAAGTATCGCGTGATTAGTTTTTTAGGGCAAGGATGGGAAGGCGAAGTTTACAAGGTTGAAGAACTGACAACTGGCATTATTCGAGCAGCTAAATTGTTTTACCCACATCGCTACACGAAACACTCAGTACCGCCTGTTGAGTACGCAAAAAAACTCCATGCTCTACAGCATTGCCCGATTGTCATTAAGTATCACCATTTAGATACCTTAGTCTTTAAAAAAAAGACCGTTGATTTTCTTATTGCTGATTTTATTGATGGGGAGATGCTCTCAGAGTATTTAGCGAGACAGAACGAGAAACGTCTACCTGTGTTTGAAGCCTTGCACCTCTTTTATGCGATTACCAAAGGAGTCGAACAAATTCACTTGCAAGGTGAATACCACGGTGACATCCATCTCAATAATATCTTAATGAAAAAACACGGCTTAAGCTTTGAGGTTAATTTCATTGATGTGTTGCACTTTGGTCGCAGCACAAAAGCCAGAATCCAACAAGACATGATTGATCTGATTGCCGTGCTCTATGACCTCTTGGGTGGTAAGTCTTACTACGCGAGTTTACCTCAACAGGTCAAGCGCATTATTTTAGGTCGTAAGCACACTTTGATTCGACAGCAGTTTTCCAATGGCAGCCAATTACGGGTGTACTTAGAAAACATTACATGGCCAGCTTCGTAAGCATTTTGTTTTAACCAAACCTCTTTTTAGCACTCGTGTGTTAACCCATGATTTTTTAACTCACCGATTTTGAACACCTCTTACTCTAAAGGGTCTAAGTGTATCTCACGTTCAGTCAGAGTTAAGCTACGTTGAAATGCCTTGCGCGCAAAAACCCGTTCCGCATAATCTGTCAGCGGTTGCGCACGTTTTGGTAGTTTAATACCTAGAACAGGTAAACGCCATAGCAACGGGGCTAAACAGCAGTCTACCAGTGAGATGGTTTCACCGCCTAAATAAGGGGCTTCTGGTTCCTGAACCAATGGCACAAAGTTTAGTAAGGCTTGCTGCAACGCCTTACGAGCAGGTTTAGCTGTTTTTTCATTACCCATTAAAATCTGATGAAACAAGGGATAACAATCACGCTCTAATTGCATGACCTTCATCCGCGTTTCCGCACGAAACACTGCGTTGTCAGGGAGTAGGGGAGGGCTGGGGTAACGTTCGTCAAGGTACTGCATAATTAAGTACGACTCTGGTAAGACAAGCCCGTGATCAACTAATGTAGGAAGCTCCGCAGCAGGGTTAACGGCTAACAAGCTTCGAGGAGGGGCAGCAGGATCTACCTCAATGATCTCAGCCGACAAGTGTTTTTCTGCTAAAGCAAGGCGTGTGCGATGATTATCAATCTCATCGGACGCTGTATACAAGGTTAATGCTTTTTTACTTGCAGACATTGCCATCAGTAACCGAGCCACCCTTTCTTTCATTGCTAAAACGGCACGCAGTTTACTCGAAAACGTTTAAAACACCTAGCAAAAAAATCACCGTGTTAGCACCATGATCACCAGTCCTTCTGGATTGGGGAAAACGTTAACTTTTCTACGTCCCGCAATAGCTACTCGTAATCCACAGCCTACCATGACCTAGCTCGACTGAGACCTGAAAACGGGCTTTGCGATCTAAAATGGCATCCTCGCCTTTTAATGAGCTACGACTCGGCCCACCGTTCAACGGTGATTCCCATCCTGTGAGTTCTTTATAACGCCGTTGCGCGTAAGCATGACGTAGGCCGTGTAGCTTACTTAACCCTGCTTTACTTGCCACCCAATAATAGTGTTTGTTTTGTTGAATGTAACTTTTATTCGGTGGAATTAAGGAGCCACCTGCTGCAAGCACCTTTGCTCTGTCTAACCAATATCTCTGTTCCTCAGTTTGAATGGGGATGTATCGCTCCACCCCACCTTTCGCCCAGGTACGATAGATAAAAAGCTGATTGCCCTGATCAGCAACGGTGGGAATAATTTTAATGGACTCCGCTGCCCGTAAACCAAAGACGCGCTGCAGCTCATACGAACATAAGACCCGTTCATCATCCACCGCTTGAAAGTTGGGCGAATGAATCGCTTTACTTTCCGTAGGGATTAATTGCCGAGAGCCTATCTGGTAAAAGTCATTGGTTTGGACTAAGCGGTGTTTGCCAAGCTGGCGACAAACAAAGCGCAAGTCAGATAAGCGGTTTTTAATGCTGCCGACACTAATCCCTTTTTCTTGCCAGTGTGCCACTAAGCAGGCAACGTGCTTTTGCTTTAACCCTCGAATGTGTTTAATTTTATAACCCAAACCGTGTAGCTCAGCAAACATGGCTCGTAACCGATTAGTCCGGCAGATGCGGGTTGAATGTGACATTTGCTTGCTGCCTTTATATTGTTTCATAAACTCAAACAACGAATAGTTTAATCGTCTAAGCGGTTGTAAGCTCATGCAAATACTCCTTTTTAATACGATGGGTGCTTTGACAGCCCATTTCATGACACAAGGTTTGAATAGCCTGATCACTCTCATCCTGCCGACATAACGCTTGGTAGCGTTGTTGTGCATAGTGTTGCCGGTAAGACAGACGTGGATTGAGCTTTAAAATCCCTAACTCCGCTTGATAAAGCCGATTACAATACGTCACGAGTTCTGGCGTGTATTCCAAGGAATACCGTGCTTGTAATTCCTTACACTGCTGCAAGCAAGTTTTTTGCTCACTCGTCACAATCGGAATCTGGCGTGTTTTATGGTTATGAGCCAAGGTGCGATCAATCCATAATAATTGCTTGGTGGTTTGAATGAATGAGAGCAACACCTTAATTGCCTCGAAGCGGGTCACACCAAAGCTTTGCTGTAATGCCACTAACACTTGAGTGATCGGGTGGCACAGCGAGGGTGTCGGTACAACCGGCTGCGGTGTGATGCACTCATCACGCTGGATCCCCAGTTCCGCATTACTTGGAATACTGACCGTTAATTCGGCTAAGGCAATAAAATGACGTAACGCGCCGAGCTTATTTTTTAAGGTGCTGTCGTTGTTGCCTTGCTGGCGATAATAAGCAACCAGCTCTACAAAGTGATCCCGTGTTAATTGATCAAGTCGATAAGGTAGCAACCGTAACTTCGCCCAGTCAGCAAAACATTGCCGAACGATACGCCGGTGCTCTTGCCGCGTGCGATACGAGTATTGCCGATCTTGTGCCAACACTTGATCGACTTTTTTGAATAAACTGTGCTGTCGCCCCATACGAGGTTTTCCTTCTATTGACCAGTCAGTGACCTGAAGGCTCGCTATTCTCAACGCCTTTGAGCAAAAACGAATAACCACAACACCCAAGGGCGTGAGTCTCACGATTAACCGCGCTCAATGCCACAAAAGACACAAGCCTTCAGGTCACTGACCAAGGGAGAGAAAGAAAGAGCAGGCAATTTATAATCTGTGGTTTGCGCTATTAGACCTGAAAACTACCCAAAATTTAAATCAGCAAAATAATGCTGAAATATTGTGTAAAAATGACTATGCTTTGTCTTTTTAACAAGACTAACGAGATGAGTATAAATGTTAAACTTCGCCGATTACGCTGCCCCTCTTTTTTCAAAATTAACTGGGAAAGTTGTTTTAAAAAAATCTATCGACGATTGTAGGAAAGCTATTAACTGAAGGTAGTTGTAAGTTGTTCAGTTCATCAAAAGATAACAATGAGTATAAAAAGATGATTCGTACACTTACCGGTGAAAATAAAAGCACCGATTTAGATCCAATAAAAACAAATGATGTATTGCTAGAACAGAGCTGTGAAAAACTTTCACACGCCAGTAAAATTGATGTTCTTCATGATCCTTCTGATATTAGAAAGCCACATAGCAAGCAAACTGAAAATCTAGGTAAAGTAAGGAGTCTGGACGGGGATATTATCAATGGTTACAGCACGCATAACGCAGTTGCATTAGTACCTGGTGATAAGGCTGTGCATCTACTATCGCATGTAAGCTACAGCAATAAAGACCCTAAGTTTTTAAAAGCTGAGCATATTAAGAAAATAGAGGCTGGAAAGCCATTTGAGGGAGATAAAGAGGCCAAGAGTCTTTATGAATCTGGTGATTACTTTAATAAAAAGCTGCTGTCTATTCGTGAAATAGAAAAAATAGGAACCTGCCTAAAATCAAAGAATGAAGATGCAACCATTACCCATATTCTAGATAGAGAGTTTGATGATAATGACTATCTCTCACTAATTGATACAAACCTAGATCAAGACTTTATTATTCGCTCAAAAATAACAAGAACAATAGAAGGTAGAGGTGATGATGGTAAAAAGCTTAAGCTGATTAACGCTGATTTTGATGCTCAAGGCGAAAAGCAATTCCAAAAGTTAACAGTTGGAAAGAATTGCGTACAAGACGGAAAAATAACTATTTATTTTGGAGAGTTTGAGAACTTCAATGCAATTAAAATCCAAATTACAGGCAGAGATGGTAGGAGAATTTTTAAGAATGACATGCTGCTATTAACTAATAAAAAAGTAACGACTTTTGATGAGGCGTATGAGGTATACATAGCCTATCTATCTCGTGCGAAAATTGAATATGTTTTTAAATTTCTCAAGGAAGGACTAGGCTGGGAAAATATGCAGATAAAAAATTTTAAAGGGATACAAAATCTACTGGCTGTATGTTTTTATGTGGCCTCATATTTGTATGAGATAGGTAAGGAAAAAGCTTATGACGATTACGCAATTATGCTAGCTAAATTAGGAGATGGTAAGGGCAAGGTGACACGACACTTTATTGCGAAGGGTATTAGAAAACTTCTAACGTATCACTTAGTAGAGCAATTTTTTAAAGAAAATAGTGTTTCTCAAGAAGAACAAAAAGAATTATCGAATTCAGTTCAGGTAGGGAGATAACAATTTTGGGTAGTTCTCAGATTAGACCTAGGCTTAATTGGCTTAGTGCTATTAAGACCAAAAACGACAGTAAGTGATGCCGTTAATCCCCGAAGGGCAAATGGGTCTCAGACAAGGGTCTACCATTTGTCAAAAACACGAACTACAAAATTTGTCTGTTCTTCTCTTTTCTTCTCTCCTCTTAACCCAAGTTTGGCCATTTCACCCTGAAAATCAAAAATTTCATCACTATTTTTAACTCAACCCATTGATTTTACTTGCCTAGAAACGTGAATTCTCGAATGTAGTGACACATAATGGCAATAAGGGGTTGCATGGGCTGGTGAAGTGATGAGAGTATTGAGTTATGTATATTCGAACCTCTACACAAAAGAGTCCTCGGACAGGTAAGTCTTACGCAACCTACCGACTTGTTGATACTCATCGCACTGCTGACGGCAAAGTACGTCAAAGACTGATTTTAAATCTTGGTGCGAATTTTTCAGTAAAGAAGGACAGTTGGAAATTGCTTGCTGACCGTATTGAGGAAATTTTAACGGGTCAAGGCACGTTAATTTCAATACCAGCACATCTCGAAAAACAGGCGCAAATGTATGTAAAACGCATTCGCTCTAGGTTTGCTGATGACAATGAGACAAGTATCGCTGTTAATTCAGTAAGCGCGGTAGAACCTGACTTTAAAACAGTGGATGTTAACTCCATTGAGAGCGCGGACATACGACACGTTGGAGCTGAGGCGTTGGGCTTACATGCTGCCAGGCAATTACAACTTGAGGAATTGTTCAGGGCTTTGGGCTTTAATCAAAAACAATGTCACCTGATGCTTGCTACCATCATTGGGCGGCTAGTTGCCCCAGGAAGTGATTTAAGTACGCACTATTATTTAAGCAATCAAAGTGCGTTAGATGAATTACTGGGTACTGATTTCTCAGAACTATCACTCAAGAAATTCTATAAGACTGCTGATGAGTTACTCAAACATAAGCAAATGATTGAAGATCAATTATTCGAACGTGAGAAAAATCTCTTTAGTTTAAATCAGGTGATCACTCTCTACGATATAACCAATACCTACTTTGAGGGTAGAGCATTACAGAATGATCACGCACAGCATGGTCGATCAAAGGAGAAGCGGTCTGATTGTCCGCTTGTTTCTCTAGGATTCGTGCTGGATGGCTCAGGGTTCCCGCAACGCAGTGAATTTTTCAAAGGGAATGTTAGCGAGCCTAAAACATTATCCGAAATGCTAACTGAGCTTCATGCACAGCCAGAGGCAACAATTGTCTTAGATGCTGGTTTTGCAACTGAAGAAAATATTTCATGGCTTACTGAAAAAGGTTTCCATTATATTGTAGTGAGCCGTAGAGCATTGCCTGTTGTCGATGAAAACATTGATAAAGTGCTAGTAAAAGAATCAGTAAATAATACGGTTACAGCGCAATTAATTAAAGATACTGAAGCAAATGAAGTCTTACTGTACTGCCATTCTCAGGCTAAGGAAGAAAAAAGCTTAAATATGATTAGTAAGGCTGAGACTCGTTTCGAAGAAGAATTAATTAAGTTAGCTAATGGACTCACTAAAAAAACCGGAATGAAAGCAATTGAGAAAGTAACCTTGCGTTTAGGTCGAATAAAGGAGCGCCATAAACGTGTTTCAGGTCGATACACTATCACGCTTGATTCAGAGGCTGATAAGGTTACGAAAATCAGTTGGAGTAAAGTTAACTCTGAGAATCTGGGCGCATATTGTTTGCGTAGTAACAGAATGGATTTAGATGAAAAAACAATTTGGAGAATCTATACAACTCTAACTGATGTTGAATCGGCATTCAGATCATTAAAATCAGAGTTAGGCCTGCGTCCTATCTACCATCAAAAGCAAGAGCGAGTTGATGCCCATCTGTTTATTAGTATTCTTGCTTATCACTTACTACACACTATTCGCCATCAACTTAAATTGCAGAACATTGATAGTAGCTGGCAAACTATACGGCAGATTTTTAGCACTCAGGTTCGTATCACGACTACGATGCGGCTTGAAAATAATAAACTACTTTCTGTTAGAAGAACCTCAAAGGCAACTCCAGAGCAAGTTGTGATCTATAAATCGTTAGGCATGAATTCACAACCTGGGCACACTGAAAAAACAATTTGTTAAGTTGTAGTGACCCTAAACGTTTTTTTAAAATGTAAGTCATTGATTTGGATAGGTTTAATTTTAGAAAGGGCAAAGTTGGGTTAATGTTTTTCATCCAATTAATTTCCTAAGCAAGCTGTAACCCCAGTGCTTAGGAAGCAGTGCTCACCCTCCACCTGACCTTCGCCAGTGTGAACGGAGCGGTGCAAAACGTATCCAACGCGCAAGCGTGTCAATCCGAAGCTCTCTGACTTCAAATCACAAAGTCAGTCTGCCCGCTTAACGCGAAGTGGCTACAAAACGTTTTGTTAAGCACACGAACTCGTGTGCAAATAGTTAGCTATCGATCTTGGTCGATAGAATGAGATCATTAAGCCCCTTCTGCGACAGCATTAGTCCTAACGAAGGTTAAAGATAAGCAGATAACACCACTTATCGGTCTTAATGCCAAAGGCAGTTTGCGTCATTCGTTTATGCTCGGTAAGAGCACTGGCCGCATTGGCAAACCCGAACTTTTAGGACAAGGTTAATCTTGTCACTCGCTCCATGCTTTGGTAAGTCCCGCTAGCTTTCGCTAGGCTCACGACACCTGGGACAACTGTGACGAATAGTAATAGACGTACAAGACGTTTCAGGCTTTCGGCCTTCTTCAGTATTACCTCAAACAATGTTACCGAGCTGACACCACAAAAGCAAATTCAATCAAACAAAAAAAAGCAGCAGCAGAACCAGCAAGTGGTTTGTGCTGAGCCATTTTAAAAAAGCGCAGCAGCGACAGCAAAACAAAGTGACCCATTAACCCTGATGCCAATGGTGAGTACAAACTGAAATTTCGCGCCGACAATTTATCCACAATCGTTGGGGATTTTTTTATGGAATCCCCAACTCATGGGGATAAATTGAGGCCCTGCACCTGTGGCCTAGGCGGGAGCCAAGTCAGGCTATTCTTTAACCAAAATCAGAGCAAAATAAGTTAGCCCGTAAACACGGGCTAGAATTTCGCTTGTAACTGATTGTTTTCATTAAAAAATCGCCGGAAAACGCTCCCGCGTCACTTCCTATTTTATAGGAAGTGACGCGGGAGGATTGCAACAGCCCCCGTGCGAAAACGGGGGCCGAAGCCAACCGGTGGAACGGTTGGCGGAACTGAAAATCGAGGTGCTTGGAAAGCCTCTAGCGAGTGGAGAGTTCCGCCTGCAAGACAACAAAGCCTGCCGGTTGACTCGCAAGCTGGACAATCTTTTGATGCGGTAAGCCTTGCTGGCGGAGGGTGTTGTAATGGCTGGCGAGGGTGTTGAGTGTGGATCCTGCACTGCGACAACGCGCAATTTGTGCAAGCTCTGCTTCTGAAAAACCCCACCCTAGCAATTTTTTAGCGTGCGTTTGCAGGGCTTGCAGGGTCTTCGCTCCGCCACTTTTTGCGGTGATACTGACCAAATCAGCGGGTGTGAGTGAGAGGGTTTGCCATGCATTTTGCTCCTCAGCAAGTAACGTGAGGGTGACTCTGGCTCCGTCTTGGTTGACTATTCTGATTAAATCGTAGTCATTAAAGCCCTGATTCAGCAAGGTAGCGTGATGCGTGAGTAGGGCTTGGATGGCAGGCGCACGTCCACGTTTGTTGAGTATTTTGACAATTTGTTTGTGCTGAAAACCCAGAGTTAGCAGAGCGGGGTAGTGCTTGGCGAGTGCATCGAGTGTTTTGGTTGCGCCGGAATGGCTTAAAATAGGGACTAATTCTTCGGTGGTAAAGCCCCAGCTTTCGAGATGTTGGTGGTGAGTGAGTAAGGATTCTACGGCCTGAGTGCAACCCTCAGTCGAAAAGATCTTAACCAAATCGGCGTGCTGAAACCCCAAGGTTTGTAGCACAGCGCGATATTGATGCAACGCTAGCAAGGCTAACGAGGCTCCCCGTTGGGTTACTAATTGCACTAATTCCGCATGCGTTAAGCCTGCGTTTTGCCAGAGTTCCGGTTGATGCAGCAACGTTGTAATCGTTTTTGCTGCGCCATCCTTGCTCAATAATGCCACGATTTCAGACTGGCTAAATCCCCATTGAGCCAATAGCCCGTGGTGTTCGAGTACCGCTTGGAACGCTTGCGCTGCCCCGTCTTGACTGGCGATACGCACCAAGTCAGTGATACTGAAACCTAACTCGAATAAAGCCGAGTGATGTTGCAACAATGCCTTGAAGCTGTTGGACGCACTGTTTTGTTGAGCAATCTTGACCCGTTCTGCGTGTGAAAAGCCCAAACTTTTCAGTGCGGCATGCTGTTCCACTAACACCGCCAGTGTGTGTGCTGCACCGGTTTTACTGCTAATACTCACTAAATCAGCACGGGTATACCCGCATTGAATCAAGGCGGGGTAGTGAGTAAGTAGAGCAGTGATCGTCTGATTAGCTCCCATTGAGCCAGTGATTTTTAAGCAATCCGTGGTGGAAAAGCCTAACCGCAATAAGGTTTGTTGGTGCTCAAGAAACGCAGTGACTGCTTGTGCGCCACCCATATTCCCAGCAATGCGAACAATGTCAGTAGGGGTTAAGCCACGACTAACTAAGGTGTGGTGATGGGTGATCACGGCATTCAATGCTTGCGAGCCACCGGTATTACTCCCTAATTTAATGAGCTGGTCATGGGTGTACCCTAGCTCTATTAATTGCGGGTACACGCTGATCAATTTAGTCAGTGTTAACCCACCCGCATCAATGGAACCTAACCGCGTAATCTCTGCTTTAGTTAATCGGACTTCAAATAAGGCACACTGTTCTAGAATGGTTGCCACGGTTTCGCGTGAGGCTTTTTTTAGGATGAGCTTATCCGCTTGCTTCTCAGTAAACCCTAACGTAGTTAATTGACGACACTCGTCCTGGTAGCGAGTGAGCGCAATGTTGTATTGGGTTAATTTAGCAGATAACTCATCCATGCTAATGACTCATATCATCATCAAGTCAGCGTGAGTTACGCATCTGGCTCAGCAGGCGTAGCCTCAGCTTTGGCTTTAGAGGCAGTCGTTTTGCTTTTTTTAGCAGGTTTCTTTTTGGCTCGCGCTTTTTGCTTGCTTTGCTTCGCCCATTCTTTTTCAAACTTTGCTAAGGCTTTGGCGCGGTTAATGACAAAGCTGTACTCTTGCGTGATCTCGGCTTGCTGGACTTTTAATGCGTCCATCTCTGTTTTAACACCCTCAATCAGTGCTTCAATGGCCTCAATAGTCTCTTTTGCTTTAGCAACCCGTTTTTCGGTTTGTTTGCCTGGCTTCGCTTTATGTTGTGCTTTGGCTTCTTTTAAGGCTGCTTTTTGAGTAGTGAGTTTCTCTTTCGCGCCCAATAGTTTTTCTTTCATCTTCGCCACTGATTGGGTGCAATCATACACGGCTTTCTCACACACGCCTTCGAGTTTTGATTCAGTGGCCGCGAGCGTTTGCTTAAACTCGGTGATTTGTTGTAAAGGGGTTGCAGCGTGTTTGGCTTGAACGGGTTTTTTCTTGGCAGGCATAAAAGTGTCCTTCTGATTAATAAAGAGCGCGGATTGTACACGAAAAAAAAGCGAGATGCCTTGATTATTACTAATCAATGCTCCCGCTTCTTTTCTTAAACTTTCGTCTTACTAGCAAAACGCTGGTTTAACTCTGCTTGCAGAGCTTGCAACCAACGCTCATTAGCGACTAATGTTTCACAACGAGCCTGTAGGCATTGCAGTTCTAACTGCAATTGCAAACACCTGCGTGACATCGCTAAGGATTGACCCAAATCGCCTGTCGATTTACAGGTCAATTCATTTCTGCCATAGACTTCAAAAAATTCGAGTCGCCCTAAAATATGACTGGGGTACGTAAAAAAATACTCATTCAAATAAGCACTTTTTCCGTCACGGCTAAATCGCCTGGCTTCTCGCCAAGGCAGTGTGCCGGTGGTCTTTTGTAAAAAAACAATATCCACAGTCACTTTAGCGTCACTAAACAAATTATCCGGCAACCGAAACGCCGCCACCAAGGTTCCCCCTTCCTCTGCAATGATGTGTCTCACCTGCTTGCAGGAGGCATCTAAAAAGTAGCGTGGTAACACCATGGCCAGTAGCCCATTGGGTTTTAATAACCGCATGGCTTTGGCCACAAAGTAATGGTGAATGCTGTAGCGGGTTAAATCCTGATGAACGGGATCGTCCACTTGGATTTGACCAAACGGCGGATTGCCCAGTATCAGAGTAAACTGTTCGTCCGGCTGAAAACGTTCAAAGCCGGTGTGATGCACCTCAACATCGGGGTAAATCACGTTTAACAGTTCACAACTGACCTGATCAATCTCGACAGCCACCACACGCGAGGGTTGAGACTCAGGGCGGTTTAAGCGTTTAAGCCCGTTAAGAAAATTCCCTGCACCTGCACTCGGTTCAAGCACTGCCTCTAAGGATAAGCTCGGTATACTCGCTAAACATTGCATCATAAACCGAACCAGCCAAGCCGGTGTGTAATAAGCGGACTTTAACGTCTGTTTTAAACTTGCAATCGCTTGCTCGCCGATCAAGCCTTTTAACTCCTTAAAAATAGCAGGGGTGTAGATGGCCTCTCTCAAGCCACCCCATCCGGTATACGCCATTAAGTCGTCAGCGGTTTGACCGTTTCGCAAGGCTCGCAACGCCTTCAAATTGTTATGAACACGATTTTCTGTTGTCATAGCAACGCTCCTTCAAAAAAACCGAAGGAGCAACCCCACAACGAGGGATGACTCCCTCGGTTGGGGTTAAAAAAAGAATGACGGTTGCCCGTCATTCTTACTGATTGTTTAAGCGCAGCAACACCCCTTAATACGGGATGTCATCCGAACTGGGTAAGTCATCAGGATAAGCCGGTGGCTTAGGTGAGGCTTGCACAGGGGAGGACATCTGATTAAGTGTGTCGAGCTTTTCTTGTAGTTTCCGATCAATCAATCGATGCAGGTGATTGGCATGCACCACCATGTTGGTTCGCTTCTCACCGGACTCGGTTAGCCAGTCGTTGGTTTCCAACGTACCGGAAACCGAGACATAGCTGCCCGTCACGACTTTGCCTTTGATAAACTCAGCGCGTTTACCAAAGCAATAGATCGTGTGCCAAGTGGTTTTCTCCACCTCTTCGTTTGCTTTATTTTTATAATGACGACTGGTGGCTAAACTAAAGCGAGCAAACGGGGTTTTCCCTGCTTCCTCGTAATGATTGATTTGTCCAACATAACCAACAAGCTGAACTTCATTGCGACAATAAGACATAGTCTTTCTCCTTTTCATTTAAAAAAAAGGATGAGCGACCCGTTCGGGCCTTTCATCCCTACTGGGGTACTGCTAACAACAGGTTAAGCGGTTGTGTGAGTTTTTACGCGAGATTGCGAGCCGAAGGTTTTGTAAATCTTTTCCATCGGCCATGCTTTCTCACCTTTACTGTTAAAGGGTAACGACTTCGGATGGTAATACCACCGCGCCTTACTCTTTGACCAGCAAAAACCCGCCTCTTGCAAAGCAGGGGCATCGGCCTTCTCTGCGCCTGTCACCCACAACCAATTGCCGATGACTTCAATCGGCAATCCAAGGGGTGCAAGACGCTCAATGGCTTGCTCCAGCTCTGCTTCAATCGCTTTCCAATCAATGTTTTCTTTGCTCATCACTTTCTCCTTTAATAAAAAAAGAGAATGCATCACGCCCCGCAGGGAATGACACATTCCCCGTGGGGTTATTGCACAACAAGTTGATTCAACAAACGACACTCAAAAAGACAAGCTGTGTTGCGTTACCTCATTACAACTGACTCTCAAGTCTCACTGCCTTACCTATCCGCCTCAACTGATAACCTATCCAGCCTTGCGCGTTCTTCTCGCGTGACATACTGAACAGGACCCGTATTAATGAGATCTAAAACACAGACTGCATTACTCGCGTGATTCAGGAAACGACGACCCTCATCATTGTAATAAGCTAATTTCCCTCGTACTTTAATTTCTGTCCCTACAATCAGCATTGGGTCGCCTATACGACGTTGCTGTTCTATGAATACAGGGGTTAACTCATCACAAAAGAAAAGTGTATGCCATTCAGAACCGGAGCGAATGACTACTTTCGCAGTCGGTGCACAATCTTTTGATTGAATAATCTTAATCGAAATAATACTACCAGTAAGCGTGACGGTGTTTTCATACGAATACATCAGGTTTCTCCTTAACTAAAAAAAACCGTCAGGAAAGTCAGACTTTCCCGTTAGGGAAAGAAAACCTCCCTAACGGGGTTGTTGAACAAACGACAATCAACGTGCGTTCACCATTCGATACACCACGGCGGTTGCCAAACTCGCCATCGCTGCAATGAACAAAAACACCGCCGTAGCGACTTTTTTTGCAGATTGTTTAGTGGTGACGGTTGGCTCGGACTTCTTAGCGTCAGCCGTTTCTTGTGGAAACGCTTTCGCTAATAACTCCCCTTTCAAATCGGGCAAAACGGCTTTTGCCCGTTCAAAATCGGGTATATGAACGCTAGTATGCACGAAAGGCACAATCCAAACGTAATTATGCAAAGCATAACAACCAAACCCTCGTGACCGAAAGATCCCTTTAATATGAGTAACCAAATCAAGGGCTTCTTTGCTGCTGGTGCAGGTGAGAAACTCACCGTTGTCACCGAGTGTAACTTGACGTAATTGCGCTGCTTGTAATTTCAGCCACGGCGCACTGGACGCAACGGGTGTTTTCGTTGCTTGAGTCGGTTTCACTGCTGCTCTAGCTTTAACCTGTGCATCCGCTTTGGCTTGCAATCGAGCTTGCATCGCTTGTTTTGCATGACTTTCTTGCTTTCTACCTGATTCATTGGACATAACAGTCTCCTTCTGTAGTTAAAAAAAAGGAGAAAGCATGCCTTTCCCAGAGGAAAGTAACACTTTCCCCGTAGGGTGAAACAGGCGAACGCCTGCGCTTAAACTCCTGAGAACTACCCAAAATTGTTATCTCCCTACCTGAACTGAATTCGATAATTCTTTTTGTTCTTCTTGAGAAACACTATTTTCTTTAAAAAATTGCTCTACTAAGTGATACGTTAGAAGTTTTCTAATACCCTTCGCAATAAAGTGTCGTGTCACCTTGCCCTTACCATCTCCTAATTTAGCTAGCATAATTGCGTAATCGTCATAAGCTTTTTCCTTACCTATCTCATACAAATATGAGGCCACATAAAAACATACAGCCAGTAGATTTTGTATCCCTTTAAAATTTTTTATCTGCATATTTTCCCAGCCTAGTCCTTCCTTGAGAAATTTAAAAACATATTCAATTTTCGCACGAGATAGATAGGCTATGTATACCTCATACGCCTCATCAAAAGTCGTTACTTTTTTATTAGTTAATAGCAGCATGTCATTCTTAAAAATTCTCCTACCATCTCTGCCTGTAATTTGGATTTTAATTGCATTGATGTTCTCAAACTCTCCAAAATAAATAGTTATTTTTCCGTCTTGTACGCAATTCTTTCCAACTGTTAACTTTTGGAATTGCTTTTCGCCTTGAGCATCAAAATCAGCGTTAATCAGCTTAAGCTTTTTACCATCATCACCTCTACCTTCTATTGTTCTTGTTATTTTTGAGCGAATAATAAAGTCTTGATCTAGGTTTGTATCAATTAGTGAGAGATAGTCATTATCATCAAACTCTCTATCTAGAATATGGGTAATGGTTGCATCTTCATTCTTTGATTTTAGGCAGATTCCTATTTTTTCTATTTCACGAATAGACAGCAGCTTTTTATTAAAGTAATCACCAGATTCATAAAGACTCTTGGCCTCTTTATCTCCCTCAAATGGCTTTCCAGCCTCTATTTTCTTAATATGCTCAGCTTTTAAAAACTTAGGGTCTTTATTGCTGTAGCTTACATGCGATAGTAGATGCACAGCCTTATCACCAGGTACTAATGCAACTGCGTTATGCGTGCTGTAACCATTGATAATATCCCCGTCCAGACTCCTTACTTTACCTAGATTTTCAGTTTGCTTGCTATGTGGCTTTCTAATATCAGAAGGATCATGAAGAACATCAATTTTACTGGCGTGTGAAAGTTTTTCACAGCTCTGTTCTAGCAATACATCATTTGTTTTTATTGGATCTAAATCGGTGCTTTTATTTTCACCGGTAAGTGTACGAATCATCTTTTTATACTCATTGTTATCTTTTGATGAACTGAACAACTTACAACTACCTTCAGTTAATAGCTTTCCTACAATCGTCGATAGATTTTTTTAAAACAACTTTCCCAGTTAATTTTGAAAAAAGAGGGGCAGCGTAATCGGCGAAGTTTAACATTTATACTCATCTCGTTAGTCTTGTTAAAAAGACAAAGCATAGTCATTTTTACACAATATTTCAGCATTATTTTGCTGATTTAAATTTTGGGTAGTTTTCAGTAAACTCTCAATTGTTAAAGAACGATTGCCATTACGGCACGCCAAGCCAATGGCAATCTTGCAAACCACTGACAACAAAATAACGCCTTCTATTTTGAACGGTCTTGCATCTGCTATGACCTCAAACCTCTTGAGCGTCAATCTCATGCTCTCTTGCCCAAACAGGCGCAAGTCTGCTCTCAAACGGTTTGATGGCTAAAGCCATAACAGTAAAAACACACCTACTTTGGTGGTGTGCTAAAGAAAAGTGATCGCACTCAATGGTCGATCACAGGTGAAATCATCAAGCCCCTTCTGCGACTGCATTAGCCTTGGCGAAGGTAACAGATAATCCATGAACGTTACCTCATCAATTATCGGTCTTGATGTGAAAGACTGTCAGGCCGTCATTCGTTTATGCTCAAAGAGCACTGGTTGCTTAGTCGCTCACCCGAATTTTTTGGACAATGACTGCATTGCCTCACGGTGACTCGTTCTTTCAAAAAGTCCCACTAACTTGCGTTAGGCTCACGACACAAGGGACGGCAGTGACAACAGTAATGAACGCATAGCGTTTCAGTCTTTGAGACCTCATCAGCATTACTTCAAGAGTTATATTACCAAAAAAACCCTTAAAAACAAGCTAAAAACGCCCGATTACGTGAAAAAAGAGCAGTAAATAACTCAGTAGTGAGAGACAAGCAATCGGCCAAAACAGTCGTTTTTTCTGATGATAGACTTGGGCAATTAAAGAGACTAAAAACGCTCCATAAAAAATCACACCTGCGCCCAGTAACAAACCAAAACTCAGGCTTTCATGCGGGATCGGGTGCATAAAGAATAAAAGGCTCATCATGCCAAAGGCAATGAAAAGCTGTAACACAATAAAACGGTTCGTTAGACCAAAAGGATGCCAGTCTGATTTTCGCATTGCTCTTCTTCTCAGTGTGAAAGGTTACGCTTAGTCGTCAGCAAACACTAACTCGCCTTCCTCGCGCTTGATTGGCTCTTTTAGCTCCTTGTCCTTAAAGATATCACGCAACACGCCATAAACAAAATCAGGACGCACCGACTCATCAATTGACCATGAGATTAAATCCTCGCGCATAAACGCAGAGCCGGTGACCTGAACGGATTCGGTTGGCATCGTATAAGGCTTGCGTATGTAGAATGTGCCGGAGTATCGCGTACCGAGGGGTAAGGTTTTGGCTTTTTCTTTCATCCCAGAGACCGCGCGTTCTAGCGTTTTAATGATCTGTTGGTATTCGTCTTCACTCGCAAACTCCGTGAGTGATTCTTCATCCACGTTAACCAAATGAATCAATGTGTGAACTCGGCTCATTGCAGTCCGTAATCGTTTTAAGTCACCTTTAGCCAACTGTTTACTCCTTCGTCTTTAGTGGGGTAATCATGGTTAGTGTACGTCCATGTCTTTCAAACGAAATTCAAAGGGCTCAAGAATTTCCGTTAACGCAAATGCTTTTTCTTTGATCTCGTCCACTTCGTGGTTGTTCGCTTCAAGACTGAGATTGCTGATCAATTCTTCAAAATCCCCTAGCGTCATCGGCACACTTAACTGGCCTTCACTATCGGGTATTGCAGCTTGTAGCTTTTCCAGTAGCTCATCACTGAGCGCGTAATGAATTAACTCCACGATGAAATCGCGCTCGTCTTCCAATAAAGTCACATCAACTGTTTTCATGTCAGTATTCTCGCACAAATCAACCGATGCCAACAATAATGAATTCTGCACCGATTAGCAATCCTCGTGTTAGCGTTTTTCTTTTTGGTGGTAACGTTGGATTTGCTGTTCCAATAACGCTTGCTCTAATTGGCGCAGCTCGCGTGCTTCCTTAACGCTCAGCTCATTCTCCTGGTATTCCAAGGAGGCGATGAAGTAACGATCTCTCATGCGTCTTCCTCACTTACTGATCGAGTAGGTAAGAGTGGCTTGCCCTGCTCTTCCCAATAGAGAGCCTCGCAGGTCGGATAACGATTACAACCCCAAAACGGTTTCTTCTTACCCTGTCGTCTAACGAGTTTGCCTTCCTTGCAGTGCGGGCAAGAAATGTCAGAGACTTTCGCTTTAGGCTTATTGACCGGTTGGCCGTCTTTATCCGGCAAGGTTAGGTCACACTCAGGGTAACGGCTGCAACCCCAGAAAAATCCCTTCTTCCCTTTGCGCCGTCTCAAGGGGGCTTGGCAGCTAGGGCAAGCCTGCGGTGTTGCTTGATCGGCAGGCGGGTGCAAGCGGTGGTGTTCTTGTAAATCCGCTAATAAAAAGTCTAACACTTCGGCTTGATCTTCTAAAAACTCCCCCAAGCACCCCTGCCCTTGAGCAATGTCGTCTAAGGCTTGCTCCCATTCAGCCGTGGTTGCAGGGTTTTTCACCGGATCCGGTAATAACGCAATCAGGTCACGGCCTTTGGTGGTGGAGACTAATTGCTTTTTGTTTCGTTCAATAAACCCACGCGTCAACAGCTTTTCGATGATGTCAGCTCGTGTGGCTTCGGTGCCAATGCCTGCCGTGTCTTTGAGCGTTTTTTTCAAGGCCAGATCATCCACGACTTTCGCAATGGACTTCATGCCCGCAATGAGCGTGCCCTCGGTAAACCGTGCCGGTGGTTTGGTTTGTTTATCCGATTGTTCACACGATAATACGGTCCCTGACTCCTGCGCGGTGAGCTTCGGCAAGCGGGCTGTTGAGTGATCAGGCGTGTCGCTCTCTTCCTGCACCAACGCTTTCCAGCCCTGTGTTTGAGGGATGTGGCACTGAGCACTAAAGGTCTCGCCTTGACATTCTATCACCACCTTGCGTTGCACGTAGTCATACTCCCCTAAAAACTGCGCGAGGTAGCTTTGTCGAATCAGTTCATACACCTTGCGCTCATCACCAGACATCGCAGCGAGATTAACCCGATCATTCGCGGTGGGCATCAGGCCGTGATGCGCGGTGACTTTCTGGGTATTCCACACAGGGGCCTTCAGTGAGGCATCACAACGGGCCACCCATTGCGCTACTGCACTATCCACTTGTTCTAACGCCGCTAACACCGTGCTCGCTTCGCCCCATTGCTCTTCTGGCAAATAGCCGGTATCGGTTCTTGGGTAAGTTGTGGCTTTGTGTTTTTCATACAGGGCTTGCGCGATGCTTAAGGTGTCTTTAGCGGTTAAGCCGAAACGACTACTGCACACCTTCTGCAAGCTCGATAAGGAATAACACAATGGCGGGGGCTGTTTCTTCGCGGTGTCTTTCGCTTGCGTGACCTCACCAGTTTGGTTGGCGACTTTTTCAATGACCGCTTGCACAAACGCCGGATTCACACAACGCCCCTCCGTGTCCGTGAACTCCTCAGCGGGTTGCCAGTGTGCCACCAGCTTACCCGCCTTGGCTTGAAAGGTGACGTGTAACTCATAATAAGGGCTTGCTTGAAAGTGTTCGATTAAGTGATCCCGCGCCACAATGAGTGCTAGCGTGGGCGTTTGCACGCGCCCAACCGACAACGCGCCTTCTCCTGGAACACCAAACAACGCGGTGGTTGCCATGGTCATGTTCATCCCAATAAGCCAGTCCGCACGTTGTCGGCCTAAGCCGGACAAGTACAACGAATAGGTCGACTCATTCGGTTGAAGTGAGGCTAACCCTTTGCGAATCGAGGCTTCATCTAAGGCCGATAAGGGTATTAGGAATATTCGTGTAAAAATGGCCAAGATCTGTGGATAACTTTCGGTTATTAGTGGATCAATGGTTTTTAATTACGCAGGCTGAATAGCCTTCTTACTTTTATTTAAATAATTGTAAAAAGAGGGTCTGCTGATCCCAAAAATTTTACAGATTTCAGCAACAGTAATGGAATGGACTCGCTCCACTTTGAACCATTCTAAAAAAATGGTTCTCGGCATCTAAGTGCTAAATAGCTAAGCTATTAAATTTAACGAAAGCGAAGGAGTCCACTATGGATATTAACGTGTTAGCCATTGATATTGCAAAAAATGTTTTCCAGCTCTGTGGCGTTAATCAGCAGGGGGCAATTTTAACTGAGAAAAAAGTAACGCGTGCAAAATTATTAGAAGTGATTAATCAGCTTGCTCCCAAAGTGATAGCAATGGAAGCTTGTGGAAGTGCAAATTATTGGGCGCGTGAATTAATTAAACGAAACTATGAGGTTAAACTCATTTCACCCCAATACGTGAAACCTTATCTAAAAGGGAATAAGAATGATCAACAAGATGCTCGCGCAATAGCTGAAGCAGCTCAACGGCCAACCATGAATTTTGTCACCCCGAAAACAGTTGAGCAGCAAGACATGCAAAGCTTGTTACGTATACGTGAAGGTCAAGTAGAAGCTCGAACTAAGCTATGTAATCAGTTGAGAGGTCTTCTAGCAGAGAACGGTATTGTCATTGCAAAAAGTATTTATAAATTAAGGGCCGAGTTGCCTTCAATTTTCGATCGTACAAATGACAATGGTTTGACAGATCGCATGAAAGCCTACATTCAGAGGCAATATGAAACCTTGTTAGTTCTGGATGAGAACATCGATGTTTACGAACTTGAAATTAATAGCATTTCCAAGAACAATGAAAGTTGCCAGCGTATTCAGGCGATAGAGGGTGTGGGACCAATAACAGCGGTGGCAGTGGTTGCTCAGGTGGGTAATGGGAGTGAATTTAAAAATGGCAGACATCTTTCCGCTTACCTAGGCCTAGTGCCTAGGCAACACTCAAGTGGTAATAGGGAGTATTTGGGAGGAATAAGTAAGCGAGGAGATAAATACCTACGAACCCTGCTTATCCATGGCGGTAGGTCTGTAGTTACCAGGTGCGGAAAAAAGGATGATCCAAGAAGTGTATGGGTTAAGCGTATTAAAATGGAGCGTGGAAGCAATAAGGCTAGTGTTGCTGTCGCCAATAAAAATGCTCGGATAATTCTAGCTATGTTAAAAAGTGGCGAAGAGTATCGACGTGCTGCTTAGTAGTTAGTTGAGTTTAACAGTCAGGAGAATTGCAAAGAGTATTGAATGATGACAAGTGGGTAAGACCAATGTTTGAGAGCCTGAAAAACCCAAGGCTAACCAGCCTGTAATAGGTAGTTGAGTCTAAACAGTGATGAGGCACAAACATGCGTAGTTCCATCAGGGCACGAAGAGGTGATGCATCAATCAGTCATCTGCTTCAGATGTCGGATATATGAGCGCATCTCTTCTACCATTGTCGTCAGAAAATAATCTTTACAATACGGGGCGAGTCCATATATGAGTTTTTGCTCGTGATAGCGCGCTAACATTTTTTCCACTTGTTTTTTATTCAGAGAGGGAGGTCTTCCTCCCATACGGCCACGTGCTCTTGCCGCTTTGAGCCCTGCTTGAGTTCGCTCTTGAATAATATCACGTTCAAATTCAGCTAAGGCACTAAAAATATGAAAGATTAGCTTGCCGCCACTACTGGTTGTATCAATATTTTCTTGCAGGCTTTTAAAACCTACCTGTTGGTTACTTAAGTTTTTAACGGTTTGTATGAGGTGTTGAATGGAGCGGCCTAACCGATCTAATTTCCATACAACTAAAATATCTCCCTCTCGCAGCTGTTTTAAGGCGTCTTCCAATCCGGGTCTTGCTGTTTTAACCCCACTAGCAATGTCATTATAAATTTTATTTCCACTTGGTAGGGTATAAACCTTCGCCTTTAGGCGGAAATGTCTTTAGCAAACCTATCACCAGCCAGAATGTGATGTATTAGAATCGCTTTTTATTTTTAATAAGGGAGCGATCTAAATGACTGGAGCAAACAACTATAGGAAAGGCGCGCATACGGTACTGGATTTAAAATATCATTTTGTATGGAAGACAAAATATGGATATCCAGTGTTATGTGGGGATATAGGTTTAGGAGCAAGAAGCATTTTGCGAGAGATCTGTGCTGAGAAGGGGATGAGGATATTGAGGGGGAATGTGAGGTCGAATCACATTCACCTTCTAATTGAGGCGCCGAGCCACTTATCGGTATCAAAGATGGCTCAATATTTGAAAGGTAAAAGTGCCTATCGACTATTGAGAGAATTTAGGAGTACGCTTGGCAAGAAATACTGGGGCAATCATCTCTGGTCGAGAGGGTATTTTTGCGCAACGGTTGGTTCTGTAACAGAAGAGCAGGTCAAACGCTACATAGAGAATCAAGATGATACGCCGGAGGGTTTTCAGGTATGGGATGAGGAAGAGCTTAAGTCGGATTAATCCGAACCATTTAAACGGCTTTAGCCGTAATGAGGCTTCAGCCTCTGTACCAAACCCCCACCTTTAGGTGGGGGTCAAGTTGATTACATCCAGCTTTTTTCAAAGCATCTTCTTGCATACGCAAATGTTGATCGTTGGTAGAAACTCGTGCATAGCCAATTTTCATGGTGTACCTAATCTGCTGGTTGATTAGCTGCTCTCAAAATCCAGTTTTATTTGTCTGGAAACTCATTCCAAAGGTAAAGAAGCCTAACGTTAAAAATTATATAACATTTTCATATGGAAATCGCTTGAATTTTACTAGTAGACCTTCTGCGTAACTAAGGGCAGTTCTAGAAACTAGCTAAAATTTGCTTATAATTGCCTGATTAATAATCATTCATGGAAAGGCATATGCTATTAAGCTATCAGCAACTCAGTAACCGCCCGCGTATTTTTAAAAAGTTAACTGGTTTGACCCTTGATGATTTTGAAACGATACACCAACAAGTGAAGTCATCACTTGATGATGAGTTTAGTAAGCTGGGAAGGCGCCCGAAACTCACCACGCACCATGATCGCCTTTTGCTTCTCATGATGTACTATCGCACTTATGTAACACATGAATTCTTAGGTTACTTTGTTGGTTTGGATGACAGTAATGTCTGCCGCTTATTTAAACGCTTAGAACCCTTAGTGGCCAAGCATATTCATATTAAAAAAGACAGAACCCTAACAGAAGATGCGGTTTGCGCTATATTAATGGATGTAACGGAGCAGCCTATTCAGCGCCCCAAAAAGAAGAAGCCACGTAAAGATTATTATTCTGGTAAAAAGAAAAGACATACTCAAAAGGTGGAGATAGCAATGAGTACATCCGGAAAAATAATCAACGTCTCTCAAACAATGCCTGGGAGGGTTCATGATATTAAGATCCGACAACGTGGCAGCCCACTGCCACCAGCAGAAAAATATGCTGATCTAGGATACCAAGGAATTCAACATACTGACCCCTTGGTTAACTTACCTCATAAAAAGCCCAAAGGCGGCAAATTAACTACTCAACAAAAAGAGGATAACCGTAATCACAGCAAGATCCGTATTAGGGTTGAACATCAATTCTCAAAATTTAAAAAATTCCGCATTCTTGGGGAGGTGTATAGGAATTTTCGCAGAAAACACAATATGAGATTTAATATTATTGCTGGGATTCTCAATCTTCAAGCCGGATTCTAAAACTACAAACGAGCATAAGCTCGCCCAGTATTTAGTTTCGCAGAAGGTCTATGGTTTAAATTCATATTAGCGGCGATTAGCAACGCATGTCGCATGAGCCTATCAACATAACGAAGCCTACCTTTTGTGGCCATGTGTACTGCACGAATACCTGTTTCAGTGAATAAGCTGCTGCTCATTCCTGCCTTCTCAAAAGCAGCGTGAATAATGCTCTCAAAATCCCTGCTATCTTCAATTGCATGCCACCTAATAAAGCACTGAATTCTAGAGTTGATAGGTTCATAGGCTGGTCTCTGCAATGTTGCTAGAAGTGATGGGAGTCCACATAAGATAATCGTCATGACGTCTTTGCTGTCAAAACTGAAATTAAGGAAGTCAGGTAATCGTAGAATGAAATCATTACTAAGCTGATGCGCCTCGTCTAGGATCCAAATAGGCTGAACGTTTTTATCATGGTAGAGCGCGATCAAGCTCTGCTTCAAGTCTCTCCAAAGTTTAGAGAACCGGTAATAGTTTTCTAAACCTAGATTTTCGGCAAGCTGAGAGTACACATCAAATGACCGAAAGTGAGTGTCTGATTGATAAATGACTTGATGGGTCAGCGGGTTGAGTTTATTGCTCCAGTATCTTAGCGCCGTGGTCTTTCCTGTCCCTGAGTCGCCAGTAATCACTGCTAAGCCGCGTGTTTCTAGCAAACCATTAAGTTGCTGTTCTAGTCGCTTTGACTGCGCCAATTCAATAATGTTTGATTTACCCAATGGATCAAATTTCAAGCCAAAATGTTGAAGATACATCTTACTCATCCTTGTATCTTAAATAACTGTAGAGATATGACAATATTGCTACAATCCCAAGGATGCTTGGGTAGGCGGAAGGTGAAGCCGTGTTCGTCCTTAGGATTTAATCCTGTTGAGGAGATTTAGCTCCCTTCCACCCTCATAAGTTCATGAGATCGAACGGTATCTTAGGCCATTGTGAGCCTGTATTTGCAAGGTTGATCCGAACTATGATTTCCCAAGTTTGTTAGTGTAATAAAATTTAAGAGGCTCTAGCAAATGAAAAAAAATTGTGTTGGTATTGATATTGCAAAATCTGATTTTGTTGCTGCTATCACCACTAGCGGAAAAGATCACGTTAAACATTTTAATAATAATCCTGAGGGCTTTTCTGAGTTATTAGAATGGACGCAATCTTTATCTGATCAGTCACTTCATTTTTGCATGGAATCAACAGGTAAATACGGTAATGCATTGGCTCTTTATTTACATAGTGAGAAGTGTGATGTCAGTATAATTAATCCTGCACGAATAAAGTTTTTTATGAAAGGACAGCTAATACGAAACAAGACCGACAAGGCCGATGCGGTCAGTATTAAGGACTATTCAAATCATTTTACTCCAACGCTATGGCAGCCTTTGCCAGCTAATATAGAGGCTCTAAGAGCTTTGATACAGAGATATGAAGTATTAACCTCCCAAGTCAGCAATGAACAAAACAGGCTGGAGCTAGCGGAAGAAACAATTATTAGCTCTATACAAAATCATATCGATTATATGGAAAAAGAAATTTTACGACTGCAGGAAGAAATTAGTAAGCTGATCGCGAGTGATGATGATCTGAAGAATAACACAGAGCTGCTTAAAAGCATCCCAGGCATTGGTGATAAAACCGCTCAAACACTAACTGCTTTTTTTAATAATATTGAAAGATTTTCTGGCGCAAAACAATTGGCTGCTCATATTGGTTTAAATCCCAGCCAGTCACAATCAGGCACTTCATTGAATTCATCACGGCTCTCAAAGGTTGGTAGTGCTTGGTTGCGAAAGGCGCTTTACATGCCGGCATTAGTGGCTATAAGGCATAATCCTATTTTGAAGAAATTTTATGAAAAGCTGCTCAAAAAAGGCAAGCCAAAGAAGCTAGCCATTTGTGCTGTTATGAGAAAAATGGTGCATATGATTTATGGCATCCTAAAAACACAGCAGCCATTTTCAGCGGATGCCTAGTAAAAATTTTACAATTTATTGTTGACGTTTAAGACGGTATCTCCTCAGTGATATCCAAATCCTCTTTAACTTGGTTATAAACAATCTCAACTAGAGAGGTTTTTCTTGCTGGTTGTTCCGGCATCTGAGGTCTAGCTCGGGTTCTAGAAAGGTTGTTATGTTTGTCCAGCTCTCCCACTGCACCAAGGTATTGATATTCCAATGATTCGACGTGACGGGCGGAGTCACTATGCGGATCAACCACTAAATAAACCTCTTGTTGAGCCAGTTCAAATGGAACTTCAAAGAGTCGATTATTCCAGCTTACCGTGCCATCCTTCCTGACTCGGCGCTTAATGCGATGCAGGAAGTAATCATCTAGCTTATCGGCCAAACAACCTAACGGCTGAATTTTAGTGAGGTCTTGCTGATAGCGTTGTAACGGGGTCATCTTGTCAGGCAGGGCGCTTTGCGAGGCTTGATGATAAACACGCTCAACCCAAGCCCAAAATCGATCATTCAGCGCATTGAAACTATGAATGGAATCCAGGTTGCATTCAGCTAGGAATTGCTCGCGTACTGTTCTATGCCAACGCTCTAGTTTGCCTTTGCTTTGCGGTTCATAGGGCCTGCCGTAAATCAATTGAATTTTCAAACGAGCACAAATGGTTTGCAACGTTTTAGCACGGTAGGCAGGGCCGTTGTCAATGATGAGCTTAACAGGAAGCCCACGTTTGAGTAATGCCTCTTTCAACACATGCTCAATAGTAATGGCACTCTCATCAGTACAAAATTTACTGTGACAGACCAACCTTGAGGCATCATCAAAAATACTCACCAAATAGCTTTTAACTCTTCTTTGGCCATCGTAAATCGTTGGACCATGCATGACATCGCCATACCAAATATCACAAGCTGTGAGCGCCTCAAATGAGCGGCGCTCAATTTGGTTAGAAGGTGTGACTGTTCTTTTAGACAGGCCGTGTTTTACTAATAAGCGGTGAACTGTTGCGTGAGATAATTCACCTCGTGCTACCTTCCCTTGAGTTTCTAAGAGTTTAATCACGGTCGGAATTGATCTTGAAGGGCTTTCCTGTTTAGTGGAAATAATTAACTCTTGTAGCTCTGGATTGATGTGACACTGGCCTTTGTCTCGTCGAGTTTTAGGAACTAATCCATCAATACCCTGCTTTAACCAGGCGTAATACCAATTCTCAATTGTTTTAGCACTGAGGTGAACACGCTTACTACCTGGAATGTTGTAGGTTTGCTGGGACAACCTTTTAATAATGCTCTTGAGCTCACCATGCTCAAAACTATTTCGGCTACATAGCTCACCTAAAACACTTAGGCGAAACAGTGCTGTTGGGTGAATGGGCTTGGTCATTTTGCAATTCCTGTGTGATTTAACTACTTGCAATGAGTTAATCACAACTTGAGTTGAGAATGCTACGCTCAAACTGTGTGGGGTCGTGAGGTTTACAGAAAATATCCATCTCAACTTTTTTTCACGTTAATTAATTATGGGATGCTCACTCCTGTGTTGTTAAGAAAAAGCATGATGCTCGATAAATCATGCTCACCAAGGCAGGCCAACCAAAACGCTTGTGGATCACTATGTCGCCCAAGCTGTAACCACAACGGATGTGCTTTGATATGGAAGGAGTAATCAACGAAGTGGTCAACCAACCAGTGAAACCACCTAGCAACGGTGTGTCGACTAACACCTTGCTCCTGACCTGATGAGCTAATACTTTTCCCAGGAGCACGCTCATTAACACTGCCTGCTGAACTGACCAGCAATACCAACGCTTTGGAGAAAGTATCTCAGGTAGGGTTGAACAAGTACGTTTACATTGATGACAATAAAATCTCAAAACAGGGGTGGGATTTAAAGAGCGTCCTTTACCTGGGTTCCTATCTGGTTTTCGATCATATGATCCATGTGACCATAGTCCACCTGCACCGCAATGGCTGCACTGCTCTGGCCTTAGTAGCTCTGGATTTTTTTTCAGCAGGATCAGGTAATCACTCAGGCTTTTAATCGCTTTTATGATTCTGCGCATGACTAATTTCACTATAGTTTTTATATCAAGTTATTTTACCTTGATAGGTTACTAAAAACCTTGTTTATTATGAGATAAAACTAGCTCAATTCCCCTAAATAAAGATAGACGTAACAATTACAAGACCATCGGCTTTTATATCAAACAACCGCAACTGTTGTTGTATACCTACGTCGAGCGACGCTTTCCATTGATAGAGCCCGGCTACTTAAGTGAGGTGCAAGCGATTTTAGATCAATACAACAGCCGTACTGATAAAGAAGGCAACTTACTCCCACCGATTAGCCGTAAGCTAGCCGTGCAGCTCTACATTCGTCATTACATTGATCGGGTATCGGTGAGTCCGCAGGTCAAACAATTCATGGATGCGATTATTATGCCACTGGATAACGCCGCCAATTTGGATAAAGACTATTATGATAAAATTACCGCGAGTGTGGGCCCGGTGTTCGATAAAATTAACCAAACCCAAGCTCATCCGATCTTTTCCTGGGAAAACGGGTTTGGCCTGCCGGAAGTGCGACTGGAAGACATTATTAAACGTCGCCAGATTGTCTACATTGGCTTGGATTCGTTAACCAACAAAGAAGTGGCCGAAGCTGTCGGGCAAGCGACCATTGCCGATCTCGTGTCCTTGTGCGGACGCTTGTATAACGAATCCGGTCAAACCCCGATGACACTCAATTTATATTGCGATGAGTTTAGTGACATTGTGCGTGAGGAATTTATCACGCTGTTAAATAAAGCCGGGGGCACAGGCATTCGCGTCACCGCATTGACACAAACGCTCAACGATTTAGGCGCGGCATTTAGCAGCCACGATAAACCCAAAATGCTGTTAGGCAACTTTGGTACACTGACCACGCTGCGTGTGAACAACGAAGACACCGCCACGAATCTCACCCGGTGCTTAGAGCTCATCCGCACCCGATCCAGCACGCCTTCGACCATGTCCAACGACCGCTCCGACAGTGAGAACGGCGAACTGTTTACCACCTATAACACCGACACGGTGTCAGAGACCCCGAGTGCCTTAGTCGAAGTTAATGACTTGTATTCGCTGCCCAAAGGCCAAGCGTTTGTGCTCACCAACGGCGGTGAGGTGTATAAAATCCGCATTCCCTTACCTAAAAACGACGGCACTGCGCCGTCTTCGTTTGAAGCTTTGTTGAGTGAGGTGAACCTATGACACTCAGTCTTACCAGTGGGTTAGTCGGTATTGGGCTACTGGTTGTCGTCGCCTTGTTGTGGAAAGTGGGCATGTCGTGTTGGCGCCACCTCCGCGCATTAAAACAACCGCAAGCGCCTTTAACCGTAGTGCGTCAGTTAAGCGAGCACCAGCAGTTTTTGTTGCGCAGTCAAATTCCGACCCCGCAATTGGAACTGTTTGATGAGGTGTTACTGGTGAGTTTAGGGTTTTTACATGAGCTCTTAAGCACCCTCTCCTCCAGCACCGCCAGTCAAGCCACACATTTCGAGGAAAAGCTCGCCACCTTAATCGCACTGCTCAAACGAGCGCGACACCATCCGTTGTTTCTGAATCAAACGGTGACCGAACGCTCACGCAATAATGCCCTGTTCGTGTTTGTGTTTTATCGGGTGCTGTATGCCGGGGTCTTCGACAAAGCACTGGCCGAAGGGGTGTTAAGTGCAGACACCGATCCGTTTATTTTATTAAAACGCATTCCGGCCAAAGTCTCGACGTTTTTTGGGGGGCAGGTGTGGCGGTTGTATGAGCTCACCACCTTAGTGCATGGCGAATTAACAGCACTCACCGTCAATCACGATTTGCGTGATGTGCTTGCGGATTTAGTCAATGAAGCGATCACACCGGTGATGTCACAACCTGCTGCGCCGTTCGCTTCGTCAGAGGGGCAGGGCGCACCGATTATCCCGCCCGCACCCGACGAACCACAACGTCCTGCACCACCAAATGTTCCACCGCTGCATCCAACAGGAATCGGGCAAGCCCCGTTGGTCGGTGTCAGTGGGTCACTGCCCACCTTACCCAGTGTACCGACACGCCTCACACTCACAACGCTCGTGCAGGGCAACGCGGTTGCTTCTGCACCGACTGAGCTCACACCAACGCCTGCGGTTGAACCATCAGTAGTCAATACGCGCGAAGTCTGTCAAACACCGGATGCCCTGTATAAAAAGCTTATTAAATGGTTACAACGTCAGCTCAGCCGTTATCCGGTCAACAGCAGTGATCGTTTTGTGGCAACACCGGATGACCCGCAGGTGGTGTACGTCTCGGATGTAGGCTTATCGGATTTTGCCAAAAAACTCAATCAACCGTTGCCGAGTTTGAAAACCGCGTTGCAAAGTCATGCGTCAGTGACACTCGCCACAGTGACCTTGCAGCGTGAGCACGACACGCTCACGTTACTGGCTGTGCCGGTGACGTTTACGTTTGAACTACTCCAACCCATGGTGGGTCAATTCATTAAGGGGGACTCATGAGTCATGTGATTACATTACAACCACACAGCCAAACGCTGCTTTGGCTGTTACACTTAACCCATCCGGACGGCACGTCACGAGTGCGTACTGCGCTGGTCAAATTAGCGGGGCTGTCGGTACGCAGTCAAAGCGGTGACGTCGCCACGGTGGTGACGTTGTATCAGTGTTATCAAAGGATTCGACACGTGGAAGGGTATTTAGACAAGGAGATTCAACGCTGGTCGGCACTGGTGAAACGTCAGCAAACCGCCTCAATTAAAACTCAGCCGGTCTCTCGGCAGGTATTTACCTTACCGCTGACCAATCCCGTGCAAGCAGCGTTGATTCGGGTGTTGCAACAACTCGATACCTTAGCGTGTTTAACTGAGTTAGCCCGTACTTTATTACTGATTAAAAAACGCTTTGTGTTTGCCAAGAAAACCCAACGCCATAAACGCTCGGTGTCAAAACTGGTAACAGCGATTTTACAGGCTCAACCCGTGAGTGAGCCGTTAACACCCGCTCACTGTGAGGTGTTAGCCTTAGCGCTACAAGCCGAGGTGATGCCGGTGTGGTCAACCCCGATTTATCGACGATTAAAGCAAGCCAGTCAACCGAGTGAGGGCCAGTGATGACAACGTTATACTTATGCGAAAAACCGAGCCAAGGGCGTGACATTGCCAAGGTGTTAGGGGTTACCCAACGCCATGACGGTTATTTAGCCGGTGACGGGGTGTTAGTAAGCTGGTGCGTGGGGCATTTGTTGGAGCTCGCACCTCCGGAGAGTTATTGCAAGAATTTAAAACCGTGGCGCATGGCGATCCTGCCGGTCATTCCGCCCACTTGGACAGTACAACCCAATCCGAAAACCAAAACGCAATTGCACGTGCTGCAAACCTTGCTCAAGCAGGTTGATCATGTCGTCATTGCCACCGATGCGGATCGTGAAGGCGATGTCATAGGGCGAGAGGTGTTAGCCTATTGTCACTTTGAGGGCACGGTGGAGCGGTTGTGGTTAGCCGCATTAGATGAAGCCTCTATTCGCAAAGCCCTTGCTGATCTGCGCCCGGGGCAATCCACGTATCCGCTCTATCAAGCAGGACTTGGGCGACAACGTGCGGATTGGCTCATTGGCATGAACATGACGATGGCAACGTCGGCGTTATTCAGTGGCCCCGGGCAAGGGGCCTTATCGGTGGGTCGTGTACAAACACCGACGTTAAATCTCATTGTTGAGCGTGACTTACTGATCGAACACTTCCAAGCAACCGACTATTTTGTGTTAGCCATTCAATGCCAAGCAGAAAATGGGGCGTTTTGGGCGAAGTGGGAACCGGGCGAGGATCAAACCGATTTAGACGGGCGATGCGTGAAACGTGAGCTCGCGGACGCCGTCTCAGCTCAATTGGTTAATCAATCGGCGTGCGTGGTGGCGTTTGAGGAAAAAGCAAAGAAAACGCCACCGCCGGTGTGTTATTCGTTATCGAGTTTACAAAAGGCGTGCAGCAGTCAATTAGGACTCACCGCCAAAGACACCTTAAAAGTTGCCCAAGCCTTGTATGAGCAACACAAAGCCATTACCTACCCGCGTACTGATACCGGTTACTTACCGGAGAATCAATTTAGCGAAGCCCAAACCGTGTTAGACGCACTCGTGGCCATTGATCCTGAGTTACACCCGTTAGTCGAGCAAGCCGATCCCACGTGGCGCTCCCCGGCTTGGAATGACAAAAAGGTCACCGCGCATCATGGCCTCATGCCTACTGCGAACCGCAAGGTCTCCTTGAGTGCGTTGAGTGAGACGGAGCGGGCGGTGTATGACTTAATTCGCAAGGCGTACTTAGCGCAGTTTTTAGGGGTGTATGAATACTTGCATCGACAAGTTACCTTAAGCGCGGCTGAGGAAACCTTTAAGGCGAGCTGTCAGCTGTCGCAACGACAAGGTTGGAAAGCGGTGCGAGCAGCGGAAGACCTGGACAGTGAGACGAAAAAAACGCAAGTGATTCCTGCCTTAACCCAAGGCGCGAGCTTACCGATTCAAAGGGTGCTGCCTTTATATAATGTAGAATATATAGCATAATATACACTTTAACATGATGAAGGATGGTGTTTGGATGTCAGCTAGAATTATCTCTGATGAAAATAATGAATTAACTATTGAACTCAAGCTTCCACTAAAAGGATCTATGCTTGAATGTGAGGACGCAATTCTTGATGGGCTTAATGAGGTTGGAACATTAGCCACTGAAAAAGCTTTAAGTAAGTTTGATGCAGATGGCTCTCCTATCCATGTTGGAAAAATAAAGCTAACAGCACGAAGTAGAGATGAAGCAAATTACCAAACGCCTTATGGAGTTGCTCGAGTTAAGCGTTATGTTTATCAAACCTCTAAAGGCGGTAAGATCTTTTGTCCTTTAGAAGATAAGGCTAGAATTATCCAAGGATCAACACCGCGATTTGCAAAAATAATCTCACATAAATACTCAAACTTACCTGCTCCTAGTGTTATTGATGATCTCAAGGTCAATCATAACCGTAAAATCTCACATTCATACTTGCAACGGGCAACTGATTTTGTTGGCGGTATTGCACAAGCCAAAGAGGCTGAGTGGGAATATGAAGAGCCAAAGCTTGATGCAGGCGTTGAGATGCTAAGCATTAGCTTAGATGGTGCATATGTTCTCACCGTTGATGATGGTTATAGAGAGAGCATGGTTGGAACTATTTCCATGTATGATAAGCATGGTGCACGCCTGCACACAACCTACGTTGCAGCATCACCAGAATATGGAAAAGATGAATTCTTTAATAGGCTTGAAAAGGAAATAAAGCTGAAAAAGAAATATTACCCTGATGCTAAAACAATTGGCGTTGCTGATGGAGCAAAAAATAATTGGCCATTTCTAAAAAAACATACTGATACGCAAATTTTAGATTTTTGGCATGCAACTGAATATCTCGGCGAAGCATCAAAGGCAGTATTTACCAAAAAATCTGAAAGAGATGAGCGTGATGTTTGGCTCGAAGAGAGATGTCATGACTTAAAGCACAAGAAAGGTGCGGCAGGTAGAATACTTGCTGAGCTTAAAGAGCATGTAAATAAAAAACTGAATAAATCGCTTAGAGAAAAGCTAGAAGGAACAATTACGTATTTTGAAAATAATATTAAAGAAAAGCGAATGTCGTATCATAATTTGATTAAGCAGAATGCACCAATTGGCTCTGGCGTCACTGAAGCAGCATGTAAAACAATTGTTAAACAAAGATTAGGCGGATCAGGAATGCGCTGGAAAGACAAGGGAATGAAAATTGTTTTATGCTTGAGAACACTAGTAAAGACTAAAGGAAGATGGGATCAGTTTTGGGAGAAGGTTAATGATTTTGGCGTGCCAGCAGTAATATAGCCTACATTATATAGAGGCAGCACCCGATTCAAACCACGCAAGTGTTACCGAAGAAAACCCAACCACCGGCGCGTTTTACCGAGGGTACGTTAATTGCGGCGATGAAAAACATTGCCAAAGTGGTGGACGAACAAGCCCTTAAAAAAACCCTACGCGAGACGGCGGGCATTGGGACAGAAGCGACCCGTGCTGACATCCTTGAGAAACTCGTCTACCGCGAGTACGTGGTGCGCAAACAAAAACAGTTGATCTCAACCGAAAAAGGCCGACGCCTGATTAGCATTTTACCTGAGGCGATTAAAAACCCGGCCACCACAGCACAATGGGAGCAAGTGCTCGATGACATTGCGCAGGGCAAAGCCGAGTTAGACACGTTTTTACTCGATCAAATCGAATGCTTGGACTTTTTGTTAGAAGACTTAGCGACCATTCGTCATCAACGTGGCCAAGGGTTAGTGGCGAGTGAAACCTACCCTTGTCCGCAATGCCAAGCCCCGTTAGCCAGACGACGTGGCAAGCACGGCTACTTTTGGGGCTGCACCCGTTATCCAGAGTGTGATGCCTTACTGCAAGATCACGACGGTAAACCGCAATCAAAAGTGGCGCCACAAGTGTCTACGATCACGTGTCCGCTGTGTCAACGCGGTAAGCTTGCCCGAAGGCGAGGCAAAAAGGATTACTTTTGGGGTTGTAATCGCTACCCGGACTGCAAAGGCTTGTATTGGGATCATAAAGGAAAGCCCAACTTGCAAACGCCGCAACGTGGCCAGCAAGCCATAGAGAAGTAACGACTACTGTTGTGCTGACAACACAATTATTTGAAAAGGAAAACTATGTATAAGTTAATAGAAAAATTTAGTAAACGAGCCCTGTTAGTCTTTGTTAGCTTCAGCTTGATACACGCTATTGATGCACAACCCTTAACAACCCAACAAATTAAACAACTTTGCAGTTTAGCTGAAAGCTACTTTCTTATTCAGAACGCGCCGACACAGGTTAGGCAGCAAGTTATTCATTTTTATAAGCCGTACTTTTCAAAAGCGCTGTACTCCAAGCTATTGCTTGAAAAGCAAGATCAGTCAGCCTCATTGATTAGAATTGGCTCACATGCGTGCTCGACTATCGAACTAGCACCGAATGTGTTTTTAGTGAGAATGAAAACATCATTGCTGGCTAAACAGACTACGCAACAGACAAGCAGTTATTACTTTCTTATTAAAAAGTACGTTAGGCATGCTGATTTTCCGTCGGATCATCCGTTTAAACTACTTGGAGCAGCAAAAACAAAGCTTACCTTTATGACATTAAAAGGCGCGTTGTCGGAAAAAGGTAAAACGCTCGTTGGTGAATGTCATCGCAAGTAAACTCGTTTACTTGTTGTTAAAGTACCGTTTGAGAGGGTTTTTCGGTATGATGGCTTCCCTCAACAGGTGACATCATACTTATTAGATAGAGGAGCTTTTCGTGGTTGGTGAACGCAAACGTCTTAGAGAAAAAATATATAGTCTGAATAATTTATTACACACGGTGCAAGTCATGCAACCCACACTCGTGGAGTATGTGAGTGAGCCTGATGCTGAGCACATAGTGACAACTGTGCAAAAGGCCATGCAACAACTGCAAGCTAAAATCATCAATTTACCCTTAGGGCATCGGTTTACCGGTACTTATTATTTACGTGAGCCCTACAGCAATCCCGTGCGTATTACCAAGATCGAAGGTTCAGCTTACTTGCGAGAAGATTTAGTGTCGTGGGAAGTCGAACCCGATGGCCAACCCTCTGAACGCTACGGCTACTTTCGCCAGCTCTACCACGACCCACAATGCCAACGCATGTTGCAACGCGATGACGGGGAGCCGGTGTTTGAACAACCCGATGCCGAGTCGGATAGCGCCTAGCTTCTCAACCTAACTTCCGGTTTTGCGCCTTCATTTGGGGGCCAAAAACAGGAAGGGGAATTACTGTTAGGGCAGTGTTAAAGCAAACCTTATCAAGCTTGATCTAGGTGGGGCCAAAATAAATTGTGAAAGTGGGACAATTTAAATTGTTAGGCGGGCCATTCCGTGTTGCTAAACTCATTCGATCACTCCCGCCAATGTTTTTTTGAGCATTTCGCTTGGATTTTAGCGGGTTTTTTGCTAGTATCAACGATTCAAAGGTAGTACTGATGAACTGCTTAATGGCAGTGAAACACATAACGTGTCTACTACTTCGGTCACAGGCCGCCCATTTGTGTCGTGAGCCTCACTTCGGTGAGATGGGCCTTTAAAACGGATACCAGACAGTGATGACTTAGCATCGTGTCGTCCTAAAAAAAGATCTCGAGGCCAGCTATGCCCGCCATGAGAGAAGTTTGCTAACCGTTTTACACCGACTTTATTCGCTATGACAGGTTTTGTCGCAGAATCCTTTCGGTGAACTCAACACATTGAATTTGGATCAATGTCTTTTACACACAGTGTTTAGCACTGACTTGTGCGACGATTATTTCGTGGTCATCCGCGTGTGCGCAGCAGACTTAAAGATTCTTCTTTAAGACAGCCAAGCAACAACGGCGAGCGCGTGCTGAAATAATCCGCCTCAGGAAGAAGAATAAACGAGTTGGTACTCGTTGACCGCGTTCTTTAACAACTTGAATTAAAGCGTCAACAGCTCATTGATGACACCTTGATTCATTTCCCTCGGGAGTATTCAACTGTTCCCGATGGGCAGCGGTGGTGTGCTCCTTTTTTTTACTTTTACTAAGGAGCATGACTATGGTTACTCAAGGTGTTTATCAATCCGCTACTCGCGGTTCACAATCGACGTCAAACAAACAAACCTCACCCAAAACCTTGGTTGAGTGTTGGGCGTTTGTCACCAAGCTCAATGATTACCAGCTCAAGCAATTACAACTTTGCCCTGAGGGCGAGTTTTATACGTGTGCGAGCAGTAAAGAAGCGTTAGATGTGATTAATCATCTCAAAGCGGCTTTACGATCAAAAGGCTTTGGTTGTTATGCGTTGCATGACTACGTTTGGATTGTGCCGTTTGTGCATCAAGGTCTGCATCTGCCAGACTTTGCACGCGCTAAGGCGGTGTTGCCGGATTTTCGCAGTGAATTGGTCGATCGTTTAGATCCGACTGCATCACAACGAAAACCGCGCAAGCCGTTACTTCCCTTCAGACTCAATCGCCAAGGCTGGTTTACAGTGGCTGCGGTACTGGGTGTGTTGATTTTAGCGCTGTAAGGTTTGTCACGCAGCACACCGTGTTTTTTAACCCATCGGGGAATCGCTATCCCGATGGGGTGGGTCACGGTTCTCTGATTTTTTTAACGTTAAGGAGAATCGTATGACTGATCAACGCCGTGTGATACCTCAGTATACCGTGAGGCACTGGGCAGGGTTTCCCTGGTTAAGTTTTCCTAAGGAAACCAGCTTAGCTCACTTTCTTGCGACCACATCAAAGTATGTGTTACTGAAAAATCTTGCCAGCGTCATTCATCAGGCACTGGAGCGATTAATCAGCGAAGGCAGTATGAACTTCGATAAGCTTGCGTTGTATGAAGGCTATTATGACAGCTTGTGATATCGGGTGCTCCATTGGCCTGAGGTGATTACCCATGTTGCCTATAATGACTTCGGTGAAGCCTGTGAAATGCCTGAGCAACTCATTGTGGCCTATCACTTTGAGGGCACCTATTCGGTGCAGCTGCTCGGTCATCACCTCATTAGTGGGACGGATGATTCGATCGACACGCAAGAGGTGATTGAGTCAGGTGTCTCTCTGCATCGTGCTCTACTGATGAGTTACTTGCATTACCAGCAATTGCTAGCCAATCGGCAACACTACTTGCATCAAGAAAAACGGTCTCAAACCCGTTTAGAGTGGGAATCAGACCAACCTTGGCAACTGCCTTGTTTGGCTGATCCGGAGTTTGATCACCCACCCTTTTAACCACCCTAAGGGGATCCACTTCCCTTAGGGCGTAGTGGGTCTTCTTTTTTTAAAAAGGAGACGAGCATGTCTACTTGTGTTTTAACGTCTAAGTCCGTTGTGATTAAGGAACTCTGTCAAACGATTCGTCGTGAGATAGCGGCTTTAATCCACACAGAAAAGATGAACCATGAGCAACTGGAAACGTATGAGCTGGGTAATGATTTTCAAGGTTACCCAGTTTATGCTGAAAACTACCCAAAATTTAAATCAGCAAAATAATGCTGAAATATTGTGTAAAAATGACTATGCTTTGTCTTTTTAACAAGACTAACGAGATGAGTATAAATGTTAAACTTCGCCGATTACGCTGCCCCTCTTTTTTCAAAATTAACTGGGAAAGTTGTTTTAAAAAAATCTATCGACGATTGTAGGAAAGCTATTAACTGAAGGTAGTTGTAAGTTGTTCAGTTCATCAAAAGATAACAATGAGTATAAAAAGATGATTCGTACACTTACCGGTGAAAATAAAAGCACCGATTTAGATCCAATAAAAACAAATGATGTATTGCTAGAACAGAGCTGTGAAATACTTTCACACGCCAGTAAAATTGATGTTCTTCATGATCCTTCTGATATTAGAAAGCCACATAGCAAGCAAACTGAAAATCTAGGTAAAGTAAGGAGTCTGGACGGGGATATTATCAATGGTTACAGCACGCATAACGCAGTTGCATTAGTACCTGGTGATAAGGCTGTGCATCTACTATCGCATGTAAGCTACAGCAATAAAGACCCTAAGTTTTTAAAAGCTGAGCATATTAAGAAAATAGAGGCTGGAAAGCCATTTGAGGGAGATAAAGAGGCCAAGAGTCTTTATGAATCTGGTGATTACTTTAATAAAAAGCTGCTGTCTATTCGTGAAATAGAAAAAATAGGAATCTGCCTAAAATCAAAGAATGAAGATGCAACCATTACCCATATTCTAGATAGAGAGTTTGATGATAATGACTATCTCTCACTAATTGATACAAACCTAGATCAAGACTTTATTATTCGCTCAAAAATAACAAGAACAATAGAAGGTAGAGGTGATGATGGTAAAAAGCTTAAGCTGATTAACGCTGATTTTGATGCTCAAGGCGAAAAGCAATTCCAAAAGTTAACAGTTGGAAAGAATTGCGTACAAGACGGAAAAATAACTATTTATTTTGGAGAGTTTGAGAACATCAATGCAATTAAAATCCAAATTACAGGCAGAGATGGTAGGAGAATTTTTAAGAATGACATGCTGCTATTAACTAATAAAAAAGTAACGACTTTTGATGAGGCGTATGAGGTATACATAGCCTATCTATCTCGTGCGAAAATTGAATATGTTTTTAAATTTCTCAAGGAAGGACTAGGCTGGGAAAATATGCAGATAAAAAATTTTAAAGGGATACAAAATCTACTGGCTGTATGTTTTTATGTGGCCTCATATTTGTATGAGATAGGTAAGGAAAAAGCTTATGACGATTACGCAATTATGCTAGCTAAATTAGGAGATGGTAAGGGCAAGGTGACACGACACTTTATTGCGAAGGGTATTAGAAAACTTCTAACGTATCACTTAGTAGAGCAATTTTTTAAAGAAAATAGTGTTTCTCAAGAAGAACAAAAAGAATTATCGAATTCAGTTCAGGTAGGGAGATAACAATTTTGGGTAGTTCTCAGAGTTTATGCGTGGGCGCCGTTAACAACGAACTCCGCTCTCAATACTGTGAGTGGCCTTTGGGAAGGACTCGAAGAACAGCTTTTCGTGACCTCACATTTTAACGGCACCTATTCGGTGTATCACCGCAGCCAAGACTTTATTGCAGGCACTGATCTCACCTACCCCCTTAACGAGCTACTCGTGAGTGGCGTGAGGTTAGAAGAAGCAATTCGTTTGGGTTGTGAGCAACACCAACACCTCTTAGCACGTCAGCGAACGCCTTGTTCGCAGGCCGCATAAGGTGCGGTGTTTTCTGTTTTTTAGCCACCCTAAGGGGATCCACGCCCCTTAGGGGGTCGTGGGTTTTCTTTTTCAACGAGGAGAAAAAAATGGCAAATGACATTAATTGGCAAGCGGTTGAAGCGGAATTGGTCCACACCATCGAACACCTACAAACCCTAGGGTTACAGGTGGACGTGGTCGGGAATTGGCTTTGGCTCTCGGGTCAAACCAAACCCCATGTGAACGTCTTACGTGAGATCGGTTGTCAATGGTCTACCAACAAACAGCGGTGGTTTTACAAACCGCGATGCTTACCGTTTAAGCGCCACGCGCAACAAAGCTGGCCGATGGAGAAAATCCAGCACCGCTTTGGTCGGCAAGCACGGCGGGTGGTAAAGCAAACCGCTGCGCATTCGTGCGATTAAGCGCGAATGCTGGGTCAACTTTTTTTAATCAATGAGGAATGAAACCATGTCACACTATCAAAACAACGTGTCGTTAGTCGGTTATGTCGGTCAAGTGAAGTTTTTCACGTCAGAAGGCAAACAGCCTTTTGCGAAGTTAAGCTTTGCGACCTCGAAACGCTTTCAAGACCAGCAAGGTCAGTGGGTGGAACACACCAGCTGGCATACCTTGCATTGCTTTGGCAAACTCGCTGAGTTTATCCAAGGCAAAGTCGAGAAAGGCAGTTACTTATCCGTGTCCGGTGAGCTTGAATACCAGTCTTGGGAATCTAAGACCGGTGAAAAGCATACCAGCGCGGTGATTCGGGTGCATCACTTGCACCGCTTGATCGATAAAAAACTACAAGCCCGTTTAGACGGTAAGGAAACCCCATCAACGCCTGAGGCATCACCACAAGCAGTACCGATGCCAGATGACTTTGATATCCCTTATTAAGTCGACGCTTAATTCAACCGAAAGAGGTAGCGCAAGCTACCTCTTTTTTTTCATCCCATGCAGGGGGTTTCCCTTGCTGGGTGACTCCTTGCGTGACAACGAGGAGTCTTCATATGAAAATGAATCAGCGAGTGAAACACAATTTGATGGCATTAGCCGCTTTAAAAACTGATCGGTCAATCCCTACTTTGCAAGGGTATTCCGGCTGGGGCGGGTTGCGCGAGGCGATCTATACGCCAAGCATCTACCGCCAATTGCAACAGGTGTTAGATGAACCTGCGATTAACAGCCTGAAACAAACCCTCAAATCCGCGTATTACACGCCACCATGGTTGGTGTCATTTCTACTGCAAGCCGTGATGCGAGTCAGTCAGGGCGTGGTGTTTGAACACATCCTTGAACCAAGCGCGGGCCATGGTGCATTCCTAGCCGGTATGCAACGGTTGCAAGGGTTACGCTGTTGGCAATCAGCGCACATGACCGCCGTGGAAATTGACTCGGTGAGCTGTGAGTTTTTGCGCGCACTGTATCCTGAGGCAACCATTGTGCACAGCGGGTTTGAAGCGTTTCATCCCACCACCCGGTATGATTTAGTGGTTGGTAACCCGCCGTTTGGTCAGGCAACAGTAAAAGATGAACAACATCCGGACTTGTGTCCGTTTAGCATTCATCATTACTTTGTTGCAAAAAGCTTGCGGCTTTTAAAACCGCACGGTCTGTTAGCAATGCTAGTCCCACGGTATTTTTTGGATGCGTCGCGCAAGCATGTCCGTGAGATTGCCAGTCGTGAAGGAGCCAGCTTACTTGCGGCGTATCGGTTACCGGATCATTTGTTCTCAGAGGCGAAGGTGACGGTGGATGTCATCTTGTTGCGAAAAGCACCGGGATCGGTGGCGTGGTTACACGCGAAACCGTACCACGGGGCAAACGGTGAACGGGCATGGTTAAATGAGTATTTTTTTGCAAACCCACATCATATTTTAGGCGAGCTCGTTTTTTATCCGATTTATGGGCGGCAGGAAATTACTTGCCAAGCAAGCAGCAACTTAACGCAACGACTTCAGCAAGTGCTCACTGCCTTGCTGATAACTGAGCAATTAAGTGGGCTGGCGATGCAGATTCAAAGCTTGCAAGCGCAAGCGGCTTATCTAACGCAGTATCAACAACAATTACTCAAACCATCGGACTGAGTCACTCAACGAAAAAAACGGGACAACCCGTTTTTTTTCGTGTAAAATTTGCCTTTATTTAAAAATGACTGTGAGCACAGCAGATAACATGGAAATAACTCGCGACCTACTTGCTAAATTAAAAAAATACACGATTTCACAGGATCGCTATAAAACACAGGCAAATGAATTACTGTTGTTAGGCTTTACAGACAACCAAGCTCAGAAAATTATTATTAGACGCAGTTCAAATAACACCGTTTGCACTCTGCTGGAAGAATTTCACCACTTAAAGCATCGCTTTACTGTTGAGGAACTTACTCGTATTTCTTCCCAAAAAGGAGGGGGTAAAGCACTGCTCACCTTATTAACGTCTTATGTGCTGCTTGTTAAAATAAAATTTACTCACGCTGATATTGTGAAGATTGCCAGTGTTGATGGTGCGACGCAAGGGATAGAAACCTTATTAAATGATTATGTAACACTCACCCAGTGGGGCTTTACTAAAGACGACCTTGTTAAAATACTCAGCAATAACGGTGCAGCCCAAGCCTTAAAAGCCCTCGCCGAGCAGCGCGACCAACTGCTTCAATGGGGATTTACTAACGACGACCTTGTTAAAATACTCAGCAACATTGGTGCGGCACAAGCCCTAAAAACCCTCGCCGAGCAGCGCGACCAACTGCTTCAATGGGGATTTACTAACGACGACCTTGTTAAAATACTCAGCAACATTGGTGCGGCACAAGCCCTAAAAACCCTCGCCGAGCAGCGCGACCAACTGCTTCAATGGGGATTTACTAAAGACGACCTTGTTAAAATACTCAGTAATGGTGGCGCAGCTCAAGCCTTAAAAACCCTCACCGAGCAACGTGTCCAACTGCTGCAATGGGGCTTTTCGAATGACGACCTTGTTAAAATACTTAACAATATTGGTGCAGCCCAAGCCTTAAAAACCCTCGCCGAGCAGCGTGACCAACTGGTGCAATGGGGCTTTACTAAAAATGACCTTGTTAAAATACTCAGCAATGACGGTGCAGCTCAAGCCTTAAAAACCCTCACCGAGCAACGTGTCCAACTGCTGCAATGGGGCTTTTCGAATGACGACCTTGTTAAAATACTCAGTAATGACGGCGCAGCCCAAACCTTAAAAACCCTCGCCGAGCAGCGCGACCAACTGTTGCAATGGGGCTTTACTAAAGACGACCTTGTTAAAATACTCAGCAATAAAGGTGCAGCCCAAGCCTTAAAAACCCTCGCCGAGCAGCGCGACCAACTGCTGCAATGGGGCTTTACTAATGACGACCTTGTTAAAATACTTAACAATGACGGTGCAGCCCAAGCCTTAACAACCCTCACCGAGCAGCGTGACCAACTGGTGCAATGGGGCTTTACTAAAAATGACCTTGTTAAAATACTTAACAATATTGGTGCAGCCCAAGCCTTAAAAACCCTCGCCGAGCAGCGTGACCAACTGGTGCAATGGGGCTTTACTAAAAATGACCTTGTTAAAATACTCAGCAATGACGGTGCAGCTCAAGCCTTAAAAACCCTCACCGAGCAACGTGTCCAACTGCTGCAATGGGGCTTTTCGAATGACGACCTTGTTAAAATACTCAGCAATAACGGTGCAGCCCAAGCCTTAAAAGCCCTCGCCGAGCAGCGCGACCAACTGCTTCAATGGGGATTTACTAACGACGACCTTGTTAAAATACTCAGCAACATTGGTGCGGCACAAGCCCTAAAAACCCTCGCCGAGCAGCGCGACCAACTGCTTCAATGGGGATTTACTAACGACGACCTTGTTAAAATACTCAGCAATGGCGGTGCAGCACAAGCCCTAAAAACCCTTGCCGAGCAGCGTGACCAACTGCTGCAATGGGGCTTTACTAAAGACGACCTTGTTAAAATACTCAGTAATGGTGGCGCAGCTCAAGCCTTAAAAACCCTCACCGAGCAACGTGTCCAACTGCTGCAATGGGGCTTTACTAACGATGACCTTGTTAAAATACTCAGCAATAAAGGCGCAGCCCAAGCCTTAAAAACCCTCGCCGAGCAGCGTGACCAACTGGTGCAATGGGGCTTTACTAAAAATGACCTTGTTAAAATACTCAGCAATGACGGTGCAGCTCAAGCCTTAAAAACCCTCACCGAGCAACGTGTCCAACTGCTGCAATGGGGCTTTTCGAATGACGACCTTGTTAAAATACTCAGTAATGACGGCGCAGCCCAAACCTTAAAAACCCTCGCCGAGCAGCGCGACCAACTGTTGCAATGGGGCTTTACTAAAGACGACCTTGTTAAAATACTCAGCAATAAAGGTGCAGCCCAAGCCTTAAAAACCCTCGCCGAGCAGCGCGACCAACTGCTGCAATGGGGCTTTACTAATGACGACCTTGTTAAAATACTTAACAATGACGGTGCAGCCCAAGCCTTAACAACCCTCACCGAGCAGCGTGACCAACTGGTGCAATGGGGCTTTACTAAAAATGACCTTGTTAAAATACTTAACAATATTGGTGCAGCCCAAGCCTTAAAAACCCTCGCCGAGCAGCGTGACCAACTGGTGCAATGGGGCTTTACTAACGATGACCTTGTTAAAATACTCAGCAATAAAGGTGCAGCTCAAACGCTAAAAGCCTTAGTAGCCCACTACGAAAAATTGCTTGCAGTTCAATTTTCCCATGATGAAATTACCACAATGAGTCGTCAACGTGGCGCCTCAAAAACACTCACACTAGCGGGTGAGCAATACCAAAATTTTGTTAATGGCGGTTTGTCGAAGCATGAAATTGTTAAACTTGCTAGTCAGGCCAATGCATCAAAATACCTGTTGGCGGCACTTGAACCTGTGAGAGAGCCGTCACTTTAGCGAATTTTATCTTGTTTGCGTCTTCGATCTTTGCTTACTCCTTGATCATTTTACCAAGCTTTTGACTTGCTGGTTTGGCAGGGGTTTTCCAGCGAATGCGTTATTATTATGCAGGGTTTTGGGGTTGGGTTGGTGTTGCCATTGGGTGAATTGTTGGGCCTGTGTCACTACGGTTTCCGTAGTGACACAGGCCCAAAGCCTGGGTTTTCCGCGCATCAAGGATGCGCACGTCAAAAACGCCATAAGCGTTTTTGGGAACCGGCGTAACGTTTTGAATTATCAGGCTGCTTTGCTCACTTGGTTAGAATGTTGCCATTTTAGGGCCTTATGTTCTCCTACGGTTTCCGTAGTGACACAGGCCCAAAGCCTGGGTTTTCCGCGCATCAAGGATGCGCACGTCAAAAACGCCATAAGCGTTTTTGTCCAAAGGAACCGGCGTAACGTTTTGAATTATCAGGCTTTTTTGCTTTGCTCACTTGGTTTTGATTTCGTTTTAATTCCTTTTTTAAAGGAAACTAATTTATTAGGGGAAAATTGGTCAACTTATCCACATGAAACTGGGGCCCTAAAAAGGCCCCAGTGATTGTGGTTAATGTTGTCCTTTGAGTCTGCTTGCTGCGTTTTCCCGCGCCGGTTAGCGCGGGAAAATAGTGCTGCTTGTTCTCTTGCTGCTGTTTTCCTTTTAGGGTAAAGTTTCTCTTGTGCAATGGCAGTCGTTTTGCCACTTGCGCTAAGGTAGTACTGATGAACTTGCTGATAAGGCGGTGAAACACAACAGTGTCTACTACTTCGGTCACAGGCCGCCCATTTGTGTCGTGAGCCTCACTTTAGTGAGATGGGCCTTTAAAACGGATAGTCGACTGAGATGACTTAGAATCGTGTCGTCCGAAAAAAAGATCTCGAGGCCAGCTATGCCCGCCATTGGAGAACTCGCTAACCGTTTTACACTGAACTGGTTCGTTATGACAGGTTTTGTCGCAGAGCCCGTTGAGTGAACTCAACACATTGAGATTGGATCAATGTCCTTTACACCCAGTGCCTTGATGCACTGCTCGTGCAATGCTGTGCATTGTCACAATGCCACTAAGAGCAGACTTAGGGTTTAGTCCTAAGAGAGCACTTGTAACTATCGCTTAGTGGGGTTGGTACAGCATGAGCAATTTTTTTAGATTGCCCTTGATCGCCGTTTCTTGACGGGATCCGGCAAGTTAGCTCCCTTGGAGCTTTTGGCAAAGTACCAAGGGCGTTTTAACATCAATCGATAAAAAGGATAGAAACAGACGAAAAAGATGACAAATTCACCGTAGGCGGATAGAGATAAAATACCTTGAGGGGATTGCTCCCCATTTGTATGCGGTCTTTGATAGTTCGCTATAGCTTCGTGACCTTCCATAAATCCGAAGTTTGCCGCAATTACACTAAACTGATTTAGGACAGGAGCAACACTCAGGCCATCTCGTCACCTTTTCGTTGTTCAATGTTATTATGGGTAGAAAACTGCAATTACTTAACGAGTGCAATCGTGTCTTGGCAACCAGTCATCGGGGCAGTCCAACCACTCGACACTGGCGCCAGAAAACGTTGCATAAAATGATTAATCAATGGGTGCGACTTAAAATGGCCCCAACCACTTTACGCGCTGTCACATCGGAGCATTTTCAAGCGCTGATTCGGTTGTGGGAGAAAAAAGGCTTAGCCCCTGAAAGTCGTGCCAAGCAAGTCTCGGTGCTGCGCTTTTTTTATCGCTTAACCGATTGGGGCGTTCAGGTTCCGAGTAATCGTGAGCTGGGGATTGTGCTCAAGCCCACTGGTGTCGATCAACTCATCGCGCCACCCGGCGAGGTGCTCCCTCGGGTGCATCATCCCTTCACACGCACCCTGCTGGAATTTCAGTATTACTTTGGCTTAATGAAAACCGAGTCCATCCGGTTAGATCTGTGCATGGCCTATCAAGAAGCTGGTACAACGCGGACATTACTGATAGATCGAAGTTTGGCGTACAACAAAACCGACCGCTTGATTCCAATTGTCTCACCAGAACAGCTGCAAGCCATCAAAGCTCGCCGTGACTTAGTCGAGCAGCAAGGGGTTTTAGCGGATCGGTATTCCGAGGTCGCCTTGTCGCAATTAATGGACATTGATTTAGCCAGTGTCAATATCAATCCAAAGCAAAACTTTCGGCGCTATTATGCGCAACAGCGTTTTTACAATTTATTAGCTGAGGGAACCGAAGCGCAAGCACGTGAACGACTCAAAACTGAGCTAGGACTTACCTCACTGTATCACCTAAGGGATTATTATGTTTAGCAAGACAGCCACCAAATCCATTAACCACTCGATCTTTCAATTTATCAAATACCATGAGAGGCGGTTTTCTTATGAAACCCGATACAGCATGACCCGACGTTTAGTCACCACGGCCAGTGATCTGCACGAGCTGGGTTACATCGTGCGACACATTCGAGGTTTAAAGCAAAAGCACATTCAAGCCTTAGTCGATCATTGGCAGGCCAAAGGCTTGTCAGCGGGCACAATTAAAAATCGATTAGCCGATCTGCGTTTTATCTGTCGTGAGTTTGGTCGGGCTAGCGTGGTGAAAAGCAACCAAGAGTACGGCATTGCCAAACGGGTGACGGTTCCGAATCACAATAAAGCAATTCATGACGTCAATTTTGATCCGATCCATAACGAGCAATTAAAAGTCTCACTGTCCTTGCAGCAAGCATTTGGCTTGCGGCGTGAAGAGTGTTTAAAGATCCAGCCACACGTAGCCGATCACGGTGATCGCTTAGCACTCAAAGGAAGCTGGACAAAAGGAAATGTGCCCCGCTCCATCCCGATTCGCACTGAGGCACAACGCCAAGCATTAGAAGCGGCGAAACATCTTGTTGGTCAAAAGGACTCAATGATTCCCAATTCAAAAAGCTACATTGCCCAGCGAGAATTTTATGACAAGACCACCAACCAAGCCGGGTTACGCAAGCTGCATGGCTTGCGTCACGCTTATGCGCAGCAACGCTATAAAACCTTGACTGGCTGGGAGTCGCCACTGAATGGTGGCAAACCCAGAAAAGCGTTTACTAAGGAAGAACGACTCATTGATCGAAGAGCGCGGCTACTGATCTCCAGAGAGCTCGGCCATGATCGTGTAACGATCACAGCAACGTACATCGGATAAGTGAGATTGACCAACGAGTAATAATGCTAGGCTTGCAAGGAAAAACCTTTTACACTGCCTTATGCAATGAGTGAGAGCAATATAAGAGACTTGGCCATGATCACTGATCAGGAAACCCAACTAGGCTACCTAGACTTGCTGAAAAAACGCGGTAGGGTTGCTGCGCTCAGTGGATTACTGGCGGTGACAGTTTGGGTCTTACTGAATAACTACGTAATGGGTACGCCCTTACATGGCAATCAACGTTACGTTTACGTCATCGGTTATTTCGTCTTTGTCAGTTACTTTACCTGGAAACCCAAGTTAGTCGCATTGTTACGTAGGGGGTCGGCATGAGTAACAAGCAAGGTATTAAGCATCACGATCTCTTGTTCAAAAGCTCGCTTCAGGACATTGAGATTGCCAAGGATTTTTTTAAGGCGCACTTGCCGAAAAAGATCCAAAAGATGATTGACTGGGAGACGTTGCAGTTAGAAAGCGAAAGCTTCATCGATCAGGATTTTAAAACCGCTTTTACGGATGTACTCTATCGCGTGAAGCTTAAAAAGCAGTATGGCAAAGAGCAAGTTTATCTCTACGTTTTGTCAGAGCAGCAATCCACACCTGATGCCTTCATGGCTTTTCGATTAAAATACTATCTCTGTAAAATCTGGGATCGGTTCTTAAAGCAAACCCCGAAGCGTGATCAAAACGAAACTCTTAAGCTCCCCTTAATACTCACCATCACCTTTTATAATGGCAAAAAAAGGTATCCGTTCAATATCAGCATGATTTGAAAATAATTCAAAAAGTTCTTGACAGCTTTTTCGTGCAAATTTGGAAATTTTATATTGGAATCATCGTGTGTCATAAAAGCATGATGTGCGCTCTATAACAACGCTGTATGCTCGGATTATTTTTTCATCGATCAGGTTCATGGCTTAAAAATAATTTCAGCAGTACGGCCATCTGTGTGGGGAAAATTTACCTTTTCAAACCCGTGGTATACTCTTCCTATGAAAAAACAACCTGACAAATCAGTTTTAGCCGATCTCATTGAGAGATTTAATAATACTGTTACACCAACAGCACTAGAAACAGATTTTAGCAATGTATGTGAAAGTCAGGCTGAGAAAATCATAAAGCTAGAAGACAAGGTGCAATCGTTAAATAACGCATTAAATAAATATAAAGGTGAGCAAGGAAAGCCTAATGTTAGAAAGCAAACGCGCGCTAACAAGGACAAGGATCATTCCTCCGAGAAGGATAGAAAAGGAAATAAAACCAATAAAACTAGAAAGCCAAAATCTAGTAAAAAAAATCTCGAAGTCTCTAATACAGTGACACTAACAATTAATCCAGATTCGTTGCCCAGCGATGCTGTGCCAAATGGCTCTAAGAAAACACTTATCCAGGATATAAAAATTGCTGCTAATAACACTCTTTTTTTGCGCCAACAATATTACTCCCCTTCTGAAAACAAACACTATACAGCACCTCTGCCAACTGGTTATGAGGGCCAGTTCGGCCCTACTATTAAAAGCTGGACAAGCTTCCTAAATACTCAAGGTGGTATGACGCTAGAAAGCCTTGAGACATTTTATAAAACCGCCAACATAGATATTAGTAAATCAACCATCCATAGCTTCACAATTAAAACACCTACGATACTTGAGCCCGAGAAGGTAGAAGTTGTGAAGGCAGGTTTACAATCCACGAACTACCAGCACCTAGATGACACCAACGCTAGAGAGGATGGGAAAAACCGTTATGTTAATGTATTGGGTAATGAGTATTATTCAGCTTACTTTACGCTGACCAGTAAAAGTCGATTAAGCGTCATTGAAATGTTAAGCAAAGACCACTTTGGGTTCACATTAAATGAGGCCGCTTTTAATTTACTGGCTACTATGAACTTACCCCACAAGGTAATCGAAAGCTTAAAGGTATTTCACTCATCGACTATCTTAAACAGTAAGGAGCTGGAAGTTATTCTTGATAAGGTATTAGGTGATAAAAAATTTCCAAAATATAGAAAGCTGATTACTGATGCGGCAGCTATCTCAACATATAGAAAGAGTCCTTATGCGATAGAAACACTCATTACCGATGATGCGCCACAGTTTAAGCTCATTACTGAATCACTCGCCTTGTGCTGGGTTCATGAGGGTAGGCATTATAAAAAGCTGACGCCAATTTTTAAGAAGCACCAAGACTCTGTTGACAGCTTCTTGGATAGGTTTTGGGATTATTATCATAAGCTCATTGAATATAAAAAGAACCCAGGGCAAGATGAGATAGATAAGCTATCCAATGAGTTTACTGAGTTATTCTCAACAATCACTGGCTACGAGAAACTAGATAAACAAATTGAGCTCACCTTAAAAAAGAAAAGGCAGCTATTGTTAGTGCTGGAAAAGCCAGAGCTTCCTCTACATAACAATCCAGCAGAGTCGATGGCTCGGAAGCAGGCTAGAATGCGCGATGTACACCTTCATACTATGAGTGAAGAAGGAACGAAAGCTAAGGATACAATGGTTACAATTACTGAGACATGTAAAAAGCTAGCAGTTAATGTCTTCGATTATATATATGACAGAATTACAAAAAACTATTCTATGTATCCGTTCAATATCAGCATGATTTGAAAATAATTCAAAAAGTTCTTGACAGCTTTTTCGTGCAAATTTGGAAATTTTATATTGGAATCATCGTGTGTCATAAAAGCATGATGTGCGCTCTATAACAACGCTGTATGCTCGGATTATTTTTTCGTCGATCAGGTTCATGGCTTAAAAATAATTTCAGCAGTACGGCCATCTGTGTGGGGAAAATTTACCTTTTCAAACCCGTGGTATACTCTTCCTATGAAAAAACAACCTGACAAATCAGTTTTAGCCGATCTCATTGAGAGATTTAATAATACTGTTACACCAACAGCACTAGAAACAGATTTTAGCAATGTATGTGAAAGTCAGGCTGAGAAAATCATAAAGCTAGAAGACAAGGTGCAATCGTTAAATAACGCATTAAATAAATATAAAGGTGAGCAAGGAAAGCCTAATGTTAGAAAGCAAACGCGCGCTAACAAGGACAAGGATCATTCCTCCGAGAAGGATAGAAAAGGAAATAAAACCAATAAAACTAGAAAGCCAAAATCTAGTAAAAAAAATCTCGAAGTCTCTAATACAGTGACACTAACAATTAATCCAGATTCGTTGCCCAGCGATGCTGTGCCAAATGGCTCTAAGAAAACGCTTATCCAGGATATAAAAATTGCTGCTAATAACACTCTTTTTTTGCGCCAACAATATTACTCCCCTTCTGAAAACAAACACTATACAGCACCTCTGCCAACTGGTTATGAGGGCCAGTTCGGCCCTACTATTAAAAGCTGGACAAGCTTCCTAAATACTCAAGGTGGTATGACGCTAGAAAGCCTTGAGACATTTTATAAAACCGCCAACATAGATATTAGTAAATCAACCATCCATAGCTTCACAATTAAAACACCTACGATACTTGAGCCCGAGAAGGTAGAAGTTGTGAAGGCAGGTTTACAATCCACGAACTACCAGCACCTAGATGACACCAACGCTAGAGAGGATGGGAAAAACCGTTATGTTAATGTATTGGGTAATGAGTATTATTCAGCTTACTTTACGCTGACCAGTAAAAGTCGATTAAGCGTCATTGAAATGTTAAGCAAAGACCACTTTGGGTTCACATTAAATGAGGCCGCTTTTAATTTACTGGCTACTATGAACTTACCCCACAAGGTAATCGAAAGCTTAAAGGTATTTCACTCATCGACTATCTTAAACAGTAAGGAGCTGGAAGTTATTCTTGATAAGGTATTAGGTGATAAAAAATTTCCAAAATATAGAAAGCTGATTACTGATGCGGCAGCTATCTCAACATATAGAAAGAGTCCTTATGCGATAGAAACACTCATTACCGATGATGCGCCACAGTTTAAGCTCATTACTGAATCACTCGCCTTGTGCTGGGTTCATGAGGGTAGGCATTATAAAAAGCTGACGCCAATTTTTAAGAAGCACCAAGACTCTGTTGACAGCTTCTTGGATAGGTTTTGGGATTATTATCATAAGCTCATTGAGGGTGCTGCCTCTATATAATGTAGGCTATATTACTGCTGGCACGCCAAAATCATTAACCTTCTCCCAAAACTGATCCCATCTTCCTTTAGTCTTTACTAGTGTTCTCAAGCATAAAACAATTTTCATTCCCTTGTCTTTCCAGCGCATTCCTGATCCGCCTAATCTTTGTTTAACAATTGTTTTACATGCTGCTTCAGTGACGCCAGAGCCAATTGGTGCATTCTGCTTAATCAAATTATGATACGACATTCGCTTTTCTTTAATATTATTTTCAAAATACGTAATTGTTCCTTCTAGCTTTTCTCTAAGCGATTTATTCAGTTTTTTATTTACATGCTCTTTAAGCTCAGCAAGTATTCTACCTGCCGCACCTTTCTTGTGCTTTAAGTCATGACATCGCTCTTGGAGCCAAACATCACGCTCATCTCTTTCAGATTTTTTGGTAAATATTGCCTTTGATGCTTCACCGAGATATTCAGTTGCATGCCAAAAATCTAAAATTTGCGTATCAGTATGTTTTTTTAGAAATGGCCAATTATTTTTTGCTCCATCAGCAACGCCAATTGTTTTAGCATCAGGGTAATATTTCTTTTTCAGCTTTATTTCCTTTTCAAGCCTATTAAAGAATTCATCTTTTCCATATTCTGGTGATGCTGCAACGTAGGTTGTGTGCAGGCGTGCACCATGCTTATCATACATGGAAATAGTTCCAACCATGCTCTCTCTATAACCATCATCAACGGTGAGGACATATGCACCATCTAAGCTAATGCTTAGCATCTCAACGCCTGCATCAAGCTTTGGCTCTTCATATTCCCACTCAGCCTCTTTGGCTTGTGCAATACCGCCAACAAAATCAGTTGCCCGTTGCAAGTATGAATGTGAGATTTTACGGTTATGATTGACCTTGAGATCATCAATAACACTAGGAGCAGGTAAGTTTGAGTATTTATGTGAGATTATTTTTGCAAATCGCGGTGTTGATCCTTGGATAATTCTAGCCTTATCTTCTAAAGGACAAAAGATCTTCCCGCCTTTAGAGGTTTGATAAACATAACGCTTAACTCGAGCAACTCCATAAGGCGTTTGGTAATTTGCTTCATCTCTACTTCGTGCTGTTAGCTTTATTTTTCCAACATGGATAGGAGAGCCATCTGCATCAAACTTACTTAATGCTTTTTCAGTGGCTAATGTTCCAACCTCATTAAGCCCATCAAGAATTGCGTCCTCACATTCAAGCATAGATCCTTTTAGTGGAAGCTTGAGTTCAATAGTTAATTCATTATTTTCATCAGAGATAATTCTAGCTGACATCCAAACACCATCCTTCATCATGTTAAAGTGTATATTATGCTATATATTCTACATTATATAAAGGCAGCACCCCTCATTGAATATAAAAAGAACCCAGGGCAAGATGAGATAGATAAGCTATCCAATGAGTTTACTGAGTTATTCTCAACAATCACTGGCTACGAGAAACTAGATAAACAAATTGAGCTCACCTTAAAAAAGAAAAGGCAGCTATTGTTAGTGCTGGAAAAGCCAGAGCTTCCTCTACATAACAATCCAGCAGAGTTGATGGCTCGGAAGCAGGCTAGAATGCGCGATGTACACCTTCATACTATGAGTGAAGAAGGAACGAAAGCTAAGGATACAATGGTTACAATTACTGAGACATGTAAAAAGCTAGCAGTTAATGTCTTCGATTATATATATGACAGAATTACAAAAAACTATTCTATGCTGTAACGTCCCACAATAATTTAGAGAAACCATCTCAACCTATTTTGCGTGAGATGGTGTCAAATAGTTAACCTTTTAGCTCATGAATTGCCTGATTAATGACATCATCCGGTATATGGTTTAAATTCATATTAGCGGCGATTAGCAACGCATGTCGCATGAGCCTATCAACATAACGAAGCCTACCTTTTGTGGCCATGTGTACTGCACGAATACCTGTTTCAGTGAATAAGCTGCTGCTCATTCCTGCCTTCTCAAAAGCAGCGTGAATAATGCTCTCAAAATCCCTGCTATCTTCAATTGCATGCCACCTAATAAAGCACTGAATTCTAGAGTTGATAGGTTCATAGGCTGGTCTCTGCAATGTTGCTAGAAGTGATGGGAGTCCACATAAGATAATCGTCATGACGTCTTTGCTGTCAAAACTGAAATTAAGGAAGTCAGGTAATCGTAGAATGAAATCATTACTAAGCTGATGCGCCTCGTCTAGGATCCAAATAGGCTGAACGTTTTTATCATGGTAGAGCGCGATCAAGCTCTGCTTCAAGTCTCTCCAAAGTTTAGAGAATCGGTAATAGTTTTCTAAACCTAGATTTTCGGCAAGCTGAGAGTACACATCAAATGACCGAAAGTGAGTGTCTGATTGATAAATGACTTGATGGGTCAGCGGGTTGAGTTTATTGCTCCAGTATCTTAGCGCCGTGGTCTTTCCTGTCCCTGAGTCGCCAGTAATCACTGCTAAGCCGCGTGTTTCTAGCAAACCATTAAGTTGCTGTTCTAGTCGCTTTGACTGCGCCAATTCAATAATGTTTGATTTACCCAATGGATCAAATTTCAAGCCAAAATGTTGAAGATACATCTTACTCATCCTTGTATCTTAAATAACTGTAGAGATATGACAATATTGCTACAATCCCAAGGATGCTTGGGTAGGCGGAAGGTGAAGCCGTGTTCGTCCTTAGGATTTAATCCTGTTGAGGAGATTTAGCTCCCTTCCACCCTCATAAGTTCATGAGATCGAACGGTATCTTAGGCCATTGTGAGCCTGTATTTGCAAGGTTGATCCGAACTATGATTTCCCAAGTTTGTTAGTGTAATAAAATTTAAGAGGCTCTAGCAAATGAAAAAAAATTGTGTTGGTATTGATATTGCAAAATCTGATTTTGTTGCTGCTATCACCACTAGCGGAAAAGATCACGTTAAACATTTTAATAATAATCCTGAGGGCTTTTCTGAGTTATTAGAATGGACGCAATCTTTATCTGATCAGTCACTTCATTTTTGCATGGAATCAACAGGTAAATACGGTAATGCATTGGCTCTTTATTTACATAGTGAGAAGTGTGATGTCAGTATAATTAATCCTGCACGAATAAAGTTTTTTATGAAAGGACAGCTAATACGAAACAAGACCGACAAGGCCGATGCGGTCAGTATTAAGGACTATTCAAATCATTTTACTCCAACGCTATGGCAGCCTTTGCCAGCTAATATAGAGGCTCTAAGAGCTTTGATACAGAGATCTGAAGTATTAACCTCCCAAGTCAGCAATGAACAAAACAGGCTGGAGCTAGCGGAAGAAACAATTATTAGCTCTATACAAAATCATATCGATTATATGGAAAAAGAAATTTTACGACTGCAGGAAGAAATTAGTAAGCTGATCGCGAGTGATGATGATCTGAAGAATAACACAGAGCTGCTTAAAAGCATCCCAGGCATTGGTGATAAAACCGCTCAAACACTAACTGCTTTTTTTAATAATATTGAAAGATTTTCTGGCGCAAAACAATTGGCTGCTCATATTGGTTTAAATCCCAGCCAGTCACAATCAGGCACTTCATTGAATTCATCACGGCTCTCAAAGGTTGGTAGTGCTTGGTTGCGAAAGGCGCTTTACATGCCGGCATTAGTGGCTATAAGGCATAATCCTATTTTGAAGAAATTTTATGAAAAGCTGCTCAAAAAAGGCAAGCCAAAGAAGCTAGCCATTTGTGCTGTTATGAGAAAAATGGTGCATATGATTTATGGCATCCTAAAAACACAGCAGCCATTTTCAGCGGATGCCTAGTAAAAATTTTACAATTTATTGTTGACGTTTAAGACGGTATCTCCTCAGTGATATCCAAATCCTCTTTAACTTGGTTATAAACAATCTCAACTAGAGAGGTTTTTCTTGCTGGTTGTTCCGGCATCTGAGGTCTAGCTCGGGTTCTAGAAAGGTTGTTATGTTTGTCCAGCTCTCCCACTGCACCAAGGTATTGATATTCCAATGATTCGACGTGACGGGCGGAGTCACTATGCGGATCAACCACTAAATAAACCTCTTGTTGAGCCAGTTCAAATGGAACTTCAAAGAGTCGATTATTCCAGCTTACCGTGCCATCCTTCCTGACTCGGCGCTTAATGCGATGCAGGAAGTAATCATCTAGCTTATCGGCCAAACAACCTAACGGCTGAATTTTAGTGAGGTCTTGCTGATAGCGTTGTAACGGGGTCATCTTGTCAGGCAGGGCGCTTTGCGAGGCTTGATGATAAACACGCTCAACCCAAGCCCAAAATCGATCATTCAGCGCATTGAAACTATGAATGGAATCCAGGTTGCATTCAGCTAGGAATTGCTCGCGTACTGTTCTATGCCAACGCTCTAGTTTGCCTTTGCTTTGCGGTTCATAGGGCCTGCCGTAAATCAATTGAATTTTCAAACGAGCACAAATGGTTTGCAACGTTTTAGCACGGTAGGCAGGGCCGTTGTCAATGATGAGCTTAACAGGAAGCCCACGTTTGAGTAATGCCTCTTTCAACACATGCTCAATAGTAATGGCACTCTCATCAGTACAAAATTTACTGTGACAGACCAACCTTGAGGCATCATCAAAAATACTCACCAAATAGCTTTTAACTCTTCTTTGGCCATCGTAAATCGTTGGACCATGCATGACATCGCCATACCAAATATCACAAGCTGTGAGCGCCTCAAATGAGCGGCGCTCAATTTGGTTAGAAGGTGTGACTGTTCTTTTAGACAGGCCGTGTTTTACTAATAAGCGGTGAACTGTTGCGTGAGATAATTCACCTCGTGCTACCTTCCCTTGAGTTTCTAAGAGTTTAATCACGGTCGGAATTGATCTTGAAGGGCTTTCCTGTTTAGTGGAAATAATTAACTCTTGTAGCTCTGGATTGATGTGACACTGGCCTTTGTCTCGTCGAGTTTTAGGAACTAATCCATCAATACCCTGCTTTAACCAGGCGTAATACCAATTCTCAATTGTTTTAGCACTGAGGTGAACACGCTTACTACCTGGAATGTTGTAGGTTTGCTGGGACAACCTTTTAATAATGCTCTTGAGCTCACCATGCTCAAAACTATTTCGGCTACATAGCTCACCTAAAACACTTAGGCGAAACAGTGCTGTTGGGTGAATGGGCTTGGTCATTTTGCAATTCCTGTGTGATTTAACTACTTGCAATGAGTTAATCACAACTTGAGTTGAGAATGCTACGCTCAAACTGTGTGGGGTCGTGAGGTTTACAGAAAATATCCATCTCAACTTTTTTTCACGTTAATTAATTATGGGATGCTCACTCCTGTGTTGTTAAGAAAAAGCATGATGCTCGATAAATCATGCTCACCAAGGCAGGCCAACCAAAACGCTTGTGGATCACTATGTCGCCCAAGCTGTAACCACAACGGATGTGCTTTGATATGGAAGGAGTAATCAACGAAGTGGTCAACCAACCAGTGAAACCACCTAGCAACAGTGTGTCGACTAACACCTTGCTCCTGACCTGATGAGCTAATACTTTTCCCAGGAGCACGCTCATTAACACTGCCTGCTGAACTGACCAGCAATACCAACGCTTTGGAGAAAGTATCTCAGGTAGGGTTGAACAAGTACGTTTACATTGATGACAATAAAATCTCAAAACAGGGGTGGGATTTAAAGAGCGTCCTTTACCTGGGTTCCTATCTGGTTTTCGATCATATGATCCATGTGACCATAGTCCACCTGCACCGCAATGGCTGCACTGCTCTGGCCTTAGTAGCTCTGGATTTTTTTTCAGCAGGATCAGGTAATCACTCAGGCTTTTAATCGCTTTTATGATTCTGCGCATGACTAATTTCACTATAGTTTTTATATCAAGTTATTTTACCTTGATAGGTTACTAAAAACCTTGTTTATTATGAGATAAAACTAGCTCAATTCCCCTAAATAAAGATAGACGTAACAGCATATCCGTTTCTATCGCCAGTTCGCTCATAAGGACTGGCATTTAAATGGCGCTCCCTTTCTATTAACATAGCCTCATTCATCAACCTGGAGACAAGCTTAGGTAAAGCTTCAAACCCCTCCATCGCTAAAACATGTATGGCTTCTTCGATTAAGTTCTCATTTTTATAGCAGCTCATTGTCATTCCTCTTTTTTGGTTAAGTTTACCTTAAAAGGAATTTCTAATCTGACTGAGTCGCCTGCTTATTTTCAGCAAGTCAATGGAATTTACAGAAAGGATGGCGCACTAGCGCAAAAAGAGAAAATACTTTACATTATTGATACAAATAACACTACTGATTTGTTTAACCCTATAAGGAACCTTATAGGGTCTTAACTATTTTTTGTGTATCGCACATAGTTTTGCCTACCTGTTGAGCATCTATTTCCATAGTTAGTGTTTGTATGACCACGCTTGAAAAAAGTTGAGCTGTTGTTTGATTGGTGGGCGCCACTATTTAATTTTAACACTCTGTTATTAGGATTGGTGTATTGATTGTTTATCAATGGTTGCCTAGATTGATCAGGCCATGAAAAGGCTCGCCAGTTTTGTCGTGCAGAAAAACCACGTTTATTTTTTTTATCTGGATCTGCGCCTTTCGATAAAAGAATGGTGCAAATACTAGAAAACAAAGTAGTAGTATTTCTTCTTTGCTTAGCTGAATTTGCTGCAGCATTTAATGGAGTAAAGCCATGATTATTTATTTGTTCTAAAAAAGCATTAAATTGAGAGCTGTCCTTGCCGCCAAAGGCGGTGTCGGCCGCCGCGATTAAGTCTTTCACCACCTCGAGGTGACCTTCTTTCGAAGCAGTATTCAAGGGGGAGAACTGATCTTTATTCGGTTGAGTCAGAAACGCGCGAAAGCCGTCAGTGTTCTTGCCGCCAAAGGCGGTGTCGGCCGCCGCGATTAAGTCTTTCACCACCTCGAGGTGACCCGCACAAGCAGCAGAATTCAAGGGGGAGAACTGATCTTTATTCGGTTGAGTCAGAAACGCGCGAAAGCCGTCAGTGTTCTTGCCGCCAAAGGCGGTGTCGGCCGCCGCGATTAAGTCTTTCACCACCTCGAGGTGACCTTCTTTCGAAGGGGGAGAACTGATCTTTATCTTTATGAGTCAGAAACGCGCGAAAGCCGTCAGTGTTCTTGCCGCCAAAGGCGGTGTCGGCCGCCGCGATTAAGTCTTTCACCACCTCGAGGTGACCTTCTTTCAAGCAGCAGAATTCAAGGGGGAGAACTGATCTTTATTCGGTTGAGTCAGAAACGCGCGAAAGCCGTCAGTGTTCTTGCCGCCAAAGGCGGTGTCGGCCGCCGCGATTAAGTCTTTCACCACCTCGAGGTGACCCGCACAAGCAGCAGAATTCAAGGGGGAGAACTGATCTTTATTCGGTTGAGTCAGAAACGCGCGAAAGCCGTCAGTGTTCTTGCCGCCAAAGGCGGTGTCGGCCGCCGCGATTAAGTCTTTCACCACCTCGAGGTGACCCGCACAAGCAGCAGAATTCAAGGGGGAGAACTGATCTTTATTCGGTTGAGTCAGAAACGCGCGAAAGCCGTCAGTGTTCTTGCCGCCAAAGGCGGTGTCGGCCGCCGCGATTAAGTCTTTCACCACCTCGAGGTGACCCGCACAAGCAGCAGAATTCAAGGGGGAGAACTGATCTTTATTCGGTTGAGTCAGAAACGCGCGAAAGCCGTCAGTGTTCTTGCCGCCAAAGGCGGTGTCGGCCGCCGCGATTAAGTCTTTCACCACCTCGAGGTGACCCGCACAAGCAGCAGAATTCAAGGGGGAGAACTGATCTTTATTCGGTTGAGTCAGAAACGCGCGAAAGCCGTCAGTGTTCTTGCCGCCAAAGGCGGTGTCGGCCGCCGCGATTAAGTCTTTCACCACCTCGAGGTGACCCGCACAAGCAGCAGAATTCAAGGGGGAGAACTGATCTTTATTCGGTTGAGTCAGAAACGCGCGAAAGCCGTCAGTGTTCTTGCCGCCAAAGGCGGTGTCGGCCACCGCGATTAAGTCTTTCACCACCTCGAGGTGACCCGCACAAGCAGCAGAATTCAAGGGGGAGAACTGATCTTTATTCGGTTGAGTCAGAAACGCGCGAAAGCCGTCAGTGTTCTTGCCGCCAAAGGCGGTGTCGGCCGCCGCGATTAAGTCTTTCACCACATCGAGGTGACCCGCACAAGCAGCAGAATTCAAGGGGGAGAACTGATCTTATTCGGTTGAGTCAGAAACGCGCGAAAGCCGTCAGTGTTCTTGCCGCCAAAGGCGGTGTCGGCCACCGCGATTAAGTCTTTCACCACCTCGAGGTGACCTTCTTTCGAAGCAGTATTCAAGGGGGAGAACTGATCTTTATTCGGTATGAGTCAGAAACGCGCGAAAGCCGTCAGTGTTCTTGCCGCCAAAGGCGGTGTCGGCCGCCGCGATTAAGTCTTTCACCACCTCGAGGTGACCCGCACAAGCAGCAGAATTCAAGGGGGAGAACTGATCTTTATTCGGTTGAGTCAGAAACGCGCGAAAGCCGTCAGTGTTCTTGCCGCCAAAGGCGGTGTCGGCCGCCGCGATTAAGTCTTTCACCACCTCGAGGTGACCTTCTTTCGAAGCAGTATTCAAGGGGGAGAACTGATCTTTATTCGGTTGAGTCAGAAACGCGCGAAAGCCGTCAGTGTTCTTGCCGCCAAAGGCGGTGTCTAATTTTTGCAATGCAATGTTAATGATTTGACCGTTACCATATTTTGCGAGAGAGGTTAAAAAAGTCCACCTTTCTTTTTCATCAAGCCATAAATGTGGTGTGTCCTTCTCCTTCACTAGGAAATGTTTGTTATTTATTAGTATGATGAGGGCTTGATCAAGGCTAGTGCGCCATCCTTTCTGTAAATTCCATTGACTTGCTGAAAATAAGCAGGCGACTCAGTCAGATTAGAAATTCCTTTTAAGGTAAACTTAACCAAAAAAGAGGAATGACAATGAGCTGCTATAAAAATGAGAACTTAATCGAAGAAGCCATACATGTTTTAGCGATGGAGGGGTTTGAAGCTTTACCTAAGCTTGGATAGATTGACGCCGTATTGTGAGCGTAGTTGTTTTTCTAAATGATAAAAGGGTTGTCTATCCCTGATTTTACTAGACACTAAATGCGCTAGTAATGATTCAGACGCCTCGGCCTTAGGTAGGATATGTAAAGGCTTAGGTGCAACCGTAACACCACCTTGCTGTATCCGTCTTATTTCAGCATGATGCTCATGCTGCGCTCTCTTTAGTTTACTGCGCCTGTGATGAGCGGATGGTAATTAATTCCGCTAGCGAAGGCATAGAATAGGTATCCGTCTTATTTCAGCATGATGCTCATGCTGCGCTCTCTTTAGTTTACTGCGCCTGTGATGAGCGGATGGTAATTAATTCCGCTAGCGAAGGCATAGTGTTACGTCTATCTTTATTTAGGGGAATTGAGCTAGTTTTATCTCATAATAAACAAGGTTTTTAGTAACCTATCAAGGTAAAATAACTTGATATAAAAACTATAGTGAAATTAGTCATGCGCAGAATCATAAAAGCGATTAAAAGCCTGAGTGATTACCTGATCCTGCTGAAAAAAAATCCAGAGCTACTAAGGCCAGAGCAGTGCAGCCATTGCGGTGCAGGTGGACTATGGTCACATGGATCATATGATCGAAAACCAGATAGGAACCCAGGTAAAGGACGCTCTTTAAATCCCACCCCTGTTTTGAGATTTTATTGTCATCAATGTAAACGTACTTGTTCAACCCTACCTGAGATACTTTCTCCAAAGCGTTGGTATTGCTGGTCAGTTCAGCAGGCAGTGTTAATGAGCGTGCTCCTGGGAAAAGTATTAGCTCATCAGGTCAGGAGCAAGGTGTTAGTCGACACACCGTTGCTAGGTGGTTTCACTGGTTGGTTGACCACTTCGTTGATTACTCCTTCCATATCAAAGCACATCCGTTGTGGTTACAGCTTGGGCGACATAGTGATCCACAAGCGTTTTGGTTGGCCTGCCTTGGTGAGCATGATTTATCGAGCATCATGCTTTTTCTTAACAACACAGGAGTGAGCATCCCATAATTAATTAACGTGAAAAAAAGTTGAGATGGATATTTTCTGTAAACCTCACGACCCCACACAGTTTGAGCGTAGCATTCTCAACTCAAGTTGTGATTAACTCATTGCAAGTAGTTAAATCACACAGGAATTGCAAAATGACCAAGCCCATTCACCCAACAGCACTGTTTCGCCTAAGTGTTTTAGGTGAGCTATGTAGCCGAAATAGTTTTGAGCATGGTGAGCTCAAGAGCATTATTAAAAGGTTGTCCCGGCAAACCTACAACATTCCAGGTAGTAAGCGTGTTCACCTCAGTGCTAAAACAATTGAGAATTGGTATTACGCCTGGTTAAAGCAGGGTATTGATGGATTAGTTCCTAAAACTCGACGAGACAAAGGCCAGTGTCACATCAATCCAGAGCTACAAGAGTTAATTATTTCCACTAAACAGGAAAGCCCTTCAAGATCAATTCCGACCGTGATTAAATTCTTAGAAACTCAAGGGAAGGTAGCACGAGGTGAATTATCTCACGCAACAGTTCACCGCTTATTAGTAAAACACGGCCTGTCTAAAAGAACAGTCACACCTTCTAACCAAATTGAGCGCCGCTCATTTGAGGCGCTCACAGCTTGTGATATTTGGTATGGCGATGTCATGCATGGTCCAACGATTTACGATGGCCAAAGAAGAGTTAAAAGCTATTTGGTGAGTATTTTTGATGATGCCTCAAGGTTGGTCTGTCACAGTAAATTTTGTACTGATGAGAGTGCCATTACTATTGAGCATGTGTTGAAAGAGGCATTACTCAAACGTGGGCTTCCTGTTAAGCTCATCATTGACAACGGCCCTGCCTACCGTGCTAAAACGTTGCAAACCATTTGTGCTCGTTTGAAAATTCAATTGATTTACGGCAGGCCCTATGAACCGCAAAGCAAAGGCAAACTAGAGCGTTGGCATAGAACAGTACGCGAGCAATTCCTAGCTGAATGCAACCTGGATTCCATTCATAGTTTCAATGCGCTGAATGATCGATTTTGGGCTTGGGTTGAGCGTGTTTATCATCAAGCCTCGCAAAGCGCCCTGCCTGACAAGATGACCCCGTTACAACGCTATCAGCAAGACCTCACTAAAATTCAGCCGTTAGGTTGTTTGGCCGATAAGCTAGATGATTACTTCCTGCATCGCATTAAGCGCCGAGTCAGGAAGGATGGCACGGTAAGCTGGAATAATCGACTCTTTGAAGTTCCATTTGAACTGGCTCAACAAGAGGTTTATTTAGTGGTTGATCCGCATAGTGACTCCGCCCGTCACGTCGAATCATTGGAATATCAATACCTTGGTGCAGTGGGAGAGCTGGACAAACATAACAACCTTTCTAGAACCCGAGCTAGACCTCAGATGCCGGAACAACCAGCAAGAAAAACCTCTCTAGTTGAGATTGTTTATAACCAAGTTAAAGAGGATTTGGATATCACTGAGGAGATACCGTCTTAAACGTCAACAATAAATTGTAAAATTTTTACTAGGCATCCGCTGAAAATGGCTGCTGTGTTTTTAGGATGCCATAAATCATATGCACCATTTTTCTCATAACAGCACAAATGGCTAGCTTCTTTGGCTTGCCTTTTTTGAGCAGCTTTTCATAAAATTTCTTCAAAATAGGATTATGCCTTATAGCCACTAATGCCGGCATGTAAAGCGCCTTTCGCAACCAAGCACTACCAACCTTTGAGAGCCGTGATGAATTCAATGAAGTGCCTGATTGTGACTGGCTGGGATTTAAACCAATATGAGCAGCCAATTGTTTTGCGCCAGAAAATCTTTCAATATTATTAAAAAAAGCAGTTAGTGTTTGAGCGGTTTTATCACCAATGCCTGGGATGCTTTTAAGCAGCTCTGTGTTATTCTTCAGATCATCATCACTCGCGATCAGCTTACTAATTTCTTCCTGCAGTCGTAAAATTTCTTTTTCCATATAATCGATATGATTTTGTATAGAGCTAATAATTGTTTCTTCCGCTAGCTCCAGCCTGTTTTGTTCATTGCTGACTTGGGAGGTTAATACTTCAGATCTCTGTATCAAAGCTCTTAGAGCCTCTATATTAGCTGGCAAAGGCTGCCATAGCGTTGGAGTAAAATGATTTGAATAGTCCTTAATACTGACCGCATCGGCCTTGTCGGTCTTGTTTCGTATTAGCTGTCCTTTCATAAAAAACTTTATTCGTGCAGGATTAATTATACTGACATCACACTTCTCACTATGTAAATAAAGAGCCAATGCATTACCGTATTTACCTGTTGATTCCATGCAAAAATGAAGTGACTGATCAGATAAAGATTGCGTCCATTCTAATAACTCAGAAAAGCCCTCAGGATTATTATTAAAATGTTTAACGTGATCTTTTCCGCTAGTGGTGATAGCAGCAACAAAATCAGATTTTGCAATATCAATACCAACACAATTTTTTTTCATTTGCTAGAGCCTCTTAAATTTTATTACACTAACAAACTTGGGAAATCATAGTTCGGATCAACCTTGCAAATACAGGCTCACAATGGCCTAAGATACCGTTCGATCTCATGAACTTATGAGGGTGGAAGGGAGCTAAATCTCCTCAACAGGATTAAATCCTAAGGACGAACACGGCTTCACCTTCCGCCTACCCAAGCATCCTTGGGATTGTAGCAATATTGTCATATCTCTACAGTTATTTAAGATACAAGGATGAGTAAGATGTATCTTCAACATTTTGGCTTGAAATTTGATCCATTGGGTAAATCAAACATTATTGAATTGGCGCAGTCAAAGCGACTAGAGCAGCAACTTAATGGTTTGCTAGAAACACGCGGCTTAGCAGTGATTACTGGCGACTCAGGGACAGGAAAGACCACGGCGCTAAGATACTGGAGCAATAAACTCAACCCGCTGACCCATCAAGTCATTTATCAATCAGACACTCACTTTCGGTCATTTGATGTGTACTCTCAGCTTGCCGAAAATCTAGGTTTAGAAAACTATTACCGATTCTCTAAACTTTGGAGAGACTTGAAGCAGAGCTTGATCGCGCTCTACCATGATAAAAACGTTCAGCCTATTTGGATCCTAGACGAGGCGCATCAGCTTAGTAATGATTTCATTCTACGATTACCTGACTTCCTTAATTTCAGTTTTGACAGCAAAGACGTCATGACGATTATCTTATGTGGACTCCCATCACTTCTAGCAACATTGCAGAGACCAGCCTATGAACCTATCAACTCTAGAATTCAGTGCTTTATTAGGTGGCATGCAATTGAAGATAGCAGGGATTTTGAGAGCATTATTCACGCTGCTTTTGAGAAGGCAGGAATGAGCAGCAGCTTATTCACTGAAACAGGTATTCGTGCAGTACACATGGCCACAAAAGGTAGGCTTCGTTATGTTGATAGGCTCATGCGACATGCGTTGCTAATCGCCGCTAATATGAATTTAAACCATATACCGGATGATGTCATTAATCAGGCAATTCATGAGCTAAAAGGTTAACTATTTGACACCATCTCACGCAAAATAGGTTGAGATGGTTTCTCTAAATTATTGTGGGACGTTACAATGCGAACGGCTTTAAACCAAGGTTAATTAACACAGGTCAAGGTCAGCTTGAGCTACAGATACCGCAGGTTAGAGACTCCAATGAAGCCTTCTATCCATCAGTCTTAGAGCGAGGTGTACGCTCTGATAGAGCACTTAAGCTGGCTGTCGCTGAAATATATGTGCATGGGGTTTCCTCGCGCAAAGTTGAAAAGGTGCTAAAGCAACTCTGTGGAACAGATATTTCAAGCACAGAGGTAAGCCGTTGCCCTAAATTGTTGGATGAAGATTTAAAGAAATGGCGAAATAAGCCGTTAGGAAAGATAAAATATCTTTGGCTAGATGCACGTTATGAGAAGGTGCGCACTAGCGGCACAGTACAAGACTGTGCGGTATTGATAGCCTATGGCTTTGATGAATCAACCGGCAAGAGAACAGTGCTAGGTGTTTCTGTTGCGTTATCAGAGGCTGAGGTACATTGGCGTGATTTTCTTCAGCAGTTGGTTGAGCGAGGTATACATGGTATTGAGTTGATTACTAGCGACGCTCATACTGGCCTAAAAGCCGCTAGAAGAGCTGTGTTCCCCAGTGTTCCTTGGCAACGCTGCCAATTTCATTTGCAGCAAAATGCTCAGGCTCACATACCAAAGCGCTCAATGAAGGAACCAGTAGCTGAGGAGATTACAGCTATATTTAATGCCTCAAACATTCATGAGTCGGAAAGACTATTGGCTATGGCGGTAGATAAATATCAGCAAACAGCACCAGAGCTTTCTTCTTGGTTGGAAGTGAATATACCGGAGGGCTTAGTAGTGATGAACTTTGACAGGCCGCATCAAAAAAGATTAAGAACCAGTAACATAGCTGAGCGCGTAAACAGAGAGGTAAAAAGAAGGACGCATACAGTTGGAATTTTCCCTAATACTGAATCGTGCCTAAGGCTCGTATCAGCTGTTTTAGTGGAAATTGATGACCAGTGGAGCGGATCACCTAGATACTTAAGTTGAAGTGAATAATAAGGCTTCATAGGGTTTTAGGATAGATCATTCTTGTTCTTATTAACGAGATATAATTGCTATTACCTAAAAGTTAATAATTTATTTTGAGAGGAGAAAAATTTGAGGTATAAATAATTTTTTAGATTGATTAGCATAATTAATTTAAGATATTATGCGATGAGACAGGTACAATAGAGTGCCATTTAGAATTTTAAAGGTTTTTCTAAGTACTGAAGTTGGTTTTTACAGACAAAATAACGCTCTATCTGCTTTAGCACCTTTTCAACTTTGCGCGTGGAAACCCCATGCACATACATTTCAGCGACAGCCAGCTTAAGTGCTCTATCAGAGCGTACACCTCGCTCTAAGACTGATGGATAGAAGGCTTCATTGGAGTCTCTAACCTGCGGTATCTGTAGCTCAAGCTGACCTTGACCTGTGTTAATTAACCTTGGTTTAAAGCCGTTCGCATATCCGTTTCTATCGCCAGTTCGCTCATAAGGACTGGCATTTAAATGGCGCTCCCTTTCTATTAACATAGCCTCATTCATCAACCTGGAGACAAGCTTAGGTAAAGCTTCAAACCCCTCCATCGCTAAAACATGTATGGCTTCTTCGATTAAGTACTCATTTTTATAGCAGCTCATTGTCATTCCTCTTTTTTGGTTAAGTTTACCTTAAAAGGAATTTCTAATCTGACTGAGTCGCCTGCTTATTTTCAGCAAGTCAATGGAATTTACAGAAAGGATGGCGCACTAGCCGATGAGCGATTATCATGAAACATATTGTTGATTGTTTTGAGGAAACTTAGTTATGGGTGCTGGCTCTGATTTAAAAGATAAAATTAAACGTGATACAGGAATTACAGTATATAAAATTACTGATTATGAGGTTGAAGACGCTAACAAACTTTATGACTTATTAACAGATGAAACCAATCAAATAAAGAGTTGGTTGTTATCTATTTCTCAGAATGGTAGAGAAACTATACCGTTTGACATAGCGGTAAATTTAGCTAGCGACAAACAAGTACTAAATTACCTTACTTCAATGGTTCAATCCAAACATATTTCAATTTCAAATAATACAGATTTAAAATTGATTAGGGATATTATTGTATCTTCACGCCCAGATTATTTCACTTGCTTATTGTTAGTAGCAAGAAATAATGATCTTGACGCCTTATATAACATGGTAGTAATGGATATACAAGCTAGTGGCTATCGGGAAGACAGAGCTAGTCGATACTATGACAGCATTATTGCTGTAGCTAATGGTAATAACGGTATGATAAGTCATGACCAGCTGAGATGGTTATCAAACCAAAGTCAAAGTTTTCAAAGTATGATGAACTCTATAGCAGGAGCGCAAAGTAACAGCATCAATCAAGAGGGCCTTAAAAAATTACATGATGATCCTAGTAAAGACTCATTTTATAATGATGTAGATGTTTTATCTATATTTAATAAACGTGGCGTTGTGGGTCTTAGCCACGCTAATTCTTTATACGATACGGCAATAGCGCTTTACGAGAAAGCGATTAAGCTGGGTAATGCCACTGCGATGTGTAATCGCGCATATATGCATGAACACGGCCTGGGTGGCTCAAAAGATTGCGCGGCGGCAATAGCGCTTTACGAGAAAGCGATTAAGCTGGGTAATGCCACTGCGATGCGTAATCGCGCATATATGCATCAACACGGCCTGGGTGGCTCAAAAGATTACGCGGCGGCAATAGTGCTTTACGAGAAAGCGATTAAGCTGGGTAATGCCACTGCGATGCGTAATCGCGCATATATGCATCAACACGGCCTGGGTGGCTCAAAAGATTACGCGGCGGCAATAGCGCTTTACGAGCAAGCGATTAAGCTGGGTGATGCCCGTGCGATGTGTAATCGCGCATATATGCATCAATACGGCCTGGGTGGCTCAAAAGATTCCGCGGCGGCAATAGTGCTTTACGAGCAAGCGATTAAGCTGGGTAATGCCGCTGCGATGTGTAATCGCGCATGTATGCATCAACACGGCCTGGGTGGCTCAAAAGATTCCGCGGCGGCAATAGCGCTTTACGAGAAAGCGATTAAGCTGGGTAATGCCACTGCGATGAATAACCGCGCATATATGCATGAACACGCCCTGGGTGGCTCAAAAGATTACGCGGCGGCAATAGTGCTTTACGAGCTAGCGATTAAACTGGGTAATGCCTCTGCGATGCGTAATCGCGCATATATGCATCAACACGGCCTGGGTGGCTCAAAAGATTACGTGGCGGCAATAGTGCTTTACGATCGAGCGGCTGTATCGTTCAGCAACTTCCTAGATCGCGAAATAAGCGATCTTCTGAGCACTGGTAGTCAATTCTTTACGCCGAATAACTTAATAAATGCTCTTCTTCCACGATTGAAAACTGGAGAAACGGTTTCTACTTCTATTTATCAGTGGTTAATAAGGCATAAAAAAGAGTTACTGAAACAGATTTTAGTTGGCGAGGATGATGATACAGCAAAGTATAAAGTAATTCATTCTGCACTTACTGATCAGGACCATGTTTTATATAAAATATTTTACAAAACGACTGGGTTTACACCTGTGAGCGTGGATAAGCCAAAATCAAATTTAGGACAGCTTAGAATAAAACATGATGAGCTTGCTACAAATCTTAACCTTCCTGTATATGACGCAGGTAAATTTATGTCTAACAGTTCAGCGTCTTTTTTTACGAATGCTTCTACTGCTAAAGTTGATACCTGTTGCGAACCAAGAGATGCTGTAGATGATTGTGAAGGATATGGGTCGGTTTTTAATAGTATTACAGATGCAGGATTGTAAGAGCCTACCTGGAAAAGAGAAGGCTCTCTTGGGTTTTATTATATAGTTCCGGTGAGTTGGTGTGACAGCCTTTTAACTTAAAACTACTCTAGTTGCTTCTAAAATCCAAGCAACTGGAGAGCCAACGCGCGAGGCAGGAAAGCCGAGCAAGCCCTACAACTCATTGCTAGTTTCTAAAAATGCATTATGAAGATTATTTCCTAGCTGAGAATATTTTTAATTTCCACTTGGTAGGGTATAAACCTTCGCCTTTAGGCGGAAATGTCTTTAGCAAACCTGTCACCAGCCAGAATGTGATGTATTAGAATCGCTTTTTATTTTTAATACTGAAAACTACCCAAAATTTAAATCAGCAAAATAATGCTGAAATATTGTGTAAAAATGACTATGCTTTGTCTTTTTAACAAGACTAACGAGATGAGTATAAATGTTAAACTTCGCCGATTACGCTGCCCCTCTTTTTTCAAAATTAACTGGGAAAGTTGTTTTAAAAAAATCTATCGACGATTGTAGGAAAGCTGATTAACTGAAGGTAGTTGTAAGTTGTTCAGTTCATCAAAAGATAACAATGAGTATAAAAAGATGATTCGTACACTTACCGGTGAAAATAAAAGCACCGATTTAGATCCAATAAAAACAAATGATGTATTGCTGAACAGAGCTGTGAAAAACTTTCACACGCCAGTAAAATTGATGTTCTTCATTCCTTCTGATATTAGAAAGCCACATAGCAAGCAAACTGAAAATCTAGGTAAAGTAAGGAGTCTGGACGGATATTATCAATGGTTACAGCACGCATAACGCAGTTGCATTAGTACCTGGTGATAAGGCTGTGCATTACTATCGCATGTAAGCTACAGCAATAAAGACCCTAAGTTTTTAAAAGCTGAGATATTAAGAAAATAGAGGCTGGAAAGCCATTTGAGGAGATAAAGAGGCCAAGAGTCTTTATGAATCTGGTGATTACTTTATAAAAAGCTTTCTATTCGTGAAATAGAAAAAATAGGAATCTGCCTAAAATCAAAGAATGAAATGCAACCATTACCCATATTCTAGGGTAGAGATTTGATGATAATGACTATCTCTCCTAATTGATACAAACCTAGATCAAGACTTTATTATTCGCTCAAAAATAACAAGAACAATAGAAGGTAGAGGTGATGATGGTAAAAAGCTTATCTGATAACGCTGATTTTGATGCTCAAGGCGATGCAATTCCAAAAGTTAACAGTTGGAAAGAATTGCGTACAAGACGGAAAAATAACTATTTATTTTGGAGAGTTTGAGAACATCAATGCAATTAAAATCCAAATTACAGGCAGAGATGGTAGGAGAATTTTTAAGAATGACAGCTGCTATTAACTAATAAAAAAGTAACGACTTTTGATGAGGCGTATGAGGTATACATAGCCTATCTATCTCGTGCGAAAATTGAATATGTTTTTAAATTTCTCAAGGAAGGACTAGGCTGGGAAAATATGCAGATAAAAAATTTTAAAGGGATACAAAATCTACTGGCTGTATGTTTTTATGTGGCCTATATTTGTATGAGATAGGTAAGGAAAAAGCTTATGACGATTACGCTTATGCTAGCTAAATTAGGAGATGGTAGGGCAAGGTGACACGACACTTTATTGCGAAGGGTATTAGAAAACTTCTAACGTATCACTTAGTAGAGCAATTTTTTAAAGAAAATAGTGTTTCTCAAGAAGAACAAAAAGAATTATCGAATTCAGTTCAGGTAGGGAGATAACAATTTTGGGTAGTTCTCAGTTTAATAAGGGAGCGATCTAAATGACTGGAGCAAACAACTATAGGAAAGGCGCGCATACGGTACTGGATTTAAAATATCATTTTGTATGGAAGACAAAATATGGATATCCAGTGTTATGTGGGGATATAGGTTTAGGAGCAAGAAGCATTTTGGTTCTGTCGCAAATTAATGGTTATTTGATATAATACCGACCAAATTTAGCATTGAATAATAATGGAGTTATTATGGCGATTAGTTTTAAAGGAAGACATTTCCCCAAAGAGATTATTTTAACAGCAGTACGCTGGAAGCTTGCGTACCCATTAAGTTACCGAAATATTGAAGAGCTCATGGAAGAACGTGGTGTTAGCGTTGATCACTCTACAGTACAAAAATGGGTGGTTCGCTATGCGCCCCAGCTTGAGCAAGAGTTTCGTAAAAGCAAGCGCAAACTTGCTGATAGTTGGAAGATGGATGAGACTTATATTAAGGTCAATGGCAAGCAAGTTTATCTTTATCGTGCAGTTGATAAGTACGGTAACACCGTTGATTTTATGCTGTCAGAGAAGCGTGATCGTAAGGCAGTTCTAGCTTTTTTTAATAAAGCGATTGGATCAAGCGGGTTACCCAAAAAGGTTAACATTGATAAAAGTGGTGCAAATACAGCAGCGTTGGAAAGACTCAACACCTTATTATTTTTATCTGGATTCTGGTTTGCGATGGTCGAGGTTAGGCGCATTAAATACCTCAATAATTTGGTCGAGCAAGACCATCGATCGATAAAGCGTATCACGAAATATACACTGGGTTTTAAAAAGTTCAATTCAGCTAAGGCAACAATAGCTGGTATTGAGTTATGCCATATGCTAAAAAAAGGGCAGATGCGAGGCAATAGCATGATGCCAGCCTGGCAGCAGTTCTACACGCTCGCAGACTAGTTGCGCCCAAAAATAGGCTACCTCATCTAGGTGTAAATTTTTCGACAGAACCATCTTTCATACTGTCGTACATCAAACAAAGGCTGTGAATAAGCTGAAAGCGGAAGGAATGGATATACCTGATGAGGTTTTAGCGAGCCTTTCACCTTACTGGCGCGATCATCTCAATCGATTTGGTGTTTTTACACTTGATATGGAAAGAAATACTACAGAAATTGATTATAAATTAGCTAATCATTGAGATTTGGTCCCTTTTAACCAGGATTCCGGCCGGACCTCTTATTTGCTCTAAGACAGGGATTAAGTAAGCCTCACTAATTTTTTCAACAGCGCAGACTACTTCCATCTGTGTCACCTCGTCAACAGCATTAATATGATAAACACCCTTGATTTTATCCATATCTCCTTGGTGCACTGTATCAATACGTATAAAGCCAGGCCTACCCTCTGGAGTTGGTTTTCGCCTTTCACCAATAGAAACCTGCGTTGCTTTACCCAACTTTGCCCTTTCTAAAATTAAACCTATCCAAATCAATGACTTACATTTTAAAAAAACGTTTAGGGTCACTACAACTTAACAAATTGTTTTTTCAGTGTGCCCAGGTTGTGAATTCATGCCTAACGATTTATAGATCACAACTTGCTCTGGAGTTGCCTTTGAGGTTCTTCTAACAGAAAGTAGTTTATTATTTTCAAGCCGCATCGTAGTCGTGATACGAACCTGAGTGCTAAAAATCTGCCGTATAGTTTGCCAGCTACTATCAATGTTCTGCAATTTAAGTTGATGGCGAATAGTGTGTAGTAAGTGATAAGCAAGAATACTAATAAACAGATGGGCATCAACTCGCTCTTGCTTTTGATGGTAGATAGGACGCAGGCCTAACTCTGATTTTAATGATCTGAATGCCGATTCAACATCAGTTAGAGTTGTATAGATTCTCCAAATTGTTTTTTCATCTAAATCCATTCTGTTACTACGCAAACAATATGCGCCCAGATTCTCAGAGTTAACTTTACTCCAACTGATTTTCGTAACCTTATCAGCCTCTGAATCAAGCGTGATAGTGTATCGACCTGAAACACGTTTATGGCGCTCCTTTATTCGACCTAAACGCAAGGTTACTTTCTCAATTGCTTTCATTCCGGTTTTTTTAGTGAGTCCATTAGCTAACTTAATTAATTCCTCTTCGAAACGAGTCTCAGCCTTACTAATCATATTTAAGCTTTTTTCTTCCTTAGCCTGAGAATGGCAGTACAGTAAGACTTCATTTGCTTCAGTATCTTTAATTAATTGCGCTGTAACCGTATTATTTACTGATTCTTTTACTAGCACTTTATCAATGTTTTCATCGACAACAGGCAATGCTCTACGGCTCACTACAATATAATGGAAACCTTTTTCAGTAAGCCATGAAATATTTTCTTCAGTTGCAAAACCAGCATCTAAGATAATTGTTGCCTCTGGCTGTGCATGAAGCTCAGTTAGCATTTCGGATAATGTTTTAGGCTCGCTAACATTCCCTTTGAAAAATTCACTGCGTTGCGGGAACCCTGAGCCATCCAGCACGAGTCCTAGAGAAACAAGCGGACAATCAGACCGCTTCTCCTTTGATCGACCATGCTGTGCGTGATCATTCTGTAATGCTCTACCCTCAAAGTAGGTATTGGTTATATCGTAGAGAGTGATCACCTGATTTAAACTAAAGAGATTTTTCTCACGTTCGAATAATTGATCTTCAATCATTTGCTTATGTTTGAGTAACTCATCAGCAGTCTTATAGAATTTCTTGAGTGATAGTTCTGAGAAATCAGTACCCAGTAATTCATCTAACGCACTTTGATTGCTTAAATAATAGTGCGTACTTAAATCACTTCCTGGGGCAACTAGCCGCCCAATGATGGTAGCAAGCATCAGGTGACATTGTTTTTGATTAAAGCCCAAAGCCCTGAACAATTCCTCAAGTTGTAATTGCCTGGCAGCATGTAAGCCCAACGCCTCAGCTCCAACGTGTCGTATGTCCGCGCTCTCAATGGAGTTAACATCCACTGTTTTAAAGTCAGGTTCTACCGCGCTTACTGAATTAACAGCGATACTTGTCTCATTGTCATCAGCAAACCTAGAGCGAATGCGTTTTACATACATTTGCGCCTGTTTTTCGAGATGTGCTGGTATTGAAATTAACGTGCCTTGACCCGTTAAAATTTCCTCAATACGGTCAGCAAGCAATTTCCAACTGTCCTTCTTTACTGAAAAATTCGCACCAAGATTTAAAATCAGTCTTTGACGTACTTTGCCGTCAGCAGTGCGATGAGTATCAACAAGTCGGTAGGTTGCGTAAGACTTACCTGTCCGAGGACTCTTTTGTGTAGAGGTTCGAATATACATAACTCAATACTCTCATCACTTCACCAGCCCATGCAACCCCTTATTGCCATTATGTGTCACTACATTCGAGAATTCACGTTTCTAGGCAAGTAAAATCAATGGGTTGAGTTAAAAATAGTGATGAAATTTTTGATTTTCAGGGTGAAATGGCCAAACTTGGGTTAACTGATTTTCTAACCGAGCCTCAATAAAATTCCAAGCATCATTACGGCAGCTCCCCACTAGCCTACGTAACTCCGATAGGGCTGGCTGTAAAATAGCTTTTTCTTTCAGAAAGCATTGGGCCTTGGGAACTAACAGAGGCACTTGGTCAGTTTGTTGGGCCTGCTCTAATAGGTATGTCTTTAAAGCTTCTTTAGCTACCTCATTATATTCCTTTAACTTTAAATGCTGTTTGATTTTGTTTTGGTGTTCTCGAATAACGGAGCGACGATGCTGGTATTGGTGAATGAGGTCGCTAGAAGCATTTAATTGATAGCAAACAAAGTTCAAAATTGCAGGGTCAATATCAAAGGCAGTTTGTTTAGGAAAATAATTACGGGTTTTAACAAAGGCCAATTGATACCCAAAACCCAGTTTATTTTCCGGTGTCCTACAAAGCCGAATGACTTGCATATCCTTTCTACTGAGTTTACCTAAGGCTAAAACCTCTTTTCGGAGAGTCATTGGATTTTGGTCAAGCTGCTTCATTGGTAACCATCTAGAAAACGACCGTTTTATTAACACGAAATTGTGGCGCAATTGACTAGACCTTCTGCGAAACTAAATACTGGGCGAGCTTATGCTCGTTTGTAGTTTTAGAATCCGGCTTGAAGATTGAGAATCCCAGCAATAATATTAAATCTCATATTGTGTTTTCTGCGAAAATTCCTATACACCTCCCCAAGAATGCGGAATTTTTTAAATTTTGAGAATTGATGTTCAACCCTAATACGGATCTTGCTGTGATTACGGTTATCCTCTTTTTGTTGAGTAGTTAATTTGCCGCCTTTGGGCTTTTTATGAGGTAAGTTAACCAAGGGGTCAGTATGTTGAATTCCTTGGTATCCTAGATCAGCATATTTTTCTGCTGGTGGCAGTGGGCTGCCACGTTGTCGGATCTTAATATCATGAACCCTCCCAGGCATTGTTTGAGAGACGTTGATTATTTTTCCGGATGTACTCATTGCTATCTCCACCTTTTGAGTATGTCTTTTCTTTTTACCAGAATAATAATCTTTACGTGGCTTCTTCTTTTTGGGGCGCTGAATAGGCTGCTCCGTTACATCCATTAATATAGCGCAAACCGCATCTTCTGTTAGGGTTCTGTCTTTTTTAATATGAATATGCTTGGCCACTAAGGGTTCTAAGCGTTTAAATAAGCGGCAGACATTACTGTCATCCAAACCAACAAAGTAACCTAAGAATTCATGTGTTACATAAGTGCGATAGTACATCATGAGAAGCAAAAGGCGATCATGGTGCGTGGTGAGTTTCGGGCGCCTTCCCAGCTTACTAAACTCATCATCAAGTGATGACTTCACTTGTTGGTGTATCGTTTCAAAATCATCAAGGGTCAAACCAGTTAACTTTTTAAAAATACGCGGGCGGTTACTGAGTTGCTGATAGCTTAATAGCATATGCCTTTCCATGAATGATTATTAATCAGGCAATTATAAGCAAATTTTAGCTAGTTTCTAGAACTGCCCTTAGTTACGCAGAAGGTCTATTGGCGAATAACTTGACTGTCCTGAAGAGTTAATTTTCCTAAAGTAATAATTTCCTTACGAACTAAAATTGGGTTCTGATCAAGTAGTTTCATTTTTAAGCATCCAAAAAACGTAGGTTTTCTTTACACGCGAGTCGATTGCCTTTTCCCGCCCAAACCCGTAAGATTCTTGCCTAAGAAAGGTGTCTAGTTTTCAATATTAATGAATTTAATAACACTATTGAGTTACCAGACAAAAATAGACCAACTGGAGCAACAGCCCACCCATGAAAGCAGGCTATGCGCGTATCTGAACCGCTGACCAAAACCTGAGCTTGCAAGAAGATGCCTTGAAAACTGAGGGGTGCCAACGCATCTATAAAGATATTGCCAGTGGTGCCCGTACTGCCAGGCCGGGGCTAGAAGAAGCCCTGGCTTATTTACGAGAAGGGGATCTCCTAGTGGTTTGGAAGCTTGATCGGTTAGGCCGCTCTGTGCCTCACCTCATTGACACCATTCAAACCTTAAACCAACAAGGGATTGGCTTTAAAAGCTTGCAGGAAAATATTGATACTACCACCAGTGGTGGTAAGCTAATCTTCCATATTTTCAGTGCCTTAGCCGAGTTTGAGCGAGACCTGATTCAAGAGCGAACACGCGCTGGACTCAAAGCCGCTCGTGCTCGGGGACGTTTAGGAGGACGACCACCTCTATTACAGGAACATTAGGTCAAAAAAATGCTGGAACGTTATGATGAACAGAAGATAACCGTTGCAGAAATTTGCAAGATTTATGGGATTAGCCGGCCTTCTTTTTATAATTACCTGAAGAAACGAAAACGGGCGATTGCTTAGGAATAAGCCAGTTCTACCAAGTTATCCACAGATCAGGCGCTTTTTTACAAGAAATTCCTTAGTACCCTCATACCGCAATAAGCAAATTTTTTTAATGTGTTCGTAACCCATAGGTAAGATTCTGCTCGTGATGTAGCTTCAAAGGTAAGCTGGGTTGATGAGGATAGAAATTGCTCAATCTGGGCAAGTGTGTTTAATTCTATGTCGTTCATATTGATATTCATCCATATAGGATGAACGATCACGCAACAACTTCAGGCCCACTTTGCATTGGAAAGTGGGGGCTATTTCAGGCTCATCTTGCATTGGAAGAGACTGCGAATTGCTAGATCAGCCAGTTTATGGCAAATTTGATCAGTTTGGTTTATCAAAGACCGCTACTGTACCCTGGTTTTAACCAATAAATTTTGTTCTTTAAAAATTAGTTTAAATTTCAATAAGTTACATCATAGCTTAAAAATATCGGATAAAAAGGTTTTTTTTAAGCTAAGTGCTTGTTGTAACTATCAAATTTTACACTATAATTAGGGTTAACTGCCGCACAGGCAGCTTAGAAATTTAAATGCGACAATCAAATCATCAAGCACTAATTAACTGCCGCACAGGCAGCTTAGAAATAGGCTCGGATTGCCGTGAGATGCCTTCAATGGTTAACTGCCGCACAGGCAGCTTAGAAAAGTCGCTCAAGGCACTAATCTCGCTAAACAGCGGTTAACTGCCGCACAGGCAGCTTAGAAATGAGTGGGATATTGCGCAAGAGTATTTTATTGGGTTAACTGCCGCACAGGCAGCTTAGAAAGTTGAAGTGCATGAGCATCTAGGAGGTACTGCGTTAACTGCCGCACAGGCAGCTTAGAAATCTAATAATCTGCGCCCTTCTGATTGAAAGGCGTTAACTGCCGCACAGGCAGCTTAGAAAGCACAGCACAATCGAGACGGGCTCGCACAGCACGTTAACTGCCGCACAGGCAGCTTAGAAACAACCTAAAATACTATGATAATCAGATGCTAGGTTAACTGCCGCACAGGCAGCTTAGAAAAAACAGCACAATTAATGCCGAATATGACAGCAGTTAACTGCCGCACAGGCAGCTTAGAAATTCCCTAAAGTCATCCAGCACTTGATTTGCTCGTTAACTGCCGCACAGGCAGCTTAGAAAACATAATTATAGCTTTATCACTAAGTAATTTCGTTAACTGCCGCACAGGCAGCTTAGAAATAGAGTCATTGAATCGTCATTATGACAAGCTAGTTAACTGCCGCACAGGCAGCTTAGAAATTAAATAAAGAGGGTTAACGTGTGTTGTCACTGTTAACTGCCGCACAGGCAGCTTAGAAAATTGTAAGATAACCCCCGACGGTAGTTTTTGAGTTAACTGCCGCACAGGCAGCTTAGAAATGTAATAACTCGTTTAATCAACGTTTCTTCAAGTTAACTGCCGCACAGGCAGCTTAGAAACAACATAGCCGTTAAATAAAGGGTTATCCGCTGTTAACTGCCGCACAGGCAGCTTAGAAAGCTTGATAAATACCCGCGGTTTGAATAGTAAAGTTAACTGCCGCACAGGCAGCTTAGAAAGACAATAGTAAACAACGCAACACAGGGTATTGGTTAACTGCCGCACAGGCAGCTTAGAAAGCTATGAAACGCTTGGGGTGGGTGCGGTGTCGGTTAACTGCCGCACAGGCAGCTTAGAAAATACGCCACCGAAGCCGCTAAACGTATGATGCGTTAACTGCCGCACAGGCAGCTTAGAAAGATTATGAATTTACCTTTAGCGTTGATTGGGTGTTAACTGCCGCACAGGCAGCTTAGAAATAAAAATCGCGTTTTAAAATCATCGATCAGGGGTTAACTGCCGCACAGGCAGCTTAGAAATAAATAGCGGTTTCTAAAATCAAGTTGAACTAGTTAACTGCCGCACAGGCAGCTTAGAAACAGTGCGAAGTCCGTACAGCCTTTGTTAGTTAGTTAACTGCCGCACAGGCAGCTTAGAAAATGTGCGTCAGGCATAATCGCTATTGAGTCTTGTTAACTGCCGCACAGGCAGCTTAGAAAATGCTTTAGATTCAATCGCGCTTACTAATTCGGTTAACTGCCGCGAGTTACAGGCAGCTTAGAAACGGGAATGAAGGGGGTAACACGTTATGTGCGAGTTAACTGCCGCACAGGCAGCTTAGAAATAAATAAATAGCGGTTTCTAAAATCAAGTTGAGTTAACTGCCGCACAGGCAGCTTAGAAAAGACGAGAGCGTATTAATTTTTTATAATTTTAGTTAACTGCCGCACAGGCAGCTTAGAAAATCTATTGCATCAGCACCGTTAGCTGGACCTTGTTAACTGCCGCACAGGCAGCTTAGAAAAGAAGGTAGTTTTTGATAGCCGCCCGCAGCGCGTTAACTGCCGCACAGGCAGCTTAGAAATTTTACTTCTTCCGCTATAACGCGGTAAAAACGTTAACTGCCGCACAGGCAGCTTAGAAATAGTTGTGGCGTAATACGAGGACGTAAAGTGCGTTAACTGCCGCACAGGCAGCTTAGAAAGGCGTATCTAAACGCGGATGCAGTTTGAAACGGTTAACTGCCGCACAGGCAGCTTAGAAAGGCGTTAACTATTACGTGTGAATATAACGCGAGTTAACTGCCGCACAGGCAGCTTAGAAACATGATGACTACATTAGCTTTATATTGCTCAAGTTAACTGCCGCACAGGCAGCTTAGAAATGTGCAAATAAGTTGATTTACGTGTGAATATAACGCGAGTTAACTGCCGCACAGGCAGCTTAGAAATCATGATGACTACAATTAGCTTTATATTGACGTCAAGTTAACTGCCGCACAGGCAGCTTAGAAATCCTTTATCGTAGAAAGCTCGCAAATCACTAAGTTAACTGCCGCACAGGCAGCTTAGAAAGTTCAAATCCAACGATTGATCGTTAATGGATTGTTAACTGCCGCACAGGCAGCTTAGAAAGGCGCAACTTCTACGCTTACTGTCGTATCCGCGTTAAGTGCCGCACAGGCAGCTTAGAAAAGTAGACGCCGGAAATTATTTTATTGAGAAATGTTAACTGCCGCACAGGCAGCTTAGAAAAGGGTAATACTCTGGCTTCAATTTGTGAAAAAGTTAACTGCCGCACAGGCAGCTTAGAAACAATACTTAAAGATCGTGAACGCACGCTAAATGTTAACTGCCGCACAGGCAGCTTAGAAAGCAAATAAGATACGCAACGATAATGCTAACTTGTTAACTGCCGCACAGGCAGCTTAGAAAACATACCAAAGCCGCCAGTTTTAAACTTGTCTGTTAACTGCCGCACAGGCAGCTTAGAAATATTAATCCGGTCACCTCTAGGATTAATGGGGGTTAACTGCCGCACAGGCAGCTTAGAAATATTAATCCGGTCACCTCTAGGATTAATGGGGGTTAACTGCCGCACAGGCAGCTTAGAAAGATAGTCAACGCATTACTCAAAGCTTGAGTATGTTAACTGCCGCACAGGCAGCTTAGAAACGACGCACATGGGGGGGTAAAGGGAGCATGGTAGGTTAACTGCCGCACAGGCAGCTTAGAAATATTATTAAAGACTCAATAGCGATTATGCCCGGTTAACTGCCGCACAGGCAGCTTAGAAAAGATGGTCAGCGTGTGGGTATTTTTGCTAAAAGTTAACTGCCGCACAGGCAGCTTAGAAATGTAATTCGCTGATAATTTGCTCATCGTAAATGTTAACTGCCGCACAGGCAGCTTAGAAATTTAGTTCTTGGGTAGCAGGTTATTCTCAATCGTTAACTGCCGCACAGGCAGCTTAGAAATTTACGCTATTGCCTGTTCAAAATAATGGGAAGTTAACTGCCGCACAGGCAGCTTAGAAATGTGGATGAAGCCGGTATATTGCGTGTTGTTCGTTAACTGCCGCACAGGCAGCTTAGAAAGGAGAAAGGGGTTTACGTGGGTAGACATAAGAGTTAACTGCCGCACAGGCAGCTTAGAAACTATAAAATATTCCTGCGCTGAATCCCATTCAGTTAACTGCCGCACAGGCAGCTTAGAAAAAACCATAACGCCCGTTGGCAAAACGGTGATCGTTAACTGCCGCACAGGCAGCTTAGAAATCACCATCATTGAGTGCCCAGCTCATGCAAATGTTAACTGCCGCACAGGCAGCTTAGAAAAAAAGCGGCCGCTACAAAACCGACAAATCGATGTTAACTGCCGCACAGGCAGCTTAGAAAAGATAATAGTAGTAGCCGGTGCACCATCAGGTGTTAACTGCCGCACAGGCAGCTTAGAAATCGTTCATGTTGTCTAAATTAACCGCATTTTCGTTAACTGCCGCACAGGCAGCTTAGAAATCTAAGTTTTGAGTTTTTACAAAACCTTGAGAGTTAACTGCCGCACAGGCAGCTTAGAAATCTTGAACTCCCGATACTTTCGGTTTAGTGTCGTTAACTGCCGCACAGGCAGCTTAGAAAAGATAATAGTAGTGGCGGGTGCTCCGTCGGGTGTTAACTGCCGCACAGGCAGCTTAGAAAGGTAATGAGCGCGTAAAATTCTACACAACCTTGTTAACTGCCGCACAGGCAGCTTAGAAAACTTGCGCACTTCCGGCTAAACTAGCCGATCGGTTAACTGCCGCACAGGCAGCTTAGAAAATCAGCCGGTGGTCGAGAATAATAAAATATTTGTTAACTGCCGCACAGGCAGCTTAGAAATCTCTTTGAGATAATTTATTATTGCGTCGAAGGTTAACTGCCGCACAGGCAGCTTAGAAAAGCGTGCGACGGTTTTTTCAAGTCTCGACGGGGTTAACTGCCGCACAGGCAGCTTAGAAATCAAGCTCAATAACTTGATATTAACCCAAGTTTGGCCATTTCACCCTGAAAATCAAAAATTTCAGCATTATTTTTAACTCAACCCATTGATTTTACTCGCCTAGTAACATGAATTCTCGGATGTAGTGACACATAATGTTAATAAGGGGTTGCATGGGCTGGTAAGGTGATGAGAGTATTGAGTTATGTATATTCGAACCTCTACACAAAAGAGTCCTCGGACAGGTGAGCCTTACGCAACCTACCGACTTGTTGATACTCATCGCACTGCTGACGGCAAAGTACGTCAAAGACTGATTTTAAATCTTGGTGCAAATTTTTCAGTAAAGAAGGACAGTTGGAAATTGCTAGCTGACCGTATTGAGGAAATTTTAACGGGCCAAGGCTCGTTAATTTCAATACCAGCGCATCTAGAAAAACAGGCTCAAATGTATGTAAAACGCATTCGTGCAAAGCGTGCAGAAGAGAATGAGACAAGCATTACTCTCAATTCAGTAAGCGCGGTAGAACCTGACTTTAAAACAGTGGATGTTAACTCCATTGAGAGCGCGGACATACGCCACGTTCGAGCTGAGGCGTTGGGCTTACATGCTGCTAGGCAATTACAACTTGAAGAATTGTTCAGGGCTGTGGGCTTTAATCAAAAACAATGTTACCTGATGATTGCTACCATCATTGGGCGGCTAGTTGCTCCAGGAAGTGATTTGAGTACGCACTATTATTTAAGCAATCAAAGTGCGCTAGATGAATTACTGGGTACTGATTTCTCAGAACTATCACTCAAGAAATTCTATAAGACTGCTGATGAGTTACTTAAACATAAACAAGTGATTGAAGATCAATTATTTGAACGTGAGAAAAATCTGTTTAGTTTAAATCAGGTGATCACTCTCTACGATATAACCAATACCTACTTTGAAGGTCGCGCATTACAAAATGATCATGCACAGCATGGGCGATCAAAGGAGAAGCGGTCTGATTGTCCGCTTGTTTCTCTAGGACTCGTGCTGGATGGCTCAGGGTTCCCGCAACGCAGTGAATTTTTCAAAGGGAATGTTAGCGAGCCTAAAACATTATCCGAAATGCTAACTGAGCTTCATGCACAGCCAGAGGCAACAATTATCTTAGATGCTGGTTTTGCAACTGAAGAAAATATTTCATGGCTTACTGAAAAAGGTTTCCATTATATTGTAGTGAGCCGTAGAGCATTGCCTGTTGTCGATGAAAACATTGATAAAGTGCTAGTAAAAGAATCAGTAAATAATACGGTTACAGCGCAATTAATTAAAGATACTGAAGCAAATGAAGTCTTACTGTACTGCCATTCTCAGGCTAAGGAAGAAAAAAGCTTAAATATGATTAGTAAGGCTGAGACTCGTTTCGAAGAGGAATTAATTAAGTTAGCTAATGGACTCACTAAAAAAACCGGAATGAAAGCAATTGAGAAAGTAACCTTGCGTTTAGGTCGAATAAAGGAGCGCCATAAACGTGTTTCAGGTCGATACACTATCACGCTTGATTCAGAGGCTGATAAGGTTACGAAAATCAGTTGGAGTAAAGTTAACTCTGAGAATCTGGGCGCATATTGTTTGCGTAGTAACAGAATGGATTTAGATGAAAAAACAATTTGGAGAATCTATACAACTCTAACTGATGTTGAATCGGCATTCAGATCATTAAAATCAGAGTTAGGCCTGCGTCCTATCTACCATCAAAAGCAAGAGCGAGTTGATGCCCATCTGTTTATTAGTATTCTTGCTTATCACTTACTACACACTATTCGCCATCAACTTAAATTGCAGAACATTGATAGTAGCTGGCAAACTATACGGCAGATTTTTACAAGTCAGGCCGGCTTCGCCGGCAACTTTCTAAGCCTCTAAGAGTTTAGTCTTTACAAAGCCACGAGTATTATTAAGTCTCAAACTAGTCAAACCTGCCCATGGAATAATAACGAATAAAAATAACACACCTGCTATAGAAATTGCTTCAGGTAGCTGAGCAATAACTCACCTACTATACGCGCTTCTCATTTTACTCTATGAATAATGAAACGCTTTAGTATCAAACAAATCTTGGTAACCAATCAGAACTGGTGGAACTTTCACACCAAGTACAAAGATAAAATCAGAGAAGCTATTGTCATTGGCATTGTTAAGCTGCTTAGCTGCAAACATCCTATGCGTGGCCATAAAGAGTATCATTGCAGTAATCCAAACTGTTCACACGTCAAATACATCCGCCATACCTGCAAAGCTAAAAGCTGTTCATCGTGTGGTAAAAAAGCCACAGAAGTATGGATACAACAACAGATGGCAATCTTACCCAACACTACATGGCAACACATCACATTCACCATGCCCTCTACTCTTTGGGACTGCTTTTGGACAAACAGAGAGCTTCTTAATTTACTCCCACCATTAGCAGCAAAGGTGTTACTCAAGCTTGCTAAAAACAAGAGGGTTAAACCCGGTGTATTTATCGCGCTTCACACCTTTGGCAGAGATCTAAAGCGCAATGTGCATCTTCATGCGTCAATCACTCTGGGTGGTATCAACAAAGAGTTAACACAATGGAAAAGCCTCTACTTCCATCAACCTACACTAATGTCCATGTGGCGTTATGAGGTCATTAACCTTTTTAGAAACCACCACCAGGACAAAGGGCTTATTCTGCCAAATCAGTTAGCCTCTACACTGAACCACACTTTCAACTTTAATCAACTGCTTGATCAGCTTTACCAAAAACGATGGGTAGTACATTGCGCAAAGCCCTCAAAGAATCACAAACAAAACGTTAAATACTTAGGTCGATACACCAAACGTCCTCCTATTGCTGAGTCAAAAATTAAAAACTTTGATGGGAGCAGCCTCAGTTTTAATTATCTTGATCACGTCTCTAAAACCTACAAGCAATTTAAATTAACCGCGGAAGAGTTTATTGCTCGATTTATTCAACACATTCCTGATGTTGGCTTTCGTATGGTGCGTTATTATGGGTTTCTTGCTAACCGGGTGCGAGGTGAGATGCTACCCAAAGTCAGACTCCTATTAGGTGAAACTGATCCAAACACACCCCAGGTCAATTACCGCACCTTAATGCAAAATAATTTTAACATTGACCCCTATGAATGTGTTCTATGCGGTAGCCAAATGTTTTTAGCTAACTGCTGGTATAGACAACCTAACCGTTACAAATTGCTATCAAAGCATCGTGAACTCGCCTTACTGAAAAAAATCTAATAACTTCCTAAGGGGGTAGTCCGTCCAAAACAACAAATAACAGCTAGTTTTGGCTATTGTTTGTCATAACTAACCCTGCCCCACCACTAAATCGATTTTATAAAAAATACCTGTGCTAAAATTACTCATTTTAATTGGTGGTATTTTTACCAATTGACACATTGAAATTCCTTAATATGCACTCAGGTTCGTATCACGACTACGATGCGGCTTGAAAATAATAAATTGCTTTCTATTAGAAGAACCTCTAAGGGTATCCGTCTTATTTCAGCATGATGCTCATGCTGCGCTCTCTTTAGTTTACTGCGCCTGTGATGAGCGGATGGTAATTAATTCCGCTAGCGAAGGCATAGAATAGTTTTTTGTAATTCTGTCATATATATAATCGAAGACATTAACTGCTAGCTTTTTACATGTCTCAGTAATTGTAACCATTGTATCCTTAGCTTTCGTTCCTTCTTCACTCATAGTATGAAGGTGTACATCGCGCATTCTAGCCTGCTTCCGAGCCATCAACTCTGCTGGATTGTTATGTAGAGGAAGCTCTGGCTTTTCCAGCACTAACAATAGCTGCCTTTTCTTTTTTAAGGTGAGCTCAATTTGTTTATCTAGTTTCTCGTAGCCAGTGATTGTTGAGAATAACTCAGTAAACTCATTGGATAGCTTATCTATCTCATCTTGCCCTGGGTTCTTTTTATATTCAATGAGCTTATGATGATAATCCCAAAACCTATCCAAGAAGCTGTCAACAGAGTCTTGGTGCTTCTTAAAAATTGGCGTCAGCTTTTTATAATGCCTACCCTCATGAACCCAGCACAAGGCGAGTGATTCAGTAATGAGCTTAAACTGTGGCGCATCATCGGTAATGAGTGTTTCTATCGCATAAGGACTCTTTCTATATGTTGAGATAGCTGCCGCATCAGTAATCAGCTTTCTATATTTTGGAAATTTTTTATCACCTAATACCTTATCAAGAATAACTTCCAGCTCCTTACTGTTTAAGATAGTCGATGAGTGAAATACCTTTAAGCTTTCGATTACCTTGTGGGGTAAGTTCATAGTAGCCAGTAAATTAAAAGCGGCCTCATTTAATGTGAACCCAAAGTGGTCTTTGCTTAACATTTCAATGACGCTTAATCGACTTTTACTGGTCAGCGTAAAGTAAGCTGAATAATACTCATTACCCAATACATTAACATAACGGTTTTTCCCATCCTCTCTAGCGTTGGTGTCATCTAGGTGCTGGTAGTTCGTGGATTGTAAACCTGCCTTCACAACTTCTATCTTCTCGGGCTCAAGTATCGTAGGTGTTTTAATTGTGAAGCTATGGATGGTTGATTTACTAATATCTATGTTGGCGGTTTTATAAAATGTCTCAAGGCTTTCTAGCGTCATACCACCTTGAGTATTTAGGAAGCTTGTCCAGCTTTTAATAGTAGGGCCGAACTGGCCCTCATAACCAGTTGGCAGAGGTGCTGTATAGTGTTTGTTTTCAGAAGGGGAGTAATATTGTTGGCGCAAAAAAAGAGTGTTATTAGCAGCAATTTTTATATCCTGGATAAGTGTTTTCTTAGAGCCATTTGGCACAGCATCGCTGGGCAACGAATCTGGATTAATTGTTAGTGTCACTGTATTAGAGACTTCGAGATTTTTTTTACTAGATTTTGGCTTTCTAGTTTTATTGGTTTTATTTCCTTTTCTATCCTTCTCGGAGGAATGATCCTTGTCCTTGTTAGCGCGCGTTTGCTTTCTAACATTAGGCTTTCCTTGCTCACCTTTATATTTATTTAATGCGTTATTTAACGATTGCACCTTGTCTTCTAGCTTTATGATTTTCTCAGCCTGACTTTCACATACATTGCTAAAATCTGTTTCTAGTGCTGTTGGTGTAACAGTATTATTAAATCTCTCAATGAGATCGGCTAAAACTGATTTGTCAGGTTGTTTTTTCATAGGAAGAGTATACCACGGGTTTGAAAAGGTAAATTTTCCCCACACAGATGGCCGTACTGCTGAAATTATTTTTAAGCCATGAACCTGATCGATGAAAAAATAATCCGAGCATACAGCGTTGTTATAGAGCGCACATCATGCTTTTATGACACACGATGATTCCAATATAAAATTTCCAAATTTGCACGAAAAAGCTGTCAAGAACTTTTTGAATTATTTTCAAATCATGCTGATATTGAACGGATACCTCTAAGGCAACTCCAGAGCAAGTTGTGATCTATAAATCGTTAGGCATGAATTCAGAACCTGGGGACACTGAAAAAACAATTTGTTAAGTTGTAGTGACTCTAAACGTTTTTTTAAAACGTAAGTCATTGATTTGGATAGGTTTAATTGTAGAACGGACAAAGTTGGGTGTAGACTTTGATTTTAAGGACCAGTATCTTATACTAAATTCGCGCTCATTGAGTAGCTAAAAATTAAGAGACTACGGGTTCATTAAAACGGTCGTTTTTTCGAACTAAGAAATTTAAAGGTTTGCAAGTATAACTATGAATATTTGGTTACCACTGTTCAGTATTATAGCTGCAGCAATTGGTGGATTTATTGGAACCTGGATCAGACTAAACTCCGAAAGAAGCAAGCATCTTTTTAATCACAAAATGACTATATATATTAAATTAATAGAAAGTTACCGAAACGTTATCATTAGTAAGAGTAATCAAGAATCTCGTCAAAAGTATGTATCATCACAAGAGCAAGTAAAGCTGATAGCCAATAGAGAAGTTATTATGATCAGTAAAAAGTTTTATAATGCTAGCCCGGAAGACCAACCTCAATTAATGGAGCAATTGATTGATGCAATGAGGAAGGATTTCCAGTCAATTCGTAAATTTTGATTAAAATAAGAGTTGAGCGTATCCGTTCAATATCAGCATGATTTGAAAATAATTCAAAAACCCCAGTTCGGAGTTATGGCAGCCTTGGATTTAGTGAAAAACTTATATAACCTTTTGAAATTATTACTAATAATGGATGTGGTTATGATACATGAGCGCGAGGTTATAGAGTTATTTTGTCGCATAGATGATTTTGCTGAGGAATTTGCAGCACTTGAGCGCAAAGATCTACTCCCTTCATCTGCAGAAAAAAAGTCAGGTCCACCTTGTTGTTTAGCTTATAGCGAGATTATGACAATCATGATTTTGTTCCAAATGATCGGCTATAGAAACTTTAAATATTTTTATACTGGCTTTCTAAAAACATACTGGGGACATTACTTCCCTAATTTACCCAGTTACTCACGTTTTATTGAATTGATGCCTAGAGCGCTAATGCCACTGACAATTTTTATTACTCTTAACGGTGGCAGGCGTAGTGGCATTTACTACATTGACTCAAGTTGCCTACCAAACTGTCACATTAAACGCACTAAACGCCACCGCACATTTAAAGCGGTTGCAAAACTTGGAAAAACATCTGTTGGTTGGTTTTTTGGTCTGAAACTTCATTTAGTAATCAATGACATAGGTGAGTTAATCGCCTTTAAAGTCACGCCCGGCAATCATCATGATTTAGCTGCAGGTGTCTCATTGTTTGAAGGGCTGGAGGGTTTGGCCTTCGGAGATAAAGGCTATATTGGGAAGGCTGTTTTTGAAAAACTACTTGATAGCGGTTTGAAGTTAATTACACGCAAAAGAAAAAATATGAAAAATGCGCAGCCACTTAGCGATCACGAGCAACAGTTATTAAATCAGCGAGGGATCATTGAGACTGTTTTTGGCTGCTTGAAACATAAGTTTCATATTTGGCACACCAGACATCGCTCGGTTGCAAATGCTATTACACATCTTGTTGCTGGGTTGGCTGCTTATATTATTGAGCCATTAACAATTACTGCAGTGAAAAGGTTGCCAAGCAATTAGAATTTAATTACTTGATCACTATTAACTCCGAACTGGGGTTTCAAAAAGTTCTTGACAGCTTTTTCGTGCAAATTTGGAAATTTTATATTGGAATCATCGTGTGTCATAAAAGCATGATGTGCGCTCTATAACAACGCTGTATGCTCGGATTATTTTTTCATCGATCAGGTTCATGGCTTAAAAATAATTTCAGCAGTACGGCCATCTGTGTGGGGAAAATTTACCTTTTCAAACCCGTGGTATACTCTTCCTATGAAAAAACAACCTGACAAATCAGTTTTAGCCGATCTCATTGAGAGATTTAATAATACTGTTACACCAACAGCACTAGAAACAGATTTTAGCAATGTATGTGAAAGTCAGGCTGAGAAAATCATAAAGCTAGAAGACAAGGTGCAATCGTTAAATAACGCATTAAATAAACATAAAGGTGAGCAAGGAAAGCCTAATGTTAGAAAGCAAACGCGCGCTAACAAGGACAAGGATCATTCCTCCGAGAAGGATAGAAAAGGAAATAAAACCAATAAAACTAGAAAGCCAAAATCTAGTAAAAAAAATCTCGAAGTCTCTAATACAGTGACACTAACAATTAATCCAGATTCGTTGCCCAGCGATGCTGTGCCAAATGGCTCTAAGAAAACACTTATCCAGGATATAAAAATTGCTGCTAATAACACTCTTTTTTTGCGCCAACAATATTACTCCCCTTCTGAAAACAAACACTATACAGCACCTCTGCCAACTGGTTATGAGGGCCAGTTCGGCCCTACTATTAAAAGCTGGACAAGCTTCCTAAATACTCAAGGTGGTATGACGCTAGAAAGCCTTGAGACATTTTATAAAACCGCCAACATAGATATTAGTAAATCAACCATCCATAGCATCACAATTAAAACACCTACGACACTTGAGCCCGAGAAGGTAGAAGTTGTGAAGGCAGGTTTACAATCCACGAACTACCAGCACCTAGATGACACCAACGCTAGAGAGGATGGGAAAAACCGTTATGTTAATGTATTGGGTAATGAGTATTATTCAGCTTACTTTACGCTGACCAGTAAAAGTCGATTAAGCGTCATTGAAATGTTAAGCAAAGACCACTTTGGGTTCACATTAAATGAGGCCGCTTTTAATTTACTGGCTACTATGAACTTACCCCACAAGGTAATCGAAAGCTTAAAGGTATTTCACTCATCGACTATCTTAAACAGTAAGGAGCTGGAAGTTATTCTTGATAAGGTATTAGGTGATAAAAAATTTCCAAAATATAGAAAGCTGATTACTGATGCGGCAGCTATCTCAACATATAGAAAGAGTCCTTATGCGATAGAAACACTCATTACCGATGATGCGCCACAGTTTAAGCTCATTACTGAATCACTCGCCTTGTGCTGGGTTCATGAGGGTAGGCATTATAAAAAGCTGACGCCAATTTTTAAGAAGCACCAAGACTCTGTTGACAGCTTCTTGGATAGGTTTTGGGATTATTATCATAAGCTCATTGAATATAAAAAGAACCCAGGGCAAGATGAGATAGATAAGCTATCCAATGAGTTTACTGAGTTATTCTCAACAATCACTGGCTACGAGAAACTAGATAAACAAATTGAGCTCACCTTAAAAAAGAAAAGGCAGCTATTGTTAGTGCTGGAAAAGCCAGAGCTTCCTCTACATAACAATCCAGCAGAGTCGATGGCTCGGAAGCAGGCTAGAATGCGCGATGTACACCTTCATACTATGAGTGAAGAAGGAACGAAAGCTAAGGATACAATGGTTACAATTACTGAGACATGTAAAAAGCTAGCAGTTAATGTCTTCGATTATATATATGACAGAATTACAAAAAACTATTCTATGTATCCGTTCAATATCAGCATGATTTGAAAATAATTCAAAAAGTTCTTGACAGCTTTTTCGTGCAAATTTGGAAATTTTATATTGGAATCATCGTGTGTCATAAAAGCATGATGTGCGCTCTATAACAACGCTGTATGCTCGGATTATTTTTTCATCGATCAGGTTCATGGCTTAAAAATAATTTCAGCAGTACGGCCATCTGTGTGGGGAAAATTTACCTTTTCAAACCCGTGGTATACTCTTCCTATGAAAAAACAACCTGAAAAATCAGTTTTAGCCGATCTCATTGAGAGATTTAATAATACTGTTACACCAACAGCACTAGAAACAGATTTTAGCAATGTATGTGAAAGTCAGGCTGAGAAAATCATAAAGCTAGAAGACAAGGTGCAATCGTTAAATAACGCATTAAATAAATATAAAGGTGAGCAAGGAAAGCCTAATGTTAGAAAGCAAACGCGCGCTAACAAGGACAAGGATCATTCCTCCGAGAAGGATAGAAAAGGAAATAAAACCAATAAAACTAGAAAGCCAAAATCTAGTAAAAAAAATCTCGAAGTCTCTAATACAGTGACACTAACAATTAATCCAGATTCGTTGCCCAGCGATGCTGTGCCAAATGGCTCTAAGAAAACACTTATCCAGGATATAAAAATTGCTGCTAATAACACTCTTTTTTTGCGCCAACAATATTACTCCCCTTCTGAAAACAAACACTATACAGCACCTCTGCCAACTGGTTATGAGGGCCAGTTCGGCCCTACTATTAAAAGCTGGACAAGCTTCCTAAATACTCAAGGTGGTATGACGCTAGAAAGCCTTGAGACATTTTATAAAACCGCCAACATAGATATTAGTAAATCAACCATCCATAGCTTCACAATTAAAACACCTACGATACTTGAGCCCGAGAAGGTAGAAGTTGTGAAGGCAGGTTTACAATCCACGAACTACCAGCACCTAGATGACACCAACGCTAGAGAGGATGGGAAAAACCGTTATGTTAATGTATTGGGTAATGAGTATTATTCAGCTTACTTTACGCTGACCAGTAAAAGTCGATTAAGCGTCATTGAAATGTTAAGCAAAGACCACTTTGGGTTCACATTAAATGAGGCCGCTTTTAATTTACTGGCTACTATGAACTTACCCCACAAGGTAATCGAAAGCTTAAAGGTATTTCACTCATCGACTATCTTAAACAGTAAGGAGCTGGAAGTTATTCTTGATAAGGTATTAGGTGATAAAAAATTTCCAAAATATAGAAAGCTGATTACTGATGCGGCAGCTATCTCAACATATAGAAAGAGTCCTTATGCGATAGAAACACTCATTACCGATGATGCGCCACAGTTTAAGCTCATTACTGAATCACTCGCCTTGTGCTGGGTTCATGAGGGTAGGCATTATAAAAAGCTGACGCCAATTTTTAAGAAGCACCAAGACTCTGTTGACAGCTTCTTGGATAGGTTTTGGGATTATTATCATAAGCTCATTGAATATAAAAAGAACCCAGGGCAAGATGAGATAGATAAGCTATCCAATGAGTTTACTGAGTTATTCTCAACAATCACTGGCTACGAGAAACTAGATAAACAAATTGAGCTCACCTTAAAAAAGAAAAGGCAGCTATTGTTAGTGCTGGAAAAGCCAGAGCTTCCTCTACATAACAATCCAGCAGAGTTGATGGCTCGGAAGCAGGCTAGAATGCGCGATGTACACCTTCATACTATGAGTGAAGAAGGAACGAAAGCTAAGGATACAATGGTTACAATTACTGAGACATGTAAAAAGCTAGCAGTTAATGTCTTCGATTATATATATGACAGAATTACAAAAAACTATTCTATGCCTTCGCTAGCGGAATTAATTACCATCCGCTCATCACAGGCGCAGTAAACTAAAGAGAGCGCAGCATGAGCATCATGCTGAAATAAGACGGATAACCATAATAAACTCTAACCTATTTTGCGTCTTTATGATGACTGGTGTCAAACCTGCATTATTTACGGAAACAGCTTTGCTTTAAAACCTTTTATCAATCTAATCGATAATGCCCTAAAATATGGCCGTCGTGCCAAACTATTTATTACCGAATTAAAAATAAAATCACCATCACGATTCAAGACAATGGACCAGGGATCCCTGAAAAACTGTACACGCAAGTCTTTGAGCCTTTTTTTAGAATAAAAAATAACGGCACTGAAATTGCAGGGTCGGGTTAGCCCTAACCATAGTGTAACGTCCCACAATAATTTAGAGAAACCATCTCAACCTATTTTGCGTGAGATGGTGTCAAATAGTTAACCTTTTAGCTCATGAATTGCCTGATTAATGACATCATCCGGTATATGATTTAAATTCATATTAGCGGCGATTAGCAACGCATGTCGCATGAGCCTATCAACATAACGAAGCCTACCTTTTGTGGCCATGTGTACTGCACGAATACCTGTTTCAGTGAATAAGCTGCTGCTCATTCCTGCCTTCTCAAAAGCAGCGTGAATAATGCTCTCAAAATCCCTGCTATCTTCAATTGCATGCCACCTAATAAAGCACTGAATTCTAGAGTTGATAGGTTCATAGGCTGGTCTCTGCAATGTTGCTAGAAGTGATGGGAGTCCACATAAGATAATCGTCATGACGTCTTTGCTGTCAAAACTGAAATTAAGGAAGTCAGGTAATCGTAGAATGAAATCATTACTAAGCTGATGCGCCTCGTCTAGGATCCAAATAGGCTGAACGTTTTTATCATGGTAGAGCGCGATCAAGCTCTGCTTCAAGTCTCTCCAAAGTTTAGAGAATCGGTAATAGTTTTCTAAACCTAGATTTTCGGCAAGGTGAGAGTACACATCAAATGACCGAAAGTGAGTGTCTGATTGATAAATGACTTGATGGGTCAGCGGGTTGAGTTTATTGCTCCAGTATCTTAGCGCCGTGGTCTTTCCTGTCCTTGAGTCGCCAGTAATCACTGCTAAGCCGCGTGTTTCTAGCAAACCATTAAGTTGCTGTTCTAGTCGCTTTGACTGCGCCAATTCAATAATGTTTGATTTACCCAATGGATCAAATTTCAAGCCAAAATGTTGAAGATACATCTTACTCATCCTTGTATCTTAAATAACTGTAGAGATATGACAATATTGCTACAATCCCAAGGATGCTTGGGTAGGCGGAAGGTGAAGCCGTGTTCGTCCTTAGGATTTAATCCTGTTGAGGAGATTTAGCTCCCTTCCACCCTCATAAGTTCATGAGATCGAACGGTATCTTAGGCCATTGTGAGCCTGTATTTGCAAGGTTGATCCGAACTATGATTTCCCAAGTTTGTTAGTGTAATAAAATTTAAGAGGCTCTAGCAAATGAAAAAAAATTGTGTTGGTATTGATATTGCAAAATCTGATTTTGTTGCTGCTATCACCACTAGCGGAAAAGATCACGTTAAACATTTTAATAATAATCCTGAGGGCTTTTCTGAGTTATTAGAATGGACGCAATCTTTATCTGATCAGTCACTTCATTTTTGCATGGAATCAACAGGTAAATACGGTAATGCATTGGCTCTTTATTTACATAGTGAGAAGTGTGATGTCAGTATAATTAATCCTGCACGAATAAAGTTTTTTATGAAAGGACAGCTAATACGAAACAAGACCGACAAGGCCGATGCGGTCAGTATTAAGGACTATTCAAATCATTTTACTCCAACGCTATGGCAGCCTTTGCCAGCTAATATAGAGGCTCTAAGAGCTTTGATACAGAGATCTGAAGTATTAACCTCCCAAGTCAGCAATGAACAAAACAGGCTGGAGCTAGCGGAAGAAACAATTATTAGCTCTATACAAAATCATATCGATTATATGGAAAAAGAAATTTTACGACTGCAGGAAGAAATTAGTAAGCTGATCGCGAGTGATGATGATCTGAAGAATAACACAGAGCTGCTTAAAAGCATCCCAGGCATTGGTGATAAAACCGCTCAAACACTAACTGCTTTTTTTAATAATATTGAAAGATTTTCTGGCGCAAAACAATTGGCTGCTCATATTGGTTTAAATCCCAGCCAGTCACAATCAGGCACTTCATTGAATTCATCACGGCTCTCAAAGGTTGGTAGTGCTTGGTTGCGAAAGGCGCTTTACATGCCGGCATTAGTGGCTATAAGGCATAATCCTATTTTGAAGAAATTTTATGAAAAGCTGCTCAAAAAAGGCAAGCCAAAGAAGCTAGCCATTTGTGCTGTTATGAGAAAAATGGTGCATATGATTTATGGCATCCTAAAAACACAGCAGCCATTTTCAGCGGATGCCTAGTAAAAATTTTACAATTTATTGTTGACGTTTAAGACGGTATCTCCTCAGTGATATCCAAATCCTCTTTAACTTGGTTATAAACAATCTCAACTAGCGAGGTTTTTCTTGCTGGTTGTTCCGGCATCTGAGGTCTAGCTCGGGTTCTAGAAAGGTTGTTATGTTTGTCCAGCTCTCCCACTGCACCAAGGTATTGATATTCCAATGATTCGACGTGACGGGCGGAGTCACTATGCGGATCAACCACTAAATAAACCTCTTGTTGAGCCAGTTCAAATGGAACTTCAAAGAGTCGATTATTCCAGCTTACCGTGCCATCCTTCCTGACTCGGCGCTTAATGCGATGCAGGAAGTAATCATCTAGCTTATCGGCCAAACAACCTAACGGCTGAATTTTAGTGAGGTCTTGCTGATAGCGTTGTAACGGGGTCATCTTGTCAGGCAGGGCGCTTTGCGAGGCTTGATGATAAACACGCTCAACCCAAGCCCAAAATCGATCATTCAGCGCATTGAAACTATGAATGGAATCCAGGTTGCATTCAGCTAGGAATTGCTCGCGTACTGTTCTATGCCAACGCTCTAGTTTGCCTTTGCTTTGCGGTTCATAGGGCCTGCCGTAAATCAATTGAATTTTCAAACGAGCACAAATGGTTTGCAACGTTTTAGCACGGTAGGCAGGGCCGTTGTCAATGATGAGCTTAACAGGAAGCCCACGTTTGAGTAATGCCTCTTTCAACACATGCTCAATAGTAATGGCACTCTCATCAGTACAAAATTTACTGTGACAGACCAACCTTGAGGCATCATCAAAAATACTCACCAAATAGCTTTTAACTCTTCTTTGGCCATCGTAAATCGTTGGACCATGCATGACATCGCCATACCAAATATCACAAGCTGTGAGCGCCTCAAATGAGCGGCGCTCAATTTGGTTAGAAGGTGTGACTGTTCTTTTAGACAGGCCGTGTTTTACTAATAAGCGGTGAACTGTTGCGTGAGATAATTCACCTCGTGCTACCTTCCCTTGAGTTTCTAAGAGTTTAATCACGGTCGGAATTGATCTTGAAGGGCTTTCCTGTTTAGTGGAAATAATTAACTCTTGTAGCTCTGGATTGATGTGACACTGGCCTTTGTCTCGTCGAGTTTTAGGAACTAATCCATCAATACCCTGCTTTAACCAGGCGTAATACCAATTCTCAATTGTTTTAGCACTGAGGTGAACACGCTTACTACCTGGAATGTTGTAGGTTTGCTGGGACAACCTTTTAATAATGCTCTTGAGCTCACCATGCTCAAAACTATTTCGGCTACATAGCTCACCTAAAACACTTAGGCGAAACAGTGCTGTTGGGTGAATGGGCTTGGTCATTTTGCAATTCCTGTGTGATTTAACTACTTGCAATGAGTTAATCACAACTTGAGTTGAGAATGCTACGCTCAAACTGTGTGGGGTCGTGAGGTTTACAGAAAATATCCATCTCAACTTTTTTTCACGTTAATTAATTATGGGATGCTCACTCCTGTGTTGTTAAGAAAAAGCATGATGCTCGATAAATCATGCTCACCAAGGCAGGCCAACCAAAACGCTTGTGGATCACTATGTCGCCCAAGCTGTAACCACAACGGATGTGCTTTGATATGGAAGGAGTAATCAACGAAGTGGTCAACCAACCAGTGAAACCACCTAGCAACGGTGTGTCGACTAACACCTTGCTCCTGACCTGATGAGCTAATACTTTTCCCAGGAGCACGCTCATTGACACTGCCTGCTGAACTGACCAGCAATACCAACGCTTTGGAGAAAGTATCTCAGGTAGGGTTGAACAAGTACGTTTACATTGATGACAATAAAATCTCAAAACAGGGGTGGGATTTAAAGAGCGTCCTTTACCTGGGTTCCTATCTGGTTTTCGATCATATGATCCATGTGACCATAGTCCACCTGCACCGCAATGGCTGCACTGCTCTGGCCTTAGTAGCTCTGGATTTTTTTTCAGCAGGATCAGGTAATCACTCAGGCTTTTAATCGCTTTTATGATTCTGCGCATGACTAATTTCACTATAGTTTTTATATCAAGTTATTTTACCTTGATAGGTTACTAAAAACCTTGTTTATTATGAGATAAAACTAGCTCAATTCCCCTAAATAAAGATAGACGTAACACCCCCATAGCAAAAGAAATCATTGACAAACATCAAGGAACCATTCGATTCAACCATAATGATAAAGGCTTTCAAGTCGTGATTGATTTACCTAAACCCTAAAGCAAAATGGCAAGCTTATTTCAATTGTTACAAGAAAAAAATGAGACTTGAAATACTTATGACACACTTTTCAAAAATACTATCAGTGTCTACTAAACCTAAGGAGGAAAAAAGTATGGCACTTAAAAAAACACTAAGTCTTGTATTATTAGCAACCTTGGTCACCGGCAGCTGCTTTGCTGCTTCGAGCATTCCAAAGAGCTACGTCTGTCCTACCTCACAGCCTGGTCATTACCATAATGGTCAGCAATTAAAAGGAGGGTGGTATTTTTGGAAAGACAATCATGCTAGTGGAGATTTCAGCAAAGCTGTCACTAACTGGCGAGGACAAAAAGTCCGCAATAGAGGCGCAAATAAATACGGACTTATTTGTCATAATGGTGGTTATGGCCCATGGTATGGTGTATGGCATGGCGCAGCAGGCCACTCTTGTAAAGCGAAAGGTGGCGGTGTATTTAGCTGTAGTTAAAACTAACCTTCAGTTAAGGGGGCGAAAAATAAAAGCAGCCCCCAAATAGATAGACCTCTTTAGCTGATATCTTTTCTAAACCGGGCTACCTTACGCACTGGCTGATGGACAGAGCAACCGATCGTTGGCTCCACTCCATGACGGCGGACTTCATAGTCAATTCGTAAAATGATACCTATCACCAGACAATCGATTAATAAACTACTACCACCGTAACTCATTAACGGCAAAGTTAACCCTTTTGTTGGCAATAGTCCTGCTGTCACCCCCATATTTACTACTGCTTGCATAGTCAGCCAGACCGCAAAACCATAAGCCATAAAACCCGCCGCAGAATAACCAAGTAACTGCGCACGCCGTCCAATTACTAACGTTCGCGCAACTATCACTACATACAGGCCTATTGTAAACAAGATACCCAACAAACCTAACTCTTCAGCAAGCACAGCAAACAAAAAATCAGTATGTGCTTCTGGCAAGTAAAATAATTTCTGGATACTCCCTCCCAAACCAACGCCAAACAAACCACCACGCCCAAAAGCAATCAAAGATTGGGTCAATTGATAACCACTAGAATACTGATTCGCCCAAGGATTTAGAAAAGTCGTTAAACGCTGCAATCGATATGGAGACGAAATTGCCAATACTGCAAAAGCAAGTCCAACGATAGCCACTAGCACCGCAAATTGCCATACACGCACTCCTGCCATATACATCATGGCTAGCACTGTCACACCAATCACTACCAAAGCACCAAAATCAGGCTCTTTAAGCAGCAATATTGCGATAACTCCTAATACAATCATTGGCTTTAAAAAACCTCGAATACGAGTTTTCACCTCGTAATTACGTCGTACCAAATAACCCGCCATATAAATAACTGCAGCTAATTTCATAAACTCAGAAACCTGCAGGGTGATAAAACCAAACCCAATCCAACGTGTACTACCATTGATAGTACGCCCAATCCCTGGCACCAATACAACAACCAACAAAAGCAGCCCCATTAACAACAAAAGGCCACCCATCCGCTCCCAAAACTTAGTTTCAATTCGTACCGCTATAGCGATAACCAACCAACCCATTGCTAAATAAATACACTGTCGAATAAAATAATGAAAAGGCTCACCAAACTGGCGTTCAGAAATTACCATTGAAGCAGAAGCCACCATTACCAGACCCAAAGCCATTAGGGCGATTACTGCCGCAACAAAATACTTATCAAAGAGAAGCTGAGTTAATGGTGTTCTAACAATTTTATTCATCGTTTAGCTGCCTCACCCACTGCATAAACAGTTCACCACGTTGTTTGTAATTGGCAAACTCATCAAAACTTGCACAAGCTGGTGATAGCAAAACAATATCGCCAGGCTCGGATAATTGATGCGCGTAACTCACTGCAGCCATTAAATTTTTCTGATCCGTCATTTCAACTACACCAGTACAAGCCAGTCGAATAAGAGCTGCATCTTCACCAATTAAAATAAGCACCTTAACCAACTCACCTATTACTGAACACAACGGCGTAAAATCAGCCGCCTTACCCTGCCCACCGGCAATTAAAATAATTCGCCCAGCATAATCCTTAAAACTACGTAAAGCAGCTAAAGTTGCACCAACATTAGTTGCCTTTGAATCATTGTACCAAGCCACTCCTTGCCAACAACCAATGTACTGACAGCGATAAGCTAGCCCCCGGAAAGTTTTTAATGTGTCAAGTTGAGCCTGACGAGGGATACCCACAGCTTCTGCTAAGGCCATTGCAGCAAGCGCATTAAGCACATGGTGATAACCTTGCTGTGCAAGCTCAGCCTGGGCTATTAACTGCTGCTTGCCCTTAACCAAGCATAGCTGCCCTTTTACTTCTTTAATACCATAGTCTCGCGAATCAACTGGCTCATCAAACCCAAAACTTACCAAGTCGTCTGATAAAGCTTTATCAGCCGTAGAGAGCTTGCGACCAACAGGTCCTGTCACAAATCGTTTCCCAACGTGCTCGCAAGCTGTGCGCGCGGGGAGCCCTCGATTCGTGCCACCCGTTTTGCAGCATTGAACACATAAAGCCCGCCTTTCTTGATCAAACTCAACCGGATAAGTTGCACTATCTTCACGATTAACTATCGCAACTTTTGCGTGTTGATAAATACGCTGCTTAGCTAATGCATAGTCCATCAAACTGTCATAACGATCCATATGGTCTTCGCTAATATTTAAAATACTTGCCGCAGCTAATGGTAAGTTATGAGTGGTTTCTAACTGAAAACTTGACAACTCAACGACAAACAAATCGGCTTCTTGTTCTGCCACCTCCAAAATTGGCGTACCGATATTACCAGCAACAACCGTGCGCCAACCAGCCTGAAGAGCCATTTCACCCACTAAGCTCACTACCGTAGATTTGCCATTAGAACCCGTCACTCCAATCACTGGCGCTTTAACCACTTCAGCAAATAAATCGATATCACCAATAACAGGAATCCCAGCCTCTGCAGCACGTATCATAACGGGTGTTTGCAAAGAAAGTCCCGGACTAATCACTAACCGCTCTGCAGTTAGAATCAATCGCTCAGAAAGTTCACCGGTGATAATTTCAGCTTGTGGAGCAAATTGCTTAAGCTCGGCTAAACCCGGTGGGTTATCACGACTATCCGTAACTGCAAAAGGAACTTGGTGACGCATAAAGAAACGCGCACAAGACAAACCTGTTAAACCTAAACCAACAATGACAGTAAAAGGTTGTTTAGTCATTAACGTAATTTCAAAGTTGCCAAACCAAATAAAACTAATACAAAGGTAATAATCCAAAACCTAACAATAACCCGAGGTTCAGGCCAGCCTTTTAATTCAAAGTGATGATGAATAGGCGCCATTTTGAAAATTCGCTTACCCGTTAACTTAAACGAAGCCACCTGCAAAATCACTGAAACCGTCTCTAAAACAAAAATACCACCCATCACAAATAACACCAATTCTTGTCGTACCAATACGGCAATCAGGCCCAACATGGCACCCAGGCCTTGCGAACCCATATCTCCCATAAAGACTTGTGCCGGATAAGTATTAAACCAAAGAAACCCTAACCCCGCACCAGCTACTGCCGCACAAAATACAGTAAGCTCTCCAACGCCATGGATATATGGGATACCCAAATAACTAGCAAAGTTATAGTTACCACTTAAATAAGCAAAGATACCTAACGCACCTGCAACCATTACTGTTGGCAAAATAGCCAAGCCATCTAAACCATCGGTTAAGTTCACCGCATTGCTTGAACCAACAATAACAAAATAAGCAAAAATAATATAAAACCAACCTAGCTGCCAATGAACATGTTTAAAAAATGGCACGATTAAAGTTGTTTCAATCGGTGTTTTCGCTGTGCAATACAAGTAAACTACTACAATAAGCGTTAGTACAGACTGCCAAAAGAACTTCCACCGACTTGGCATACCATGGCTACTTTTTAAAACCAGCTTACGGTAATCATCAACACCACCAATAATGCCAAAATCAACTGTAACGATTAAAGTTAACCATAGATAACGATTACTCAAATTTCCCCATAGCAATACAGCCAAAGTAATCGACAACAAAATCAATAAACCACCCATCGTTGGCGTACCAGCTTTTGATAGATGCGACTTAGGGCCATCATCACGAACCACCTGTCCAACTTTATAGCGTGCCAAACGTTTAATAACTTGCGGACCTAGTAATAAAGCAATCAACAGAGCAGTTAATGTACTTAAGATTGAACGCAAAGTTAGATACTGAAAAACCCCAAAACCATGATAGAGGTGTTGTAGTAAATGCATTAACCAAAGTAACATACGTGCTTCTTCCCTTTTATTTCTAATCTATATCTAGGGTCTGTTTCCATTTACTCTCCCGGCTGCAAAAGGCGTTGTTGCATAAATCCTTTTTTGGGCACGTCACCCCGGAACTTAGTGATTCTTAACGAGCGAAGCGAGTTTAGAAGCACTTAATATCCGGCCTGTGCCCGTAAGGGTAAGTCCAGGAGTAAATGGTATTAACTTCACCATTTTACTACTTACCATCCCTGGCATCGTATTGGATCCCGGACAATTTCGCACGTCCGTGTGCGAAATTTCCGGGATGACGGTACTGTAAGAAGGCCAAAATCTATTTATGCGACAAAGCCACTGCAAAATCCGTTGAACTTGCTCAAAATAGATTAAATTCTCGTTAGATAGCCCTTACTATCCGCCTCAAATTTAATCTATTTTGAGCTAAGTCTCCGTATTTTTTGCTTCAGGTAAGTAAGTGTAAACAGACCCTAATACTTTCTTAGCTTCATCAACGTCACTAAAGGGCAATCTTTCATCCCCAATGATTTGTTCCGTCTCATGCCCCTTGCCAGCAATCAATACAATATCTTGCTCACTCGCCATCACAATTGCCTGCTTAATTGCCACAGCACGATTTTCTTCAACTAAAACTTGTTGCTCTAGACTAAAACCAGGCATGATATCAGCAATAATTTGTGCTGGCGACTCTGTGCGTGGATTATCGTTAGTAGCAATGACACAATTTGCCAAACCAACTGTTGCCTGTGCCATTAACGGTCGTTTAGCTCGGTCTCTATCACCTCCACAACCAAAAACACAAATTAACCGCCCTTTACAAAGCTCACGCAAGGTTGTTAAAACTTGAGCCAGCGCATCAGGTGTATGCGCAAAGTCAACCACAACAACCGGACTATCGGCTCGATGTAGTATTTGCATACGTCCTGGAACAGGCTGGATAGTTTGTACAACCTTAACAGTTGCCTTAAAAGATTCCTTAAACAAACATAGCCCTGCCACTACCAATGCTACATTGCTAACATTAAATCTACCTAGCAAAGGTAAAGTAATAGAGGCTTGCCCCCAACTACTCACCAAGTCCAACTGCATACCTGTTGCTAAGCATTGTGCCCTCTCAACGTACATAAAATACTGAGATTGGGGCTTAGCTTGTAAACTTACTGCACAAACTTGTACGCTCTCAGGAGCTCGTTGCAACCAATTACGCCCCTCTTGATCATCAACATTAATCGCAAAGCCTTTCACGCCTGGCCAATAAAGCAATCGTCGCTTAGCCTTAGCATAAGCAGCCATCGTACCGTGATAGTCTAAATGATCCTGCGTTAAGTTAGTAAATAATACTACCTCAAATTCAACGCCTTCAACACGGCCTTGATCTAGTGCATGTGATGAAACCTCCATCACAACAGTTTCAATTCCTTGTCCTCTAAGCTCTGCAAAAATAGCTTGTAAGCGTGCTGGATCTGGCGTCGTCATTCCCGTTGATTGTAAATTATCTAACTGGCCATAACCTAACGTACCAATCACTGCGACTTTCTTATCAAGCTTGGCCAAAGCCTGCGCCATAAAAACGCTACAAGAAGTTTTACCATTAGTACCCGTAATAGCAACTACTCGCATCGAACGACTTGGATAGGCATAAAGCTTAGCAGCAAGCTCACTTACCCGATTTTCGAGATTAGGCATAGTTAATACAAAAACTCCATCGAGGTGCTCTAAACGCTGCGCTATACCTTCTTTTAAAACAACCACCGCCCCTTGTTCTATCGCCTGGGGAATAAACTGCTCAGCGTTATAATGAGGTCCATTAAGTGCAATAAAGGCATCACCGGGCTTAGTCTGCCGGCTATCTAAACAAACACCGCCAACCTCGATATCATTTATCACTTCAATGTCTAACCATTTACTTAATAACATTTGCCACCTTATAAAATCCTGCCTACTGACACCTGACCCGTAGCCCGGCTTGAGCGTTAGCGATAAGCCGGGGCAGAACTTAACCTCAACCCCGGATTATCAAATGCTACGCATTTTCAATCCGGGCTACGCGCTCACATTATCAAAAAATTTAAAGCCTGCATCCTGCTCCCTACCTACTGATACCTGACCAGCACGTCCCCTCCTTAGAACAAGGAGGGCCAGGGTGGATTTATAAAACAATCAACTTCCTTTTAATCAACCATCCCCGACCAAAAATGGAGTCACCGTATGAAACAGCTTCTTACTCGGTAGTTTATCAGGCGGTACATCTAAAATCCGCAACGCCCCTGACATAATTGTTGCAAATGCAGGTGCAGCCACCACGCCACCAAAATCCATATGATGATTATGCGGATCTCGAATAACCACTGCTACAACTAATTTTGGATTACTCACTGGCGCAATACCAACAAAAGACGCCATATGATGTTTTTTGTTATAGCCGTGTGGCCCTGCAATATAAGCAGTACCCGTTTTCCCAGCAACTCGATAAGCAGGAATAACTGCTCGCGTTCCTGTCCCTCCCGGCTGCACCACTGATTCAAGCATAACCAACATTTCATGAGCAATTTTAGCGTTCATCACTTGTGGACACTGAATAGGTTTATCCCGCTTTACAAAGGTCACTGGACAAAGCTTACCACCGCTAGCAATAACCGTGTAAGCATGAGCAAGCTGCAAAGGCGTGATGGATATTCCATATCCAAATGCTAACGTAGCCAAATCAAAAGGCTGCCAATGCTCACGATAGGGAAGGAACCCTGGACTTTCACCAGGAAAGCCACTAGCCGTACGCCGCCCAAAACCAACTCGCTGCAACAAGCTAAGCAAGTTTTGTGGTGGCAACGATAACGTCATTTTTGCCACACCAACGTTACTCGATTTTTGCAGTACCTGCGTCACCGTGATTACTCCATTATCAAGCTCATCACGCACTTCATTACGCCCTATCATAAACCAACCAGGACTCGTATTAAGTTTTGTTGTCGGAGTAAAATGACCACTTTCTAAAGCATTAGCAATGCTAAAAGCTTTCATAGTAGAACCCGGTTCGAAAGTATCCGTCACAGCCCGATTACGATAACGATCATAAGGTGGACCATAAGGCTTATTAGGATTAAAAGTTGGCTCATTAACCATTGCAATGATTTCACCATTGTTAGGGTTTAGCACAACAACCGAACCAGAGCCCGCATGGTATTTCTTTATAGTTTCCCTCAAGGTGCGATAAGCCAAGAACTGAATACGTTTGTTAATGCTCAATACTAAGTTACGCCCAGATTTCGCTGGCCTCTCTGTATCGACTACAGCAACTATTTGTCCTAAGCGATCCTTCACAACTTCTCGCTTGCCTGGCACACCTCGCAGCCAATTATTATAAGCAAGCTCCAATCCGGCCTGACCTTGATCATCGATATTGGTATAACCGACCACCTGCGAAGCAATTGCACCTTCGGGATAATAACGTTGATAAGTTCGCTCAATATGCAAACCTTTCAATTTTAATTTTTCTAGCTGCTCACCCTTTGACTCTTTGATATCACGCACCAAATAAACAAACAGCTTATCTTGATTTTGCTGTAAGAGCCGTCGAATACGCGATGGTGGAATAGTCAGAATATGTGATACCTTAGCAACTGGCCCAACTTTATCAGGAAAGCTTTGTGGATTAAGCCAGATCGTATCCATCGGAATACTAACAGCTAAAGGTGAGCCATTAGCTGTTAAAATCATGCCACGATAAGCAGGAATAGTAACCGTTCTTAGAATACGTTCATCAGCCTGCTTTACTAAAAAACTACGATCAATAACTGTCAAATACACCATGCGAGCAATGACAGCTAGCACTACCAAACAAAGAAAGAAAACTAAAACGCGAAACCGCGACTGTAAAAAAGAAACCTTGTTAGCTTTCACCGCGAATCATTACCACCGATCGAGGTGCTGGAATACTCATTTGAAAATCTTGTTTAGCAACTTGTGCCACATGAGACTGATTCGCTAACTGACTTTTTTTCAATAATAACTGCGCCCATTGATTGTGCAACTCTACATTTTTAGTTTGCACAGCCTGCCACTGACTAGTGAGACGACGGTTCATATCCTTAACATAGACCAAAGCAAAAGCAGAAAGCAATGAAGCCATAATAAGCCCAAAAATAACAAAATGTATTCGGTTTAATGTAATAGGAACTACCCACAAACCTCGACTAGCAATGGCTCTAACTGCTGTATTCATCGCCTAACTCCTATCTTTTTTCAGCAACTCGTAATATGGCACTCCGCGCTCGTGGGTTTTCAGTAATTTCTGCTTCCGTTGGTCTAATCGCTTTACCCACTGCTTTAAGCGTCTTGTACTGTGCAATTTCAGCTTCGGTGAGCGGTAACCCTCTTGGTAATTGCGCACCTTCGGCATGCTCTCGCACAAATCGTTTTACAATTTGGTCTTCTAAGGAGTGAAAGCTAATCACCACTAAACGACCACCTGTTTTTAATCCTTTTAAGCTGTGGAAAAGCCCCTTTTGTAAATCCACCAGCTCATCATTTAAAAAAATCCGCAACGCTTGAAAACTACGTGTTGCTGGATGTTTATTCTCCTCTCTTGACGGATTAACTGCTGCAATAATTTCAGCTAGCTGCACTGTGCGCGTAATGGCTTGCTGCTCTCTTTCCTTAACGATTGCTTTTGCAATTCGTTTAGCAAAACGTTCCTCACCAAAATCGCGCAGCACCTGAGCAAGCATTTGCTCAGGTACTGTCGCCAACCAAGTTGCCGCATCCAATCCCGACGTGGTGTTCATACGCATGTCAAGCGGACCATCGCGCAAAAAACTAAACCCACGCTGTGCGTCATCTATTTGCGGCGATGACACACCTAAATCGAGCAACACTCCCGAAAGCTTTTCAATCCAACCTTGCTGCTCAATAAACCGATCTAATTCAGCAAAACTACCATGACAAATCACCACTCGCTCATCGTGCTCATACAAAGACTTCGCATAAGCAATAGCCTCAGGGTCCTTGTCAACAATCAGTAACTTACCTTGACTAAGTTGTTTAAGTATCTCCGCACTATGTCCACCGCGACCAAAAGTCCCGTCGACATAAATACCGTCAGGAACGATATTAAGTGCTTCGATAGCTTCGTTAAGTAACACTGTGCGGTGCATGATTACCCCTAAAACCCCAATCTTGTAATCGCCAGGATTCATCAACCAAGGAGGGCTGCTACCAATCCCCTCACGATTACTTTTTAACGATACCCACGCACCTTACAGTGCCAATGAATCCAACTCGCCAGGCAAGTCTTCATCACTTAACTCCTCACTTAGCCAGTGATCTCGCTGAGTTTGCCAGGCCTCCTCATTCCAAAGTTCAAATTTCTTCCCTTGTCCAAGCAAGATCACCTTTTTGTCAAGAGAAGCGTACTCCCTTAGTAAGGGTGGCAGTAAAATTCGTCCACTTTTATCCATTTCTGTCTCAGTTGCATGTCCCAACAATAAGCGCTGGATGCGTCGAGTGGTTTTATTAAAGCTTGGTAAGGCTTCGATTTTTGCTTCAATCACTTCCCAAGCAGGTAATGGATAGAGCAGCAAACAACGCTGCTCAGTATCTATGGTGAGAACCAGATGTCCCTTGGCAGAATCTTGCAAACGCTGACGATAACGCGTTGGCACTGCTAAGCGCCCTTTCTCGTCGATGTTGATTGCGTTGATACCCCGGAACATTCTGCTCCTCCCTCCATAGAGTGAGATGGAAACAGAATAGCACAAATCTCCACGATGCCCCAACTTTTCCCACTTTTTTTCACTTTTTTACAGTTTTCTGTAAAATCACGCCCTGACCGACATGATTTGATTAAATTGTGACCGGAAAAAATGGGGCGCTATAATCGCCTTCTTCAAGAGGCTGTGACAACCTATCAAGCTCATTATTCTCACTCCCCTCCACTGTGCTAGCGCTGGGCTTATTTTTGCTTCAGGGGTAGAAACAGCTCCATCAATAACTGCAAATTGCCCAAAACCACTGCCAATAAATGAAGGACTATGAGGAAGCTGAGGCTGACCGAGGGCAGCTCCTCTATTGTTATTGATATCCATAGGCTGCGTATCAGCGCTGATTAAGGTTTGAGCGGAAGAGGCCCTGCTACTCACTGCACTATCAGTGTCATATCGGCTTGGGTTATCAAATACTGACTGAGCATCCCTATTCTGAGTTAAAATATTATGAGCCTCTGAATACAAGCCATGCCCAACCGAGCGAATAGCTTTATCACAACTTGCTTTAGTGTAGCTATGTATAGCTTTTAAAACCTTCAGTTCTAAGCCGCTAAGCTCTTCTTGCTGATCCAGCTTCACTCGAGCACTATCACAAACTGCATTCAACTGACCTACCATCATAGTGCGCGTTGTTTCAGTCATCGCGATAGGAGGGTCGGCGAGAAAACAACCCTCCCACAGTTTTTTACTTTCCTGCAAACACCCAGGCAGCATTTTTGGCTGTTGACGAAACAAATGTCGCAACCGAATCCAGTTCGCTCGAGTAGAGCAGGCAAATAGTCCCTTGAAACCTTGATTAGTTGCTAAGATTTTTCCTACAAGACTTTGCACTTCAGGCAAAAGATGGTTGGCCAAAGCAACGACTAAGCTACGCACATGTAAAGGAGTAACCTGCCACTGGGTACAATTATCTCTAATAGCACGCACCCAATCACCAACCAGAGAAGCATCCTGCTCTGTAGCAATTGAGTTAATTATGTCATCAACGGTTTCAAAATTTCGATCAGCAATGTGAAACATTTTATTGTCCTTGTTATTAAACTAGCGCCATTGCAGCACCAGCATTTTGTTGTCCAACATTGATTAAGAGTTTATAACAAGTCAGGCCGGCTTCGCCGGCAACTTTCTAAGCCTCTAAGAGTTTAGTCTTTACAAAGCCACGAGTATTATTAAGTCTCAAACTAGTCAAACCTGCCCATGGAATAATAACGAATAAAAATAACACACCTGCTATAGAAATTGCTTCAGGTAGCTGAGCAATAACTCACCTACTATACGCGCTTCTCATTTTACTCTAAGAATAATGAAACGCTTTAGTATCAAACAAATCTTGGTAACCAATCAGAACTGGTGGAACTTTCACACCAAGTACAAAGATAAAATCAGAGAAGCTATTGTCATTGGCATTGTTAAGCTGCTTAGCTGCAAACATCCTATGCGTGGCCATAAAGAGTATCATTGCAGTAATCCAAACTGTTCACACGCCAAATACATCCGCCATACCTGCAAAGCTAAAAGCTGTTCATCGTGTGGTAAAAAAGCCACAGAAGTATGGATACAACAACAAATGGCAATCTTACCCAACACTGCATGGCAACACATCACATTCACCATGCCCTCTACTCTTTGGGACTGCTTTTGGACAAACAGAGAGCTTCTTAATTTACTCCCACCATTAGCAGCAAAGGTGTTACTCAAGCTTGCTAAAAACAAGAGGGTTAAACCCGGTGTATTTATCGCGCTTCACACCTTTGGCAGAGATCTAAAGCGCAATGTGCATCTTCATGCGTCAATCACTCTGGGTGGTATCAACAAAGAGTTAACACAATGGAAAAGCCTCTACTTCCATCAACCTACACTAATGTCCATGTGGCGTTATGAGGTCATTAACCTTTTTAGAAACCACCACCAGGACAAAGGGCTTATTCTGCCAAATCAGTTAGCCTCTACACTGAACCACACTTTCAACTTTAATCAACTGCTTGATCAGCTTTACCAAAAACGATGGGTAGTACATTGCGCAAAGCCCTCAAAGAATCACAAACAAAACGTTAAATACTTAGGTCGATACACCAAACGTCCTCCTATTGCTGAGTCAAAAATTAAAAACTTTGATGGGAGCAGCCTCAGTTTTAATTATCTTGATCACGTCTCTAAAACCTACAAGCAATTTAAATTAACCGCGGAAGAGTTTATTGCTCGATTTATTCAACACATTCCTGATGTTGGCTTTCGTATGGTGCGTTGTTATGGGTTTCTTGCTAACCGGGTGCGAGGTGAGATGCTACCCAAAGTCAGACTCCTATTAGGTGAAACTGATCCAAACACACCCCAGGTCAATTACCGCACCTTAATGCAAAATAATTTTAACATTGACCCCTATGAATGTGTTCTATGCGGTAGCCAAATGTTTTTAGCTAACTGCTGGTATAGACAACCTAACCGTTACAAATTGCTATCAAAGCATCGTGAACTCGCCTTACTGAAAAAAATCTAATAACTTCCTAGGGGGGTAGTCCGTCCAAAACAACAAATAACAGCTAGTTTTGGCTATTGTTTGTCATAACTAACTCTGCCCCACCACTAAATCGATTTTATAAAAAATACCTGTGCTAAAATTACTCATTTTAATTGGTGGTATTTTTACCAATTGACACATTGAAATTCCTTAATATTAAAATTACTCATTTTAATTGGTGGTATTTTTACCAATTGACACATTGAAATTCCTTAATATTAAATTGAATCCAGAGGTTGTCGCAAAGACAGTGCTTAAGAAGCTTATAGAGAAAAGGCCCGGTGAGTTTTGCAAATCACACCTAAAAACATTGCAACGGGTATAGTTCCGGTGAGTTGGTGTGACAGCCTTTTAACTTAAAGCTACTCTAGTTGCTTCTAAAATCCAAGCAACTGGAGAACCATGTATGACAACTGAAGAACAGGCAGCAAACACAATCACTCTAGATGATGTCTATAACCAAATGACTGAGTGGCGTAATAATAAAGAGAAGTTAGGCCATACGATTCCGGATACGATTTGGGCAAATATTTTTGCTCTTGAACCAAAATACTCGGCATCAGTCCTTAAAAAGTTTTTCGCTTTTAGTAATAATCAGTATGAGACAAAGCGTAAACAATATTTAGAGAAGTCTACCGCTTCCTCTACCACTCCTCAGAAACCTATTTCTGCCTCAGTAGCAAAAATAAGCGAAGCTAATTTAGCACAGCTTCCGGATACTATTCAATTTAATGAGGCTCAATTAAATAAGGCTGATGACAATCATGCTGCAACCCAAGCTAAGGAGCGACTTAAAAGTCTTAGCAACACTTCTGAGGCTTTAGTTATTGATCAACAAACCGTTGTCGTCGAGGTGCATCGACCCGATGGTGCCTTATTAAAAATCCACCTTAAAACAGGGCCTCTTTGTCAGTTGATTACTGACTTTCTTAATGGAGGTTCACTGTCACTATGATTGTTGTCTCACCTAAACACCGCATCTTCCTTGCCATACAACCCATCAACTTTCGTTATGGAATTGATGGTATTGCTGCTATTTGCCGTCAGCACTTTTTACAAGACCCCACTACCGGTCATTACTATCTGTTTCGTAATAAGCGAAAAACAAACATCAAAGTTTTGGGTGCTGCCTCTATATAATGTAGTCTATATTGCTGCTGGCACGCCAAAATCAGATAGAGCGTTATTTTGTCTGTAAAAACCAACTTCAGTACTTAGAAAAACCTTTAAAATTCTAAATGGCACTCTATTGTACCTGTCTCATCGCATAATATCTTAAATTAATTATGCTAATCAATCTAAAAAATTATTTATACCTCAAATTTTTCTCCTCTCAAAATAAATTATTAACTTTTAGGTAATAGCAATTATATCTCGTTAATAAGAACAAGAATGATCTATCCTAAAACCCTATGAAGCCTTATTATTCACTTCAACTTAAGTATCTAGGTGATCCGCTCCACTGGTCATCAATTTCCACTAAAACAGCTGATACGAGCCTTAGGCACGATTCAGTATTAGGGAAAATTCCAACTGTATGCGTCCTTCTTTTTACCTCTCTGTTTACGCGCTCAGCTATGTTACTGGTTCTTAATCTTTTTTGATGCGGCCTGTCAAAGTTCATCACTACTAAGCCCTCCGGTATATTCACTTCCAACCAAGAAGAAAGCTCTGGTGCTGTTTGCTGATATTTATCTACCGCCATAGCCAATAGTCTTTCCGACTCATGAATGTTTGAGGCATTAAATATAGCTGTAATCTCCTCAGCTACTGGTTCCTTCATTGAGCGCTTTGGTATGTGAGCCTGAGCATTTTGCTGCAAATGAAATTGGCAGCGTTGCCAAGGAACACTGGGGAACACAGCTCTTCTAGCGGCTTTTAGGCCAGTATGAGCGTCGCTAGTAATCAACTCAATACCATGTATACCTCGCTCAACCAACTGCTGAAGAAAATCACGCCAATGTACCTCAGCCTCTGATAACGCAACAGAAACACCTAGCACTGTTCTCTTGCCGGTTGATTCATCAAAGCCATCTGAGAACTACCCAAAATTGTTATCTCCCTACCTGAACTGAATTCGATAATTCTTTTTGTTCTTCTTGAGAAACACTATTTTCTTTAAAAAATTGCTCTACTAAGTGATACGTTAGAAGTTTTCTAATACCCTTCGCAATAAAGTGTCGTGTCACCTTGCCCTTACCATCTCCTAATTTAGCTAGCATAATTGCGTAATCGTCATAAGCTTTTTCCTTACCTATCTCATACAAATATGAGGCCACATAAAAACATACAGCCAGTAGATTTTGTATCCCTTTAAAATTTTTTATCTGCATATTTTCCCAGCCTAGTCCTTCCTTGAGAAATTTAAAAACATATTCAATTTTCGCACGAGATAGATAGGCTATGTATACCTCATACGCCTCATCAAAAGTCGTTACTTTTTTATTAGTTAATAGCAGCATGTCATTCTTAAAAATTCTCCTACCATCTCTGCCTGTAATTTGGATTTTAATTGCATTGAAGTTCTCAAACTCTCCAAAATAAATAGTTATTTTTCCGTCTTGTACGCAATTCTTTCCAACTGTTAACTTTTGGAATTGCTTTTCGCCTTGAGCATCAAAATCAGCGTTAATCAGCTTAAGCTTTTTACCATCATCACCTCTACCTTCTATTGTTCTTGTTATTTTTGAGCGAATAATAAAGTCTTGATCTAGGTTTGTATCAATTAGTGAGAGATAGTCATTATCATCAAACTCTCTATCTAGAATATGGGTAATGGTTGCATCTTCATTCTTTGATTTTAGGCAGATTCCTATTTTTTCTATTTCACGAATAGACAGCAGCTTTTTATTAAAGTAATCACCAGATTCATAAAGACTCTTGGCCTCTTTATCTCCCTCAAATGGCTTTCCAGCCTCTATTTTCTTAATATGCTCAGCTTTTAAAAACTTAGGGTCTTTATTGCTGTAGCTTACATGCGATAGTAGATGCACAGCCTTATCACCAGGTACTAATGCAACTGCGTTATGCGTGCTGTAACCATTGATAATATCCCCGTCCAGACTCCTTACTTTACCTAGATTTTCAGTTTGCTTGCTATGTGGCTTTCTAATATCAGAAGGATCATGAAGAACATCAATTTTACTGGCGTGTGAAAGTTTTTCACAGCTCTGTTCTAGCAATACATCATTTGTTTTTATTGGATCTAAATCGGTGCTTTTATTTTCACCGGTAAGTGTACGAATCATCTTTTTATACTCATTGTTATCTTTTGATGAACTGAACAACTTACAACTACCTTCAGTTAATAGCTTTCCTACAATCGTCGATAGATTTTTTTAAAACAACTTTCCCAGTTAATTTTGAAAAAAGAGGGGCAGCGTAATCGGCGAAGTTTAACATTTATACTCATCTCGTTAGTCTTGTTAAAAAGACAAAGCATAGTCATTTTTACACAATATTTCAGCATTATTTTGCTGATTTAAATTTTGGGTAGTTTTCAGAAAGCCATAGGCTATCAATACCGCACAGTCTTGTACTGTGCCGCTAGTGCGCACCTTCTCATAACGTGCATCTAGCCAAAGATATTTTATCTTTCCTAACGGCTTATTTCGCCATTTCTTTAAATCTTCATCCAACAATTTAGCGCAACGGCTTACCTCTGTGCTTGAAATATCTGTTCCACAGAGTTGCTTTAGCACCTTTTCAACTTTGCGCGTGGAAACCCCATGCACATACATTTCAGCGACAGCCAGCTTAAGTGCTCTATCAGAGCGTACACCTCGCTCTAAGACTGATGGATAGAAGGCTTCATTGGAGTCTCTAACCTGCGGTATCTGTAGCTCAAGCTGACCTTGACCTGTGTTAATTAACCTTGGTTTAAAGCCGTTCGCATATCCGTTTCTATCGCCAGTTCGCTCATAAGGACTGGCATTTAAATGGCGCTCCCTTTCTATTAACATAGCCTCATTCATCAACCTGGAGACAAGCTTAGGTAAAGCTTCAAACCCCTCCATCGCTAAAACATGTATGGCTTCTTCGATTAAGTTCTCATTTTTATAGCAGCTCATTGTCATTCCTCTTTTTTGGTTAAGTTTACCTTAAAAGGAATTTCTAATCTGACTGAGTCGCCTGCTTATTTTCAGCAAGTCAATGGAATTTACAGAAAGGATGGCGCACTAGCCAAAATCATTGACCTTCTCCCAAAACTGATCCCATCTGCCTTTAGTCTTTACTAGTGTTCTCAAGCATAAAACGATTTTCATTCCCTTGTCTTTCCAGCGCATTCCTGATCCCCCTAATCTTTGTTTAACAATTGTTTTACATGCTGCTTCAGTGACGCCAGAGCCAATTGGTGCATTCTGCTTAATCAAATTATGATACGACATTCGCTTTTCTTTAATATTATTTTCAAAATACGTAATTGTTCCTTCTAGCTTTTCTCTAAGCGATTTATTCAGGTTTTTATTTAGATGCTCTTTAAGCTCAGCAAGTATTCTACCTGCCGCACCTTTCTTGTGCTTTAAGTCATGACATCTCTCTTCGAGCCAAACATCACGCTCATCTCTTTCAGATTTTTTGGTAAATACTGCCTTTGATGCTTCGCCGAGATATTCAGTTGCATGCCAAAAATCTAAAATTTGCGTATCAGTATGTTTTTTTAGAAATGGCCAATTATTTTTTGCTCCATCAGCAACGCCAATTGTTTTAGCATCAGGGTAATATTTCTTTTTCAGCTTTATTTCCTTTTTAAGCCTATTAAAGAATTCATCTTTTCCATATTCTGGTGATGCTGCAACGTAGGTTGTGTGCAGGCGTGCACCATGCTTATCATACATGGAAATAGTTCCAACCATGCTCTCTCTATAACCATCATCAACGGTGAGAACATATGCACCATCTAAGCTAATACTTAGCATCTCAATGCCTGCATCAAGCTTTGGCTCTTCATATTCCCACTCAGCCTCTTTGGCTTGTGCAATACCGCCAACAAAATCAGTTGCCCGTTGCAAGTATGAATGTGAGATTTTACGGTTATGATTGACCTTGAGATCATCAATAACACTAGGAGCAGGTAAGTTTGAGTATTTATGTGAGATTATTTTTGCAAATCGCGGTGTTGATCCTTGGATAATTCTAGCCTTATCTTCTAAAGGACAAAAGACCTTCCCGCCTTTAGAGGTTTGATAAACATAACGCTTAACTCGAGCAACTCCATAAGGCGTTTGGTAATTTGCTTCATCTCTACTTCGTGCTGTTAGCTTTATTTTTCCAACATGGATAGGAGAGCCATCTGCATCAAACTTACTTAAAGCTTTTTCAGTGGCTAATGTTCCAACCTCATTAAGGCCGTCAAGAATTGCATCCTCACATTCAAGCATGGATCCTTTTAGTGGAAGCTTGAGCTCAATAGTTAATTCATTATTTTCATCAGAGAGAATTCTAGCTAACATCCAAACACCATCCGTAATCAAGTTAAAGTGTATATTATGCTATATTTTCTACATTATATAAAGGCAGCACCCAAAGTTTTATACTTTGATGGCCAGGGTTTTTGTCTCTTCCACAAACGCCTATCGCAAGGAAAATTTAACCAATGGCCCACCTCATCGGACGAGCTGGTGCAATTAACCTCTGCTCAGCTACACGTTTTACTCTTCAACGGTGATCCAGTTGAGGTCATCACAGAGGAACCCTGGAAATCAATCCAAAGTTAAGCAGCATGTTTTATCAATTCACCTTCTATGGCTGATAAGCGTGTTTGATAGTTCCAAGGGAGCCATTGCTCCGGTGCGTCACTCACTGATTGAGCATGTGTTTTCAACGCTGTCATGTAATCAAAGAGATTAATTCCATTCACTCTGGCCGTATGTAGCACGCTCATCATGGCATCACCGACTTGGGCGCTCTTTGGATTATGATATTGTTTTGAGTTATTCCGATAACGAATAATCACCTTTACACTAATTTCACACAGATTATTATCCAAAGGAGCGCCAGGCACTTTAAGAAATTGAGTAAAGTAATCCCATCGCCTCAGCAAATAAGTAATCGCCTGACCAAGCGAACTATTAGGTTCAGTCATTCGATAAGAAAACTGATTATTCAACCAAACACGTAGTGCTTCCATTAATGGCGCGCTATGTTTCTGGTGGTACCTTAGCCTCTCGTCAGGACTCAGTAATTTGCACTCAGCTTCGTGTTTATACACTTGACTAAAAACATCTAAAACAAGCTCGCACTCTTGCGGGAAATGCCCCTGTAATTCATAAAACTTTCGCCGACTATGGGCTAAGCAAAGACAGATAACCCATTGCTCAAAAATGTCATCAGGCAAACTAGCGCCAGTAAAATTACTCGCTGCCGCATCAGTCATGGTAAAGAAGGGTTGATCAGCTTCACGATGGGCTAATAAAAGATCGCGGAATTCGCTACCAGCTGTTATTGCGCTCGTTAAATCAACTTGACCCCCACCTAAAGGTGGGGGTTTGGTACAGAGGCTGAAGCCTCATTACGGCTAAAGCCGTTTAGACGGTTCGGATTAATCCGGCTTAAGCTCTTCCTCATCCCATACCTGAAAACCCTCCGGCGTATCATCTTGATTCTCTATGTAGCGTTTGACCTGCTCTTCTGTTACAGAACCAACCGTTGCGCAAAAATACCCTCTCGACCAGAGATGATTGCCCCAGTATTTCTTGCCAAGCGTACTCCTAAATTCTCTCAATAGTCGATAGGCACTTTTACCTTTCAAATATTGAGCCATCTTTGATACCGATAAGTGGCTCGGCGCCTCAATTAGAAGGTGAATGTGATTCGACCTCACATTCCCCCTCAATATCCTCATCCCCTTCTCAGCACAGATCTCTCGCAAAATGCTTCTTGCTCCTAAACCTATATCCCCACATAACACTGGATATCCATATTTTGTCTTCCATACAAAATGATATTTTAAATCCAGTACCGTATGCGCGCCTTTCCTATAGTTGTTTGCTCCAGTCATTTAGATCGCTCCCTTATTAAAAATAAAAAGCGATTCTAATACATCACATTCTGGCTGGTGATAGGTTTGCTAAAGACATTTCCGCCTAAAGGCGAAGGTTTATACCCTACCAAGTGGAAATAAAGATGAATTCGATAGTTTTGATAGTAGGCAAGAATCACACTCGCGTGTACTTGCACTTTCTTGCTGCCTGCTGGCAAGGTGTTATTGCTCGCAGTGACCGTAAGAATGCGTTGCTTACTGTCATCAAAATCAAATTGGTGTGACTGCATGCCTAAACGGATTAACTCAGCATAAACTGGTTGGATTGAGCCTTCGTAAAAGTCAGCAATTAAATCATATTGCGTGGCATCAGGTAGCGGAATACCATTAGCCGCTTGCAGCATTTCAATACGCTTAAAGGGTAGCCCCGCATAATAATGATAGACAGCTAAGCCCGCATGACAGCTTGGCTTATACACACGACCTTGAGGAAGATCTTTGGCTTCCTCTGGAATCAGTCGCTTATTACAAATAGCGCATCGCTCAACGTCAATCACTATACGCTGACCAGTAATCACTGTGCTTGCCTCTAGCATAACCACTTCACGTGGCTTATCTTTGTAGGTTGGCCCAGGTTGATTATCAGGCTGGCAATCAGGGCAAATGGCTGGGTTTTCTTCACTAAAGCCAATCTTAATCTGATCGCAACCTGTATAGTCCTCTGTGTTCAAACGACCATGATTCGCAGTCTCATCCCAGGTGGGTTTTTGCTTTTTAGTGGTTGTTGAGCTTGCTTGGTTAGTAGTCTTGTCTTGTGAGGTCGAATCAGCTTCTTTAGAAGATTGTTCTGGGGTCGACTCTTCCTCTTTTTTCTTAGAGCCTTTGCCGCGCCTCTCATTTTTAAATCCAAGCCAGCTTTTTAGTTTGTTTAAGGTAAACTTAGCTTGTTCAAGTTTTTGATAAAGCTCAAAAACAAAGTTTAGGAGACCCGCTAGATCAGCTTTTTCTTTCTCACTAAGGTCACGGCTTGCTTGCACCCGCTCTTTAAGTCTCTCTGCTTCTGCTCTAGTAATTTTTTTCATCTCTGAACTATTATTGGGGTTAGTCATAGTCGTGGTCAGTTCAATTAGGCTAGGTTTGTGGGTGCGGAATCCTACGCCTTTAGCCAGTAGAGTCAATCATTTTGCTAAAGAGTAAACGAAATAATTTATTTATCAGGGGTGGGGTTTATAACGGGCCAACCAGCTCACCGGAACTATACTTGCAACGGCGCTTAAATGAATTTAGAACACAGGAAATTCAACGTGAGCAAAAATACCAAGAACTGGTGATTGATAAGAAAAACCTTACAACAGAAATGCTGTAATTTTGTATTTAAAATGTAAGTTGGCAGTGTGATTTATTTTGAGTCAATGACAACTACAAATAGTGTGTTTTTCTAATGAGGCAATACGTACCGCAAAGCTAGTTGACATCTAACAGTCCTATTCGGGTCTCGCAACTATACGTGTAAAATACCGTCATAGTGACTCATTAAAAAGTGCTTTCGCCCTTATTTTTTCGGTGTTTTCGTTATTTTGGTTTAGGTCAAATTAACATTAAGCACAAGCAGGGCAAAAAAGACTAAATAGGGCATTAGGAATATTCGTGTAAAAATGGCCAAGATCTGTGGGTAACTTTAGCTTGTTATTGCCAAATAAGTGCTTTTTTGATAAAACTTTAATCATCTACTATCAGATGCCTCCGAGTAAATGGCCTGATACGCCTTAAATGGAAAATAATAAAGCTATTTAAGCTGAATAACTAAAAATAATTGAAATATTATCCACAGATCTTGGCCATTTTTACACGAATATTCCTAATACCCTGATACGCTCTTAGCATTTGACCTGAATGGGTAGAACGACGTATCCATTAGCAGGGAAAGCAGTTTTTATGGGTGGATGCTGGGGGTCTAATTTGAATTCAGATACTTTTTCTAGAAATACTTCCATCGCAATTTTTAGCATCACGCGCGCTAATTGAATCCCCATGCATTCATGTGAGCCTCCGCCATACATGATATGTTTACTATGATCTCGCCTCCATTTAAATATGCTGGGTTCAGAAAAAACATCCGGATCACGATTGGCAGAGCACCAATTGACAAAAACCAATTCGCCTTTCTTAATGCTTGCATCTCCAATCGTTGTATCACGGGTCGCAATGCGCTTTGAACTCACCAAACAGCCATGTAACCGGGTAATCTCATCCAAGGCTTCTGACAAGAGAGTAGGGTCTGCCTTAATTTCGTCTTTAATAATATGATTTTCAGCAAGAAAATGAATGCAATTGCCGATATTAAAGGCCAAGGAAGAGACCAAACCCATATTTAGGTTTCTGATTAAGCTTGCAATTTCGTCATCTGGTATGGGTTTGCCGTTAATACGAATGTTGAGAATATCTTCGGTCACCTTACTAAGCGGGGTATTGCTATTGGGTATGACTTGCTGGGTGCGATATAAATTGAGTTGTTGATAGACCAATTCATTCCAAGCTTTGGCATTGGCTATGTTTTGTGTGATGTCTTCTCTTAGCGAGGCGCTTAAATTTGCTTTAGTCCAATCAATACAAGCGGTGTCTAAGTTACTATCCCAACCGAGTAGCGCAAGCTGCACTCTTGCGGTGTAATAAAATGCAAACGCTTGCGCATCGATCATAGACGCGCCATTGAGGAAGCCATCCATTAGATTAATGGCAATCTTACGATAGGCGGGCAGTAAGGGTAACATTTTCTCATCTGTGAAAGCTGCGGCAATGGCTTGACGGTAAAGTGAATGTTTGGGTTCATCCAAACCATGAGGAACAAATAGATATTTTGAAGCTTGGGCACTAAATGTTTTGTCATCAAGGATCACCGACATGACATCAGCATGTTTAAATACGGTATGACTTTTACCATCACAATTGCGCACAACCGGGTGTGCTTTAAGCATTTCGTCAAACGCTAGATTCTGATCTCGAATGACTTGTGTGTCTCGAAAATCAAACCCCCGCGTTGGATCAAAGATAAATGAAGTGGTGGTTGTGTTGTCGCAAGTGCTGCTGATCATGGTGTTATCCTTGTTAATAAGTACGTTGAGCGAGTAAAAGACCAAACCGACCTTTGATCGGCTTGCCCGTGTCATCCACGTTGCCTAGCAGGTTGTGGTTGATTTTGTATTCTAGGATGGACCATCCTGAATTTTGATAATATTCATAGAGTGTTTTTTCATCTGGCACAAAGGTGAATGTATCAGGGTAAATATAGCGATTATCTGCAATTGGAAAAACAAAGAAGTGTTTGCCGCCAATCGAGGTTGACGCCTGCAATGCTTGTAGTAGCCTCTCAATACATTCAGACGGTAGAAAAGGAAGCGACATGGTTGAAACAACAAAATCATAAGGCCCAAGCACAATGCTGTTTTCTAGAGAGATATCTGCCTGTATTAGCGTCAGTTGATCGAGTTTCTCCTGTTTGATGATTGGTTTGATGTCATCTAGTTTACTGCCATCAATATCAATACCCGTAACATGATGTCCTGCCTGTGCCATAAATAATGCATTGCGTCCACGGCCACAGCCAATATCTAAAATATGCAGTGTTTCTTGGTGAGATAGGTAAACTTGATAAGCGTAAAGTAAATCAGGGTGTACCTGGGTAAGATGGTGTTTTTTCTCAAAGAAGCGATGTGGTGCACAGTAAAACTGGATCGTTGCTGAAAATGGCTGACCATCAGTTAATTCGATCTTATGCCACGCAGCCGGTGGGATAATGATTTCTGGGTGGTCAGCATTAAGTGCGTGTGTGGCATAGACCTGATCTTCGCCATCCATAAAAATAATTTGGATATTCCCCTTATGTAAGGTGAGTTTTCCCCAGGTTCCTTCTTTTGTACTGTGGCGATTGATGAAATAGTTCAATTTGTTTGTATCTGAGAGGGTGAGGGTTTTATACATACAATAATGTTGGGGGAGAGGATGTTGGGTTAGGTTTGTGTCCATATTGATTATCTCTTATTGCGTGATATTCATTGCATTACTTAGTGCCTCACCAATAAAGTGCGCACGTTTGATAATAAGTTTTGCTGTTGTGTCAGGTAGGCAGTGATAGGCTTCATGTTCAAACAGCTCCAGCCACCTCTCTAAGTGGGTGCGATTGAGATCGGTAAGCTGGCCTAGTAGTTCATGCTTTTTATATGCATGGCCATGATATTCTCCTGTTTTCAACATGATGCTGCGCCAAAATTGGCATAAAAGTGGAATATGTTTTTCCCAATTCACTTTTGCGGTTTCATTAAAGACTGGGCCCAGTAGGACATCAGTTTGCACTTTGGCATAAAAACGTTTCACCAGATTGTCAATGCCATGCTGGGTTTCTATATAAGCAGTTAGGCTCCGTGTATGTTGAGTTTGTTGATGACGATGCGCCATTCTGCACTCTCCTTGGGTAAAATATCGAATAACGTGTATTGTTCTAATGAGGCTAAAAAGGCTTGGCTAGCTTCATTGAGAATGTGGTTTAGTCGGCATGCACCCTGTAAGGGGCATAACGGTTTACTACAATCAATGACATTGAAGGTCGATTCGAATTGCATGGCAATGTGTGACAAAGGGACATTGAGTGTTGCTGTATTTAATGTGACGCCACCATGCTTGCCATTGACCGCTTTAATATAACTCAGTTTTGCCATTTTTGCCGTAATCTTGGTGAGGTGGCTTCTAGAGATATTTAGCTTGCTGGTGATTTCATCAATATTGATGAGTATGCCTTCATCCTGTAATGCGAGAAATAGCAAGGTGCGTAAGGCATAGTCGGTTTGTTTGTTTAATCTCATTAGTGTTTTCTATTAATTTGTTGAGATGAGATTAATATACTATGGCCAGCATTGAGTTGATCAGCCAAATGATGATTGGTATCTCGGTGCTCCATCTCATCTTTGCGCACGGCGATGACAACATCACGCAAACGGGCATCTTTGGTTAGGTTCCAGTAGAGCTTTGCAATGTCTGGTGCGGGAAGATTTTCAAGTTTGCCACTGTCAATCTCTTTGAGATAGTGGGTGTAACTTAACACCGCCTCTTCTTCTAAATAACCAACAAAACGATGGGCTGTTCGTGTTGAGATGATGTACATAACCAAGTACATCAGTACAAATAGCGCTTGTGTACAGAAAACGAGTGAGCGTTCCAGTAGGTTGGGTTGTGCAAAAAAAACAAAAGTCATTAAGTGCACACGCTCGTTATCGGCTTCACTGAGTAATGTTTTGATCCAGCCTTGATCATCTTTAATTTTTCGTAAGCAACGAAAATGTAATAGCGCTGCGCCAACCATGCCTGGGACGGCAGCCACTGTTTCTAAAACTACAGCCCGATGCCCATAACGTTTGCGGAAGAAAGCATCAGCAAAAAAACGAAATAATTTCACGAGTCCATAGGCAAATTGATCACTCAATGTTTTTGCGGGTTTGTGGTTATTGTCCATATTGTGCTCTCCTCGGCAATGGAAATAGTCGAAGCCAGTATATAATGTTTCATATTAAATGCAACTTTAACCCAACTTTGTCCGTTCTACAATTAAACCTAGGCTCTATGTATAGTTCCGGTGAGCTGGTTGGCCCGTTATAAACCCCACCCCTGATAAATAAATTATTTCGTTTACTCTTTAGCAAAATGATTGACTCTACTGGCTAAAGGCGTAGGATTCCGCACCCACAAACCTAGCCTAATTGAACTGACCACGACTATGACTAACCCCAATAATAGTTCAGAGATGAAAAAAATTACTAGAGCAGAAGCAGAGAGACTTAAAGAGCGGGTGCAAGCAAGCCGTGACCTTAGTGAGAAAGAAAAAGCTGATCTAGCGGGTCTCCTAAACTTTGTTTTTGAGCTTTATCAAAAACTTGAACAAGCTAAGTTTACCTTAAACAAACTAAAAAGCTGGCTTGGATTTAAAAATGAGAGGCGCGGCAAAGGCTCTAAGAAAAAAGAGGAAGAGTCGACTCCAGAACAATCTTCTAAAGAAGCTGATTCGACCTCACAAGTCAGGCCGGCTTCGCCGGCAACTTTCTAAGCCTCTAAGAGTTTAGTCTTTACAAAGCCACGAGTATTATTAAGTCTCAAACTAGTCAAACCTGCCCATGGAATAATAACGAATAAAAATAACACACCTGCTATAGAAATTGCTTCAGGTAGCTGAGCAATAAGTCACCTACTATACGCGCTTCTCATTTTACTCTAAGAATAATGAAACGCTTTAGTATCAAACAAATCTTGGTAACCAATCAGAACTGGTGGAACTTTCACACCAAGTACAAAGATAAAATCAGAGAAGCTATTGTCATTGGCATTGTTAAGCTGCTTAGCTGCAAACATCCTATGCGTGGCCATAAAGAGTATCATTGCAGTAATCCAAACTGTTCACACGTCAAATACATCAGCCATACCTGCAAAGCTAAAAGCTGTTCATCGTGTGGTAAAAAAGACACAGAAGTATGGATACAACAACAAATGGCAATCTTACCCAACACTGTATGGCAACACATCACATTCACCATGCCCTCTACTCTTTGGGACTGCTTTTGGACGGGAGCTGCCTCTATATAATGTAGGCTATATTGCTGCTGGCACGCCAAAATCATTGACCTTCTCCCAAAACTGATCCCATCTGCCTTTAGTCTTTACTAGTGTTCTCAAGCATAAAACGATTTTCATTCCCTTGTCTTTCCAGCGCATTCCTGATCCGCCTAATCTTTGTTTAACAATTGTTTTACATGCTGCTTCAGTGACGCCAGAGCCAATTGGTGCATTCTGCTTAATCAAATTATGATACGACATTCGCTTTTCTTTAATATTATTTTCAAAATACGTAATTGTTCCTTCTAGCTTTTCTCTAAGCGATTTATTCAGTTTTTTATTTAGATGCTCTTTAAGCTCAGCAAGTATTCTACCTGCCGCACCTTTCTTGTGCTTTAAGTCATGACATCTCTCTTCGAGCCAAACATCACGCTCATCTCTTTCAGATTTTTTGGTAAATACTGCCTTTGATGCTTCGCCGAGATATTCAGTTGCATGCCAAAAATCTAAAATTTGCGTATCAGTATGTTTTTTTAGAAATGGCCAATTATTTTTTGCTCCATCAGCAACGCCAATTGTTTTAGCATCAGGGTAATATTTCTTTTTCAGCTTTATTTCCTTTTCAAGCCTATTAAAGAATTCATCTTTTCCATATTCTGGTGATGCTGCAACGTAGGTTGTGTGCAGGCGTGCACCATGCTTATCATACATGGAAATAGTTCCAACCATGCTCTCTCTATAACCATCATCAACGGTGAGAACATATGCACCATCTAAGCTAATACTTAGCATCTCAATGACTGCATCAAGCTTTGGCTCTTCATATTCCCACTCAGCCTCTTTGGCTTGTGCAATACCGCCAACAAAATCAGTTGCCCGTTGCAAGTATGAATGTGAGATTTTACGGTTATGATTGACCTTGAGATCATCAATAACACTAGGAGCAGGTAAGTTTGAGTATTTATGTGAGATTATTTTTGCAAATCGCGGTGTTGATCCTTGGATAATTCTAGCCTTATCTTCTAAAGGACAAAAGATCTTCCCGCCTTTAGAGGTTTGATAAACATAACGCTTAACTCGAGCAACTCCATAAGGCGTTTGGTAATTTGCTTCATCTCTACTTCGTGCTGTTAGCTTTATTTTTCCAACATGGATAGGAGAGCCATCTGCATCAAACTTACTTAAAGCTTTTTCAGTGGCTAATGTTCCAACCTCATTAAGGCCGTCAAGAATTGCATCCTCACATTCAAGCATGGATCCTTTTAGTGGAAGCTTGAGCTCAATAGTTAATTCATTATTTTCATCAGAGAGAATTCTAGTGGGTGCTGCCTCTATATAATGTAGGCTATATTACTGCTGGCACGCCAAAATCATTAACCTTCTCCCAAAACTGATCCCATCTTCCTTTAGTCTTTACTAGTGTTCTCAAGCATAAAACAATTTTCATTCCCTTGTCTTTCCAGCGCATTCCTGATCCGCCTAATCTTTGTTTAACAATTGTTTTACATGCTGCTTCAGTGACGCCAGAGCCAATTGGTGCATTCTGCTTAATCAAATTATGATACGACATTCGCTTTTCTTTAATATTATTTTCAAAATACGTAATTGTTCCTTCTAGCTTTTCTCTAAGCGATTTATTCAGTTTTTTATTTACATGCTCTTTAAGCTCAGCAAGTATTCTACCTGCCGCACCTTTCTTGTGCTTTAAATCATGACATCGCTCTTCGAGCCAAACATCACGCTCATCTCTTTCAGATTTTTTGGTAAATATTGCCCTTGATGCTTCGCCGAGATATTCAGTTGCATGCCAAAAATCTAAAATTTGCGTATCAGTATGTTTTTTTAGAAATGGCCAATTATTTTTTGCTCCATCAGCAACGCCAATTGTTTTAGCATCAGGGTAATATTTTTTTTTCAGCTTTATTTCCTTTTCAAGCCTATTAAAGAATTCATCTTTTCCATATTCTGGTGATGCTGCAACGTAGGTTGTGTGCAGGCGTTCACCATGCTTATCATACATGGAAATAGTTCCAACCATGCTCTCTCTATAACCATCATCAACGGTGAGGACATATGCACCATCTAAGCTAATGCTTAGCATCTCAACGCCTGCATCAAGCTTTGGCTCTTCATATTCCCACTCAGCCTCTTTGGCTTGTGCAATACCGCCAACAAAATCAGTTGCCCGTTGCAAGTATGAATGTGAGATTTTACGGTTATGATTGACCTTGAGATCATCAATAACACTAGGAGCAGGTAAGTTTGAGTATTTACGTGAGATTATTTTTGCAAATCGCGGTGTTGATCCTTGGATAATTCTAGCCTTATCTTCTAAAGGACAAAAGATCTTACCGCCTTTAGAGGTTTGATAAACATAACGCTTAACTCGAGCAACTCCATAAGGCGTTTGGTAATTTGCTTCATCTCTACTTCGTGCTGTTAGCTTTATTTTTCCAACATGGATAGGAGAGCCATCTGCATCAAACTTACTTAAAGCTTTTTCAGTGGCTAATGTTCCAACCTCATTAAGCCCATCAAGAATTGCGTCCTCACATTCAAGCATGGATCCTTTTAGTGGAAGCTTGAGTTCAATAGTTAATTCATTATTTTCATCAGAGATAATTCTAGCTGACATCCAAACACCATCCTTCATCATGTTAAAGTGTATATTATGCTATATATTCTACAATATATAAAGGCAGCACCCATTCTAGTTAACATCCAAACACCATCCGTAATCAAGTTAAAGTGTATATTATGCTATATTTTCTACATTATATAAAGGCAGCACCCTTTTGGACAAACAGAGAGCTTCTTAATTTACTCCCACCATTAGCAGCAAAGGTGTTACTCAAGCTTGCTAAAAACAAGAGGGTTAAACCCGGTGTATTTATCGCGCTTCACACCTTTGGCAGAGATCTAAAGCGCAATGTGCATCTTCATGCGTCAATCACTCTGGGTGGTATCAACAAAGAGTTAACACAATGGAAAAGCCTCTACTTCCATCAACCTACACTAATGTCCATGTGGCGTTATGAGGTCATTAACCTTTTTAGAAACCACCACCAGGACAAAGGGCTTATTCTGCCAAATCAGTTAGCCTCTACACTGAACCACACTTTCAACTTTAATCAACTGCTTGATCAGCTTTACCAAAAACGATGGGTAGTACATTGCGCAAAGCCCTCAAAGAATCACAAACAAAACGTTAAATACTTAGGTCGATACACCAAACGTCCTCCTATTGCTGAGTCAAAAATTAAAAACTTTGATGGGAGCAGCCTCAGTTTTAATTATCTTGATCACGTCTCTAAAACCTACAAGCAATTTAAATTAACCGCGGAAGAGTTTATTACTCGATTTATTCAACACATTCCTGATGTTGGCTTTCGTATGGTGCGTTATTATGGGTTTCTTGCTAACCGGGTGCGAGGTGAGATGCTACCCAAAGTCAGACTCCTATTAGGTGAAACTGATCCAAACACACCCCAGGTCAATTACCGCACCTTAATGCAAAATAATTTTAACATTGACCCCTATGAATGTGTTCTATGCGGTAGCCAAATGTTTTTAGCTAACTGCTGGTATAGACAACCTAACCGTTACAAATTGCTATCAAAGCATCGTGAACTCGCCTTACTGAAAAAAATCTAATAACTTCCTAGGGGGGGGTAGTCCGTCCAAAACAACAAATAACAGCTAGTTTTGGCTATTGTTTGTCATAACTAACCCTGCCCCACCACTAAATCGATTTTATAAAAAATACCTGTGCTAAAATTACTCATTTTAATTGGTGGTATTTTTACCAATTGACACATTGAAATTCCTTAATATCAAGTTTCTTAAGGTTTGCTTAGCAAAAATTAAATATCCAAAAAAATATTTGCACATGACAAAAATTTCGAAGTTATTGACGACATCGCGTCACAACGCAAAGCGTTGCGACGAGGCTGAAGAAGGTGGAGAGTCAATAGGAACACTATCAACACTCACATCAAGCGCTCTTCTTAACAAGCTACTTCGCACTGTACTACTTAACATACCACCATCATCAAACAATTCAGCAGCTCTTGGGTGTAAGTTTATTTTTGAGTCTGCAGCAATAGCGACAAGTTTTTGGTTCAATCTATCAAGTAAAGATCTCCACTCTCCCTCAACAGATAAGGCCCGATTCTCTGCCTCCTCAGCACCCTCCATATACTCCACTTGCAACTGATCTAAAAATAGCATCCGAGTTTTGTCAGTCATTTTAATGGAAGGGCTCGCTAGCAAAACTGCAAGCAACAAGCGCTCACTGCTCAGTAAACGCGGCAACAATGAACTTGGCGTAGCTGCTCCATCATCACGAAAGCGATGTCGCAACTCAACCCAGCGACTATCAACGCCACCAAAAAATTTAGCCATACCTTTATTGCTATTGAGAATCTTCGTCACCAGCTCATCGGCAATATCGCGAAAACGATGATTAACTAAATTAACAACTACAGCTCGCACTTGGGCTGTAGTTAAACCTAAAGTTTCACAATGATCACGTAAATACTCAACCCAACGAGTTAAGCCCTTATCACTTTCGTAAGGAAGCAGGCTAATTATTTCATCAACTGCAAGTTGATCATAGTGATTATAAAAAAAGTCCAGCAGTGATTGATCAGCAGGAATGCAGCTAAATCTAGTTACGCTTCGGCCTTTCAATAACTGACGAAACAACGGTAATAATGTACAAGCAAATCTGTCTAACTTATCTGCTATCACAGCAAGCTCTGACGGTGCTAAAGATAAATTCTCACCACCTCCAAATAAGCTAGCAATAAACCTACCCTCACCTTCAGTAAATCGCCTCCAAGTTCGTAAAATTAATTCATCATCTAACCGCACCATATTAGGAGACAGCAAACTAGCAACTTGGCTATCAAGTCAGGCCGGCTTCGCCGGCAACTTTCTAAGCCTCTAAGAGTTTAGTCTTTACAAAGCCACGAGTATTATTAAGTCTCAAACTAGTCAAACCTGCCCATGGAATAATAACGAATAAAAATAACAGACCTGCTATAGAAATTGCTTCAGGTAGCTGAGCAATAACTCACTTACTATACGCGCTTCTCATTTTACTCTAAGAATAATGAAACGCTTTAGTATCAAACAAATCTTGGTAACCAATCAGAACTGGTGGAACTTTCACACCAAGTACAAAGATAAAATCAGAGAAGCTATTGTCATTGGCATTGTTAAGCTGCTTAGCTGCAAACATCCTATGCGTGGCCATAAAGAGTATCATTGCAGTAATCAAAACTGTTCACACGTCAAATACATCCGCCATACCTGCAAAGCTAAAAGCTGTTCATCGTGTGGTAAAAAAGCCACAGAAGTATGGATACAACAACAAATGGCAATCTTACCCAACACTGCATGGCAACACATCACATTCACCATGCCCTCTACTCTTTGGGACTGCTTTTGGACAAACAGAGAGCTTCTTAATTTACTCCCACCATTAGCAGCAAAGGTGTTACTCAAGCTTGCTAAAAACAAGAGGGTTAAACCCGGTGTATTTATCGCGCTTCACACCTTTGGCAGAGATCTAAAGCGCAATGTGCATCTTCATGCGTCAATCACTCTGGGTGGTATCAACAAAGAGTTAACACAATGGAAAAGCCTCTACTTCCATCAACCTACACTAATGTCCATGTGGCGTTATGAGGTCATTAACCTTTTTAGAAACCACCACCAGGACAAAGGGCTTATTCTGCCAAATCAGTTAGCCTCTACACTGAACCACACTTTCAACTTTAATCAACTGCTTGATCAGCTTTACCAAAAACGATGGGTAGTACATTGCGCAAAGCCCTCAAAGAATCACAAACAAAACGTTAAATACTTAGGTCGATACACCAAACGTCCTCCTATTGCTGAGTCAAAAATTAAAAACTTTGATGGGAGCAGCCTCAGTTTTAATTATCTTGATCACGTCTCTAAAACCTACAAGCAATTTAAATTAACCGCGGAAGAGTTTATTGCTCGATTTATTCAACACATTCCTGATGTTGGCTTTCGTATGGTGCGTTATTATGGGTTTCTTGCTAACCGGGTGCGAGGTGAGATGCTACCCAAAGTCAGACTCCTATTAGGTGAAACTGATCCAAACACACCCCAGGTCAATTACCGCACCTTAATGCAAAATAATTTTAACATTGACCCCTATGAATGTGTTCTATGCGGTAGCCAAATGTTTTTAGCTAACTGCTGGTATAGACAACCTAACCGTTACAAATTGCTATCAAAGCATCGTGAACTCGCCTTACTGAAAAAAATCTAATAACTTCCTAAGGGGGTAGTCCGTCCAAAACAACAAATAACAGCTAGTTTTGGCTATTGTTTGTCATAACTAACCCTGCCCCACCACTAAATCGATTTTATAAAAAATACCTGTGCTAAAATTATTCATTTTAATTGGTGGTATTTTTACCAATTGACACATTGAAATTCCTTAATATCAAGTTTTTTCACTAAACCCTTGTAATCATCAGAACAGCCAGTTCCGTCTACCCCTGGCCAATGTAGCAAACCCGGACCATAGAGAACATTATTTTTTACCTCTACAGCCCCTTTAAAATCCGCATGTAAACCGTGTAAACAAGAACCATTACTCGAACTAATCCGCAAACTTCGAGTGCGCTCTTGCAACTGCTGTTGCTGATGTGTTAAACGCTTCGAGCCCTTTAGTTGAGGCAATAAACCAAGTTGTTTCACAGCATACTCAAACAAAGCAACACTGACTGTTAAACCAAGCCTACAAACTAAGCGCAAAGCCCTTTGAAACTGAAGCAAATCTTCCTTTGGCAAATCAGCCCCGGGGCTATTAACCAATAAAATAGTGGCTAACTGGGTTAAGTCCAACTGAAGCTTTTCAAAAGCTTTTATATTAGCTTCATTAATTAATGACAATGACCCAAACACGGAACTTAAATATAAAGTTTCTACTGAAAGCAACCCTATTCCACCACCTACACACCAAGCTCGATACAGATTATCAAACAAAACTCTAGATCCTTCTGATCCGCTAGCTTCTAGCGCAACCCTAAGATCAACACGAGCAACCACCTCACGAAACGGTCTGCACGACGATCGCTGTTCAGCAGAACCTACAAGCGCAGCACTAGCAAGCTCAACAGGAGCACGCTCTGGATCTAAAGCACGAGGAAACGGCGTTATAAATCCCTCTTTACTTAGAGGTTCAAGAAAAACCAAATCAGGCTCCACATCATCAAATGGCAGCCCTTCTTGCAAACCTTCAAACAAACTCTTAAAAGAAAACTCATTGGAGAATAAAGTCGAATTCAAGCTAGCAGGCCAATCTAATCCTTCTAACTGCTTGGAACCAACCACAAGCCCCTGCAATGCCGCTACCTTCTCAAGCAAAAGCACCTGAACCGCCCTTGCTTGTGCAAGACTATCAACGACAGTTAACTGCCAAGCTAAAGCAAACACTTGTGCGATGTGCTGACTAAAATGCAATAAAAATCGTTGTTCATCACCTTCAGGGTTAGGCAACTCCACACCACCCAACATAGCTTGAAAGCGCGCCCTATTCCAAACCATAACCTCTTGCACAGCCCGATGATCAATAGCATTACGATCAAAGGTTAGCAAAGCTAAAACCCGCATTAGCTTTGTATGAAAATCCTCGACTGGAAGAAAATAAGCATGAGCCGTATTAAAAGGTTTACCTTCATTAAAGGCATCAGCAAAACCTGACAAAACTGGATTAAGCACATTTTGCTTTAAAGTAGCAAGCACCGTGATAGACACCACCTGTCGCTTTAAATAATCAATCTGATCAGCATTAACCATAGCTTTTGGCAGTCGCGAAGCAAATTTAATTGCCCGATCACAAACTCCTGCTAGCTCTGGGGAACAAGCCCGTTTTTCATAACCAGCAACAAATTCATGAAAACGACTCAGTAAAGTAGAACAAGCGGATAACTCAACTTCAGCAATAGGCCCAACACAACCATCTACAAACTTAATCGCTTGCCCAAAAATCAAAATTAACGCCGCAGCATCTTCAGGCATCAATGCAGCAAACAATTCTCGAAACTCTGTTTGATCTTCAGCGCTTAATAACTCAAATGCCTGTTCAGGGTAAGCTTCAAATAAGCTGGTAAGATCTCTTGCTTTTAGATTTATAACGATTAGCGGCTCATAGCCTAGGTGAAACTTCTCACGATTATAATCAGCAACTAGATTGGTTATTCTTGTTAGTAACGCTTGTTCAGGAATGAGCAACATAAGTAACCTTTTATTATTAACTATTAACTAAATCCCCGTCAGAAGCTGCTTAGCACGCCCCCTCATTAGAGTACATGCATCAAGCTTTCCTAGCACGCCCCCTCATTAGAGTACATGCATCAAGCTTTCCTAGCACGTCCCCTCCTTAGAGTACATGCATCAAGCTTTCCTAGCACGTCCCCTCCTTAGAATAAGGAGGGCCAGGGTGGATTATAAAAAAAACAACTTCCTTTAAATGAATCCACCAAGGGTGCTGCCTTTATATAATGTAGAAAATATAGCATAATATACACTTTAACTTGATTACGGATGGTGTTTGGATGTTAGCTAGAATTCTCTCTGATGAAAATAATGAATTAACTATTGAGCTCAAGCTTCCACTAAAAGGATCCATGCTTGAATGTGAGGATGCAATTCTTGACGGCCTTAATGAGGTTGGAACATTAGCCACTGAAAAAGCTTTAAGTAAGTTTGATGCAGATGGCTCTCCTATCCATGTTGGAAAAATAAAGCTAACAGCACGAAGTAGAGATGAAGCAAATTACCAAACGCCTTATGGAGTTGCTCGAGTTAAGCGTTATGTTTATCAAACCTCTAAAGGCGGGAAGATCTTTTGTCCTTTAGAAGATAAGGCTAGAATTATCCAAGGATCAACACCGCGATTTGCAAAAATAATCTCACATAAATACTCAAACTTACCTGCTCCTAGTGTTATTGATGATCTCAAGGTCAATCATAACCGTAAAATCTCACATTCATACTTGCAACGGGCAACTGATTTTGTTGGCGGTATTGCACAAGCCAAAGAGGCTGAGTGGGAATATGAAGAGCCAAAGCTTGATGCAGGCATTGAGATGCTAAGTATTAGCTTAGATGGTGCATATGTTCTCACCGTTGATGATGGTTATAGAGAGAGCATGGTTGGAACTATTTCCATGTATGATAAGCATGGTGCACGCCTGCACACAACCTACGTTGCAGCATCACCAGAATATGGAAAAGATGAATTCTTTAATAGGCTTGAAAAGGAAATAAAGCTGAAAAAGAAATATTACCCTGATGCTAAAACAATTGGCGTTGCTGATGGAGCAAAAAATAATTGGCCATTTCTAAAAAAACATACTGATACGCAAATTTTAGATTTTTGGCATGCAACTGAATATCTCGGCGAAGCATCAAAGGCAGTATTTACCAAAAAATCTGAAAGAGATGAGCGTGATGTTTGGCTCGAAGAGAGATGTCATGACTTAAAGCACAAGAAAGGTGCGGCAGGTAGAATACTTGCTGAGCTTAAAGAGCATCTAAATAAAAAACTGAATAAATCGCTTAGAGAAAAGCTAGAAGGAACAATTACGTATTTTGAAAATAATATTAAAGAAAAGCGAATGTCGTATCATAATTTGATTAAGCAGAATGCACCAATTGGCTCTGGCGTCACTGAAGCAGCATGTAAAACAATTGTTAAACAAAGATTAGGCGGATCAGGAATGCGCTGGAAAGACAAGGGAATGAAAATCGTTTTATGCTTGAGAACACTAGTAAAGACTAAAGGCAGATGGGATCAGTTTTGGGAGAAGGTCAATGATTTTGGCGTGCCAGCAGCAATATAGCCTACATTATATAGAGGCAGCACCCATCCACCAACCTCATACCAATCAGTATAAAGTTACCAGCTTAAGGTTTTATTAAGGAAGTGAGCCAGCCAATAAGCCGGGTTCTGTCGAGAGCAATCATTCATCTAGGCTAGTCGTCACCGACTAGCTCAAGCGACTTACCCGAATCAAGCCGCGGGCCGCAGCCTGCCAATCAAGTTGGCGAGATTCCTATTTGTCTTGCTCCAGGTGGGGTTTACCCTGCCACTGCTGTTACCAGCAGTGCGGTGCGCTCTTACCGCACCATTTCACCCTTACCCCGCACCTAAATTGCCCGTGGACTAAAACTACTTTCATCACTAAGCCAATTTAGGTGCGAGGCGGTATTTTTTCTGTGGCACTTTCCGTAGGCTTGCGCCTCCCAGGCGTTACCTGGCACCCTGCCCTATGGAGCCCGGACTTTCCTCGAGATCAGATGATCTCGCGATTGCCTGGCCAGCTCGGACGCAAGCCTAGCAAATCTCAGTGTCGTTTGCACGCATCACAACAGTTAAACCTGAAAAATGCCAGATTTAACTACAGTAAACTCAACGCCTCATCCAAACGTGCCACACCCCGTATCGTCAAGCCATCGATAGGCTTAACAGAATGATTACCCTTAGGCACAATAGCACGTTTAAAGCCATGCTTAGCTGCTTCACGTAAGCGTTCCTGACCATTAGGCACTGGGCGAATCTCCCCCCCCCTAAACCAACCTCACCAAAGATTAACAAATCACGCGGCAAAGGCTGATCTTTTAAGCTTGATACAATCGCAACTACCGCAGCCAAATCAGCAGCAGTCTCCAAAACTCGCAAACCACCAACGACATTAACAAAGACATCTTGATCATGAGTCGCCACACCAGCATGGCGATTCAACACAGCTAAAAGCATTGCTAAACGATTGGTCTCTAACCCTACGGTCACCCGACGTGGATTACCAAGGTGACTACCATCAACCAAAGCTTGTACTTCAGCTAACAAAGGCCGACTCCCTTCCCAAGCGGCAGTAATAACATTACCCGCACCTATTGCCTCACCCTGGCTCATAAATATTGCTGAGGGGTTAGCCACTTCACGCAAGCCTTGCTCCGTCATCGCAAACACACCCAACTCATTAACAGCACCAAAACGGTTCTTAACCGCACGAATAACACGAAACCGGCTGCCTCGCTGACCTTCAAAGTACAACACCGTATCAACCATATGCTCCAATACCCGTGGCCCCGCAATAGCGCCCTCTTTGGTGACGTGTCCCACTAAAAAAATTGTTGTATTGGTACTTTTAGCGAAACGCACTAACTGCGCAGCACTTTCACGTAATTGACTCACTGACCCTGGTGCTGAAGTAACTTGTTCAGTACAAATTGTTTGAATTGAGTCAATCACTAGAACTTTTGGTTTAGTTTGCTGTGCTGTTTTGATAATTGCTTCGACTTGAATCTCCGAGAGCAATTGCAATTCTTGTGCGGGCAACTGCAAACGCTTAGCGCGCAATGCTACCTGCTGTAAAGATTCCTCCCCAGTAACGTATAAAGCAGGTACCCGTTGAGCCAATTGAGATAATACTTGTAACAACAAAGTCGACTTGCCAATTCCTGGATCGCCACCAATCAAGACCACCGAACCCGCAATGATTCCGCCACCTAACACACGATCGAACTCACTCACCGTGGTTGATACACGCGATAACTCGGTCAACTCAACATCTGCAATCGCCGTTAGCTCACTTTGCGCACCGGCATAGTGATTAAAGCGCAACGCACTATTACTCGCCTTACTTACCCGCTCTTCAGCTAGGCTATTCCAAGCACCACATTCACCACACTGCCCAGCCCACTTAGGGAATTGAGCACCGCAGTGATGGCAAACATAGAGAGTCTTTTCTTTTAACATTACACCGATTCCTTCTAAGCAAGCCGTGATAATAACACTGTTTCCTATAATACTGAAAACTACCCAAAATTTAAATCAGCAAAATAATGCTGAAATATTGTGTAAAAATGACTATGCTTTGTCTTTTTAACAAGACTAACGAGATGAGTATAAATGTTAAACTTCGCCGATTACGCTGCCCCTCTTTTTTCAAAATTAACTGGGAAAGTTGTTTTAAAAAAATCTATCGACGATTGTAGGAAAGCTATTAACTGAAGGTAGTTGTAAGTTGTTCAGTTCATCAAAAGATAACAATGAGTATAAAAAGATGATTCGTACACTTACCGGTGAAAATAAAAGCACCGATTTAGATCCAATAAAAACAAATGATGTATTGCTAGAACAGAGCTGTGAAAAACTTTCACACGCCAGTAAAATTGATGTTCTTCATGATCCTTCTGATATTAGAAAGCCACATAGCAAGCAAACTGAAAATCTAGGTAAAGTAAGGAGTCTGGACGGGGATATTATCAATGGTTACAGCACGCATAACGCAGTTGCATTAGTACCTGGTGATAAGGCTGTGCATCTACTATCGCATGTAAGCTACAGCAATAAAGACCCTAAGTTTTTAAAAGCTGAGCATATTAAGAAAATAGAGGCTGGAAAGCCATTTGAGGGAGATAAAGAGGCCAAGAGTCTTTATGAATCTGGTGATTACTTTAATAAAAAGCTGCTGTCTATTCGTGAAATAGAAAAAATAGGAATCTGCCTAAAATCAAAGAATGAAGATGCAACCATTACCCATATTCTAGATAGAGAGTTTGATGATAATGACTATCTCTCACTAATTGATACAAACCTAGATCAAGACTTTATTATTCGCTCAAAAATAACAAGAACAATAGAAGGTAGAGGTGATGATGGTAAAAAGCTTAAGCTGATTAACGCTGATTTTGATGCTCAAGGCGAAAAGCAATTCCAAAAGTTAACAGTTGGAAAGAATTGCGTACAAGACGGAAAAATAACTATTTATTTTGGAGAGTTTGAGAACATCAATGCAATTAAAATCCAAATTACAGGCAGAGATGGTAGGAGAATTTTTAAGAATGACATGCTGCTATTAACTAATAAAAAAGTAACGACTTTTGATGAGGCGTATGAGGTATACATAGCCTATCTATCTCGTGCGAAAATTGAATATGTTTTTAAATTTCTCAAGGAAGGACTAGGCTGGGAAAATATGCAGATAAAAAATTTTAAAGGGATACAAAATCTACTGGCTGTATGTTTTTATGTGGCCTCATATTTGTATGAGATAGGTAAGGAAAAAGCTTATGACGATTACGCAATTATGCTAGCTAAATTAGGAGATGGTAAGGGCAAGGTGACACGACACTTTATTGCGAAGGGTATTAGAAAACTTCTAACGTATCACTTAGTAGAGCAATTTTTTAAAGAAAATAGTGTTTCTCAAGAAGAACAAAAAGAATTATCGAATTCAGTTCAGGTAGGGAGATAACAATTTTGGGTAGTTCTCAGTATAATATGGTCCGTTGACCCCCATGAAAAGCATACTAGAATGGCGCAAATTTTAACAAACGGGGTTTGACCCTTAAAATTATGACCAATGTGAGTTTTGTATTTAATAACCTTTTTGCGTCCAACGGGCCCTGTCACGAATCGCTTCCCAGCATGCTCGCAAGCAGCATTGCTGGGAGCCCTCGATTCGCGCCACCCGTTCTGCAACACCAACTAGTAAAAATTGCAAAACCAACAGTAGAATTAATCTGAGCAATACAATAATGGATACAACGTTAAACAACCAATCCGCGAGCAAGTTTCTACTACTTATCACACTACTTGCTGCCGTCGGTCAAATGACTAATACCATCTATGTACCAGCAATGAGCTTAATTGCTCACGGTCTACACGTTCCAATCAACCAACTCCAAGCTGTTATGGGCGCTTATCTATTTCCTTATGGCTTCTCACAGTTTGCCTATGGCCCTTTATCTGATCGCTATGGCCGCAAGCCTATTATTTTAATCGGCTTAATTGTATTTTTGATTGGCTCACTGATGGCCACAACTGCTAGCAACTTTAGCCACTTGCTAATTGGCAGCTTTATTCAAGGGCTAGGCATTGGAGTTGGCGGTGTTATGGCAAGGACTGTTATGCGTGACCTTCACAGTGGCCATGACTTACATAAAGCCACTAGCTATATCAGCGTTGCACTAATCGTTGCACCTTTGTTAGCACCTTTGTTAGGCGGTATTTTGTCAGCACTGTGGGGCTGGCGAGCTAGCTTTGCTTTCCTAGCTATTTTTAGCCTTTTGGTACTTATTGCTGAGTACTGCTTTTTTACTGAAACCAACCGTTTTATCGGTTCAAAACCACTCTCATTAAAAACCATTAAACAAGATTACCTCACTATTTTTAGTAATGTGGAGTTTCTTGCTTACCTTGCTTGTTTAGTGGCTACTTTTGCTGGTGTTTGCATTTTTGAAGCCATAGGTGGCATTTTGTTTACTCACGTTTTACATTATTCAACTATCGTTGCCAGCTTATGGTTTACCGTTCCTTTACCTGCTTATATGCTTGGCAGCTACTTATCAGGGCTTTATGCACGACGCTGGTCGTTAAGACGCACACTATTGCTAGGCATCGTTTTACTAGTTGTTGGCGCTACTAGCTTACTTATCACTGGCTTACTTGGCTGGGTTAATATTTTTGCCATTATCGTTCCTGTAACGCTGTACCTCTTTGCAGCCGGTATTTTATTCCCAGCTGCTACCAGTGGTGCTTTACAACCTTTCCCTACCTTAGCAGGAACTGCTGGGGCGTTATTAGGCGGCATACAAAACTTAGGCGCAGGCTTATGCGTGATATTTTCCGCTGGTGTCCCACAAGTTAATCAACTTCCTTTAGGTATCACTCTTACCTTAATGGCTTGCTTAGTAGCAGCATTGTTTTACTTTTTCTTATGGCAAAGCAAAGAGCAGACTATTCATTAGGATCTCTTTAAAAACAAGCATCACAACAGAACCCATGGGCAAACAAGTTGACTCTAAATATTTAGCCCTGAAAAACAGCTAGTGCGCCATCCTTTCTGTAAATTCCATTGACTTGCTGAAAATAAGCAGGCGACTCAGTCAGATTAGAAATTCCTTTTAAGGTAAACTTAACCAAAAAAGAGGAATGACAATGAGCTGCTATAAAAATGAGAACTTAATCGAAGAAGCCATACATGTTTTAGCGATGGAGGGGTTTGAAGCTTTACCTAAGCTTGTCTCCAGGTTGATGAATGAGGCTATGTTAATAGAAAGGGAGCGCCATTTAAATGCCAGTCCTTATGAGCGAACTGGCGATAGAAACGGATATGCGAACGGCTTTAAACCAAGGTTAATTAACACAGGTCAAGGTCAGCTTGAGCTACAGATACCGCAGGTTAGAGACTCCAATGAAGCCTTCTATCCATCAGTCTTAGAGCGAGGTGTACGCTCTGATAGAGCACTTAAGCTGGCTGTCGCTGAAATGTATGTGCATGGGGTTTCCACGCGCAAAGTTGAAAAGGTGCTAAAGCAACTCTGTGGAACAGATATTTCAAGCACAGAGGTAAGCCGTTGCGCTAAATTGTTGGATGAAGATTTAAAGAAATGGCGAAATAAGCCGTTAGGAAAGATAAAATATCTTTGGCTAGATGCACGTTATGAGAAGGTGCGCACTAGCGGCACAGTACAAGACTGTGCGGTATTGATAGCCTATGGCTTTGATGAATCAACCGGCAAGAGAACAGTGCTAGGTGTTTCTGTTGCGTTATCAGAGGCTGAGGTACATTGGCGTGATTTTCTTCAGCAGTTGGTTGAGCGAGGTATACATCTGAAAACTACCCAAAATTTAAATCAGCAAAATAATGCTGAAATATTGTGTAAAAATGACTATGCTTTGTCTTTTTAACAAGACTAACGAGATGAGTATAAATGTTAAACTTCGCCGATTACGCTGCCCCTCTTTTTTCAAAATTAACTGGGAAAGTTGTTTTAAAAAAATCTATCGACGATTGTAGGAAAGCTATTAACTGAAGGTAGTTGTAAGTTGTTCAGTTCATCAAAAGATAACAATGAGTATAAAAAGATGATTCGTACACTTACCGGTGAAAATAAAAGCACCGATTTAGATCCAATAAAAACAAATGATGTATTGCTAGAACAGAGCTGTGAAAAACTTTCACACGCCAGTAAAATTGATGTTCTTCATGATCCTTCTGATATTAGAAAGCCACATAGCAAGCAAACTGAAAATCTAGGTAAAGTAAGGAGTCTGGACGGGGATATTATCAATGGTTACAGCACGCATAACGCAGTTGCATTAGTACCTGGTGATAAGGCTGTGCATCTACTATCGCATGTAAGCTACAGCAATAAAGACCCTAAGTTTTTAAAAGCTGAGCATATTAAGAAAATAGAGGCTGGAAAGCCATTTGAGGGAGATAAAGAGGCCAAGAGTCTTTATGAATCTGGTGATTACTTTAATAAAAAGCTGCTGTCTATTCGTGAAATAGAAAAAATAGGAATCTGCCTAAAATCAAAGAATGAAGATGCAACCATTACCCATATTCTAGATAGAGAGTTTGATGATAATGACTATCTCTCACTAATTGATACAAACCTAGATCAAGACTTTATTATTCGCTCAAAAATAACAAGAACAATAGAAGGTAGAGGTGATGATGGTAAAAAGCTTAAGCTGATTAACGCTGATTTTGATGCTCAAGGCGAAAAGCAATTCCAAAAGTTAACAGTTGGAAAGAATTGCGTACAAGACGGAAAAATAACTATTTATTTTGGAGAGTTTGAGAACTTCAATGCAATTAAAATCCAAATTACAGGCAGAGATGGTAGGAGAATTTTTAAGAATGACATGCTGCTATTAACTAATAAAAAAGTAACGACTTTTGATGAGGCGTATGAGGTATACATAGCCTATCTATCTCGTGCGAAAATTGAATATGTTTTTAAATTTCTCAAGGAAGGACTAGGCTGGGAAAATATGCAGATAAAAAATTTTAAAGGGATACAAAATCTACTGGCTGTATGTTTTTATGTGGCCTCATATTTGTATGAGATAGGTAAGGAAAAAGCTTATGACGATTACGCAATTATGCTAGCTAAATTAGGAGATGGTAAGGGCAAGGTGACACGACACTTTATTGCGAAGGGTATTAGAAAACTTCTAACGTATCACTTAGTAGAGCAATTTTTTAAAGAAAATAGTGTTTCTCAAGAAGAACAAAAAGAATTATCGAATTCAGTTCAGGTAGGGAGATAACAATTTTGGGTAGTTCTCAGTATACATGGTATTGAGTTGATTACTAGCGACGCTCATACTGGCCTAAAAGCCGCTAGAAGAGCTGTGTTCCCCAGTGTTCCTTGGCAACGCTGCCAATTTCATTTGCAGCAAAATGCTCAGGCTCACATACCAAAGCGCTCAATGAAGGAACCAGTAGCTGAGGAGATTACAGCTATATTTAATGCCTCAAACATTCATGAGTCGGAAAGACTATTGGCTATGGCGGTAGATAAATATCAGCAAACAGCACCAGAGCTTTCTTCTTGGTTGGAAGTGAATATACCGGAGGGCTTAGTAGTGATGAACTTTGACAGGCCGCATCAAAAAAGATTAAGAACCAGTAACATAGCTGAGCGCGTAAACAGAGAGGTAAAAAGAAGGACGCATACAGTTGGAATTTTCCCTAATACTGAATCGTGCCTAAGGCTCGTATCAGCTGTTTTAGTGGAAATTGATGACCAGTGGAGCGGATCACCTAGATACTTAAGTTGAAGTGAATAATAAGGCTTCATAGGGTTTTAGGATAGATCATACTTGTTCTTATTAACGAGATATAATTGCTATTACCTAAAAGTTAATAATTTATTTTGAGAGGAGAAAAATTTGAGGTATAAATAATTTTTTAGATTGATTAGCATAATTAATTTAAGATATTATGCGATGAGACAGGTACAATAGAGTGCCATTTAGAATTTTAAAGGTTTTTCTAAGTACTGAAGTTGGTTTTTACAGACAAAATAACGGTATCCGTCTTATTTCAGCATGATGCTCATGCTGCGCTCTCTTTAGTTTACTGCGCCTGTGATGAGCGGATGGTAATTAATTCCGCTAGCGAAGGCATAGAATAGTTTTTTGTAATTCTGTCATATATATAATCGAAGACATTAACTGCTAGCTTTTTACATGTCTCAGTAATTGTAACCATTGTATCCTTAGCTTTCGTTCCTTCTTCACTCATAGTATGAAGGTGTACATCGCGCATTCTAGCCTGCTTCCGAGCCATCAACTCTGCTGGATTGTTATGTAGAGGAAGCTCTGGCTTTTCCAGCACTAACAATAGCTGCCTTTTCTTTTTTAAGGTGAGCTCAATTTGTTTATCTAGTTTCTCGTAGCCAGTGATTGTTGAGAATAACTCAGTAAACTCATTGGATAGCTTATCTATCTCATCTTGCCCTGGGTTCTTTTTATATTCAATGAGCTTATGATAATAATCCCAAAACCTATCCAAGAAGCTGTCAACAGAGTCTTGGTGCTTCTTAAAAATTGGCGTCAGCTTTTTATAATGCCTACCCTCATGAACCCAGCACAAGGCGAGTGATTCAGTAATGAGCTTAAACTGTGGCGCATCATCGGTAATGAGTGTTTCTATCGCATAAGGACTCTTTCTATATGTTGAGATAGCTGCCGCATCAGTAATCAGCTTTCTATATTTTGGAAATTTTTTATCACCTAATACCTTATCAAGAATAACTTCCAGCTCCTTACTGTTTAAGATAGTCGATGAGTGAAATACCTTTAAGCTTTCGATTACCTTGTGGGGTAAGTTCATAGTAGCCAGTAAATTAAAAGCGGCCTCATTTAATGTGAACCCAAAGTGGTCTTTGCTTAACATTTCAATGACGCTTAATCGACTTTTACTGGTCAGCGTAAAGTAAGCTGAATAATACTCATTACCCAATACATTAACATAACGGTTTTTCCCATCCTCTCTAGCGTTGGTGTCATCTAGGTGCTGGTAGTTCGTGGATTGTAAACCTGCCTTCACAACTTCTACCTTCTCGGGCTCAAGTATCGTAGGTGTTTTAATTGTGAAGCTATGGATGGTTGATTTACTAATATCTATGTTGGCGGTTTTATAAAATGTCTCAAGGCTTTCTAGCGTCATACCACCTTGAGTATTTAGGAAGCTTGTCCAGCTTTTAATAGTAGGGCCGAACTGGCCCTCATAACCAGTTGGCAGAGGTGCTGTATAGTGTTTGTTTTCAGAAGGGGAGTAATATTGTTGGCGCAAAAAAAGAGTGTTATTAGCAGCAATTTTTATATCCTGGATAAGTGTTTTCTTAGAGCCATTTGGCACAGCATCGCTGGGCAACGAATCTGGATTAATTGTTAGTGTCACTGTATTAGAGACTTCGAGATTTTTTTTACTAGATTTTGGCTTTCTAGTTTTATTGGTTTTATTTCCTTTTCTATCCTTCTCGGAGGAATGATCCTTGTCCTTGTTAGCGCGCGTTTGCTTTCTAACATTAGGCTTTCCTTGCTCACCTTTATATTTATTTAATGCGTTATTTAACGATTGCACCTTGTCTTCTAGCTTTATGATTTTCTCAGCCTGACTTTCACATACATTGCTAAAATCTGTTTCTAGTGCTGTTGGTGTAACAGTATTATTAAATCTCTCAATGAGATCGGCTAAAACTGATTTGTCAGGTTGTTTTTTCATAGGAAGAGTATACCACGGGTTTGAAAAGGTAAATTTTCCCCACACAGATGGCCGTACTGCTGAAATTATTTTTAAGCCATGAACCTGATCGATGAAAAAATAATCCGAGCATACAGCGTTGTTATAGAGCGCACATCATGCTTTTATGACACACGATGATTCCAATATAAAATTTCCAAATTTGCACGAAAAAGCTGTCAAGAACTTTTTGAATTATTTTCAAATCATGCTGATATTGAACGGATACAAATAACGCTCTATCGAAAAACACCTTTAAACCAAGCATGGTAAAGGATTAAAGGAAATTTTCTAAAGGTGAAATTTCCCAGGAAAGGGCTAACTAAATATTTATACTAGCGCCTTACTTATCTACCCACCCGTTCTGAAAAAGAGCCTTTACTTAAGGTATTGCAATACGCAGTTTGTGCCCTTACTATTCCAGCTTCAACCTAAACAAGGATTGATGTGATGAAAAAAATAGCCCTCACCTTACTTCTACTTAATAGTTTTTTAGCAGCAAGCGCTTATGCAGCACCAACGAATAGCAAACAGAGCAATGGCCAACCTCAATTTATCCAAAAAATTGAATTAAAGTCTAATGAGCTTATCGTTTATACCGGCAAACAAGCAAAAAAAGTCATTAAGCTTAGCAAAGAAGAAGCTGAGCACATTGGTCACGCAGGCCACCTTAACTTACAAGCTTTAGAAAAAAAGCTCAGTGAATACAAACTACAATGGCCTGTCGCGAAGAAAAAATAATCTAACAGCCAGGAAACTTGTAGCCCGGCTTGAGCGGTAGCGATAAGCCGGGGGATTAACATTAGCCCCGGATTATCGAGCGCTAGCGCGCTCAATCCGGGCTACGAATTGGATTTCACTACGCATCACGTGAGTTAACTATCTTCCAACTACCACCGCTTTGGCGACAAGCCGTACCATAAACCTGTTGCTTCTTACCGCCGATATTCGCTGTCATGTAATATTCACGACAAGGGGTACCACTGCTGCGATAGTAAGTTTTCTTGGGCGTTACGTGATATACCGCATGCTGATCAGGATTAGTCCAAGTTTTAGTCGTGTTAGTGCGCTGTGAATTCAATGCTTGCTGCATTTCAAGTTGATCGGTCTTATCCATGTTATGGCCGATCATACCACCAATTGCAGCACCTAAGATCGTACCACCCACTGCAGCCAAGACCTTACCACTACCTCCACCAAACTGAGAACCTAACAAGCCACCAATGGCACCACCACCAATAACACCCATATCTTGTTTAGTCATATTTTGACAGCCTGCTAGGCTCACTGCAGCAACAGCAACTACACAGAATGAAAATAGCTTTTTCATCATTTAACCTCTGTTCTTACTTAAAGAGGCACATTATACCGAAATGTGGTCATTGTAAAAGCACAATCAACTGAAATATTCTTAATATCAACAAGCTTGCCAACCAATAAAAAAACCTGCTAGCCTGCTGTGATGATAAAACACTTCAAACCAACGAAACCCCTCATTATTAGCCTGGTTAGCTTAGTACTACTAATCGTTTTTACCAATCTTTCCTGGCAATACTTAAGCACAGCCAGCCGTTACTTACGTGGAGACTACAAAACATTCTATCACTCACTACGAAAACAGCGCCCCATTTATTCTCATTACCATTACTTAAGGCTAACCAAACCAGTTCATTTCGGTAAAAAATTAAAGCGAGTTAAAGCAAGCACCGGCACCGCTATTAATCTAAACACGCCCATGATGAACAGTGTATTAAAGGCATTAGTTAATTACAGCAACAAACTAAGCATTAATACATTACTATGGACGCTGATAGGTTTATTTGTGTCATATTAAGCCTGGCTTTATTAATTAAATTCACCGAACCACCTAATTCTCTCAGCTATCTTTTACCATGCTTAGTTATCTTTTATTTAAGTTGGCCTAACCTCGCCAACCAACTCTACGGCCAAGTGACTTTCGTATCCGTCTTATTTCAGCATGATGCTCATGCTGCGCTCTCTTTAGTTTACTGCGCCTGTGATGAGCGGATGGTAATTAATTCCGCTAGCGAAGGCATAGAATAGTTTTTTGTAATTCTGTCATATATATAATCGAAGACATTAACTGCTAGCTTTTTACATGTCTCAGTAATTGTAACCATTGTATCCTTAGCTTTCGTTCCTTCTTCACTCATAGTATGAAGGTGTACATCGCGCATTCTAGCCTGCTTCCGAGCCATCAACTCTGCTGGATTATTATGTAGAGGAAGCTCTGGCTTTTCCAGCACTAACAATAGCTGCCTTTTCTTTTTTAAGGTGAGCTCAATTTGTTTATCTAGTTTCTCGTAGCCAGTGATTGTTGAGAATAACTCAGTAAACTCATTGGATAGCTTATCTATCTCATCTTGCCCTGGGTTCTTTTTATATTCAATGAGCTTATGATAATAATCCCAAAACCTATCCAAGAAGCTGTCAACAGAGTCTTGGTGCTTCTTAAAAATTGGCGTCAGCTTTTTATAATGCCTACCCTCATGAACCCAGCACAAGGCGAGTGATTCAGTAATGAGCTTAAACTGTGGCGCATCATCGGTAATGAGTGTTTCTATCGCATAAGGACTCTTTCTATATGTTGAGATAGCTGCCGCATCAGTAATCAGCTTTCTATATTTTGGAAATTTTTTATCACCTAATACCTTATCAAGAATAACTTCCAGCTCCTTACTGTTTAAGATAGTCGATGAGTGAAATACCTTTAAGCTTTCGATTACCTTGTGGGGTAAGTTCATAGTAGCCAGTAAATTAAAAGCGGCCTCATTTAATGTGAACCCAAAGTGGTCTTTGCTTAACATTTCAATGACGCTTAATCGACTTTTACTGGTCAGCGTAAAGTAAGCTGAATAATACTCATTACCCAATACATTAACATAACGGTTTTTCCCATCCTCTCTAGCGTTGGTGTCATCTAGGTGCTGGTAGTTCGTGGATTGTAAACCTGCCTTCACAACTTCTACCTTCTCGGGCTCAAGTATCGTAGGTGTTTTAATTGTGAAGCTATGGATGGTTGATTTACTAATATCTATGTTGGCGGTTTTATAAAATGTCTCAAGGCTTTCTAGCGTCATACCACCTTGAGTATTTAGGAAGCTTGTCCAGCTTTTAATAGTAGGGCCGAACTGGCCCTCATAACCAGTTGGCAGAGGTGCTGTATAGTGTTTGTTTTCAGAAGGGGAGTAATATTGTTGGCGCAAAAAAAGAGTGTTATTAGCAGCAATTTTTATATCCTGGATAAGTGTTTTCTTAGAGCCATTTGGCACAGCATCGCTGGGCAACGAATCTGGATTAATTGTTAGTGTCACTGTATTAGAGACTTCGAGATTTTTTTTACTAGATTTTGGCTTTCTAGTTTTATTGGTTTTATTTCCTTTTCTATCCTTCTCGGAGGAATGATCCTTGTCCTTGTTAGCGCGCGTTTGCTTTCTAACATTAGGCTTTCCTTGCTCACCTTTATATTTATTTAATGCGTTATTTAACGATTGCACCTTGTCTTCTAGCTTTATGATTTTCTCAGCCTGACTTTCACATACATTGCTAAAATCTGTTTCTAGTGCTGTTGGTGTAACAGTATTATTAAATCTCTCAATGAGATCGGCTAAAACTGATTTGTCAGGTTGTTTTTTCATAGGAAGAGTATACCACGGGTTTGAAAAGGTAAATTTTCCCCACACAGATGGCCGTACTGCTGAAATTATTTTTAAGCCATGAACCTGATCGGTGAAAAAATAATCCGAGCATACAGCGTTGTTATAGAGCGCACATCATGCTTTTATGACACACGATGATTCCAATATAAAATTTCCAAATTTGCACGAAAAAGCTGTCAAGAACTTTTTGAATTATTTTCAAATCATGCTGATATTGAACGGATACTGACTTTCTTTCTATTACCTTTACTTAACCCCAGTTCGGAGTTATGGCAGCCTTGGATTTAGTGAAAAACTTATATAACCTTTTGAAATTATTACTAATAATGGATGTGGTTATGATACATGAGCGCGAGGTTATAGAGTTATTTTGTCGCATAGATGATTTTGCTGAGGAATTTGCAGCACTTGAGCGCAAAGATCTACTCCCTTCATCTGCAGAAAAAAAGTCAGGTCCACCTTGTTGTTTAGCTTATAGCGAGATTATGACAATCATGATTTTGTTCCAAATGATCGGCTATAGAAACTTTAAATATTTTTATACTGGCTTTCTAAAAACATACTGGGGACATTACTTCCCCAATTTACCCAGTTACTCACGTTTTATTGAATTGATGCCTAGAGCGCTAATGCCACTGACAATTTTTATTACTCTCAACGGTGGCAGGCGTAGTGGCATTTACTACATTGACTCAAGTTGCCTACCAAACTGTCACATTAAACGCACTAAACGCCACCGCACATTTAAAGCGGTTGCAAAACTTGGAAAAACATCTGTTGGTTGGTTTTTTGGTCTGAAACTTCATTTAGTAATCAATGACATAGGTGAGTTAATCGCCTTTAAAGTCACGCCCGGCAATCATCATGATTTAGCTGCAGGTGTCTCATTGTTTGAAGGGCTGGAGGCTTTGGCCTTCGGAGATAAAGGCTATATTGGTGTAACGTCCCACAATAATTTAGAGAAACCATCTCAACCTATTTTGCGTGAGATGGTGTCAAATAGTTAACCTTTTAGCTCATGAATTGCCTGATTAATGACATCATCCGGTATATGGTTTAAATTCATATTAGCGGCGATTAGCAACGCATGTCGCATGAGCCTATCAACATAACGAAGCCTACCTTTTGTGGCCATGTGTACTGCACGAATACCTGTTTCAGTGAATAAGCTGCTGCTCATTCCTGCCTTCTCAAAAGCAGCGTGAATAATGCTCTCAAAATCCCTGCTATCTTCAATTGCATGCCACCTAATAAAGCACTGAATTCTAGAGTTGATAGGTTCATAGGCTGGTCTCTGCAATGTTGCTAGAAGTGATGGGAGTCCACATAAGATAATCGTCATGACGTCTTTGCTGTCAAAACTGAAATTAAGGAAGTCAGGTAATCGTAGAATGAAATCATTACTAAGCTGATGCGCCTCGTCTAGGATCCAAATAGGCTGAACGTTTTTATCATGGTAGAGCGCGATCAAGCTCTGCTTCAAGTCTCTCCAAAGTTTAGAGAATCGGTAATAGTTTTCTAAACCTAGATTTTCGGCAAGCTGAGAGTACACATCAAATGACCGAAAGTGAGTGTCTGATTGATAAATGACTTGATGGGTCAGCGGGTTGAGTTTATTGCTCCAGTATCTTAGCGCCGTGGTCTTTCCTGTCCCTGAGTCGCCAGTAATCACTGCTAAGCCGCGTGTTTCTAGCAAACCATTAAGTTGCTGTTCTAGTCGCTTTGACTGCGCCAATTCAATAATGTTTGATTTACCCAATGGATCAAATTTCAAGCCAAAATGTTGAAGATACATCTTACTCATCCTTGTATCTTAAATAACTGTAGAGATATGACAATATTGCTACAATCCCAAGGATGCTTGGGTAGGCGGAAGGTGAAGCCGTGTTCGTCCTTAGGATTTAATCCTGTTGAGGAGATTTAGCTCCCTTCCACCCTCATAAGTTCATGAGATCGAACGGTATCTTAGGCCATTGTGAGCCTGTATTTGCAAGGTTGATCCGAACTATGATTTCCCAAGTTTGTTAGTGTAATAAAATTTAAGAGGCTCTAGCAAATGAAAAAAAATTGTGTTGGTATTGATATTGCAAAATCTGATTTTGTTGCTGCTATCACCACTAGCGGAAAAGATCACGTTAAACATTTTAATAATAATCCTGAGGGCTTTTCTGAGTTATTAGAATGGACGCAATCTTTATCTGATCAGTCACTTCATTTTTGCATGGAATCAACAGGTAAATACGGTAATGCATTGGCTCTTTATTTACATAGTGAGAAGTGTGATGTCAGTATAATTAATCCTGCACGAATAAAGTTTTTTATGAAAGGACAGCTAATACGAAACAAGACCGACAAGGCCGATGCGGTCAGTATTAAGGACTATTCAAATCATTTTACTCCAACGCTATGGCAGCCTTTGCCAGCTAATATAGAGGCTCTAAGAGCTTTGATACAGAGATCTGAAGTATTAACCTCCCAAGTCAGCAATGAACAAAACAGGCTGGAGCTAGCGGAAGAAACAATTATTAGCTCTATACAAAATCATATCGATTATATGGAAAAAGAAATTTTACGACTGCAGGAAGAAATTAGTAAGCTGATCGCGAGTGATGATGATCTGAAGAATAACACAGAGCTGCTTAAAAGCATCCCAGGCATTGGTGATAAAACCGCTCAAACACTAACTGCTTTTTTTAATAATATTGAAAGATTTTCTGGCGCAAAACAATTGGCTGCTCATATTGGTTTAAATCCCAGCCAGTCACAATCAGGCACTTCATTGAATTCATCACGGCTCTCAAAGGTTGGTAGTGCTTGGTTGCGAAAGGCGCTTTACATGCCGGCATTAGTGGCTATAAGGCATAATCCTATTTTGAAGAAATTTTATGAAAAGCTGCTCAAAAAAGGCAAGCCAAAGAAGCTAGCCATTTGTGCTGTTATGAGAAAAATGGTGCATATGATTTATGGCATCCTAAAAACACAGCAGCCATTTTCAGCGGATGCCTAGTAAAAATTTTACAATTTATTGTTGACGTTTAAGACGGTATCTCCTCAGTGATATCCAAATCCTCTTTAACTTGGTTATAAACAATCTCAACTAGCGAGATTTTTCTTGCTGGTTGTTCCGGCATCTGAGGTCTAGCTCGGGTTCTAGAAAGGTTGTTATGTTTGTCCAGCTCTCCCACTGCACCAAGGTATTGATATTCCAATGATTCGACGTGACGGGCGGAGTCACTATGCGGATCAACCACTAAATAAACCTCTTGTTGAGCCGGTTCAAATGGAACTTCAAAGAGTCGATTATTCCAGCTTACCGTGCCATCCTTCCTGACTCGGCGCTTAATGCGATGCAGGAAGTAATCATCTAGCTTATCGGCCAAACAACCTAACGGCTGAATTTTAGTGAGGTCTTGCTGATAGCGTTGTAACGGGGTCATCTTGTCAGGCACGGCGCTTTGCGAGGCTTGATGATAAACACGCTCAACCCAAGCCCAAAATCGATCATTCAGCGCATTGAAACTATGAATGGAATCCAGGTTGCATTCAGCTAGGAATTGCTCGCGTACTGTTCTATGCCAACGCTCTAGTTTGCCTTTGCTTTGCGGTTCATAGGGCCTGCCGTAAATCAATTGAATTTTCAAACGAGCACAAATGGTTTGCAACGTTTTAGCACGGTAGGCAGGGCCGTTGTCAATGATGAGCTTAACAGGAAGCCCACGTTTGAGTAATGCCTCTTTCAACACATGCTCAATAGTAATGGCACTCTCATCAGTACAAAATTTACTGTGACAGACCAACCTTGAGGCATCATCAAAAATACTCACCAAATAGCTTTTAACTCTTCTTTGGCCATCGTAAATCGTTGGACCATGCATGACATCGCCATACCAAATATCACAAGCTGTGAGCGCCTCAAATGAGCGGCGCTCAATTTGGTTAGAAGGTGTGACTGTTCTTTTAGACAGGCCGTGTTTTACTAATAAGCGGTGAACTGTTGCGTGAGATAATTCACCTCGTGCTACCTTCCCTTGAGTTTCTAAGAGTTTAATCACGGTCGGAATTGATCTTGAAGGGCTTTCCTGTTTAGTGGAAATAATTAACTCTTGTAGCTCTGGATTGATGTGACACTGGCCTTTGTCTCGTCGAGTTTTAGGAACTAATCCATCAATACCCTGCTTTAACCAGGCGTAATACCAATTCTCAATTGTTTTAGCACTGAGGTGAACACGCTTACTACCTGGAATGTTGTAGGTTTGCTGGGACAACCTTTTAATAATGCTCTTGAGCTCACCATGCTCAAAACTATTTCGGCTACATAGCTCACCTAAAACACTTAGGCGAAACAGTGCTGTTGGGTGAATGGGCTTGGTCATTTTGCAATTCCTGTGTGATTTAACTACTTGCAATGAGTTAATCACAACTTGAGTTGAGAATGCTACGCTCAAACTGTGTGGGGTCGTGAGGTTTACAGAAAATATCCATCTCAACTTTTTTTCACGTTAATTAATTATGGGATGCTCACTCCTGTGTTGTTAAGAAAAAGCATGATGCTCGATAAATCATGCTCACCAAGGCAGGCCAACCAAAACGCTTGTGGATCACTATGTCGCCCAAGCTGTAACCACAACGGATGTGCTTTGATATGGAAGGAGTAATCAACGAAGTGGTCAACCAACCAGTGAAACCACCTAGCAACGGTGTGTCGACTAACACCTTGCTCCTGACCTGATGAGCTAATACTTTTCCCAGGAGCACGCTCATTAACACTGCCTGCTGAACTGACCAGCAATACCAACGCTTTGGAGAAAGTATCTCAGGTAGGGTTGAACAAGTACGTTTACATTGATGACAATAAAATCTCAAAACAGGGGTGGGATTTAAAGAGCGTCCTTTACCTGGGTTCCTATCTGGTTTTCGATCATATGATCCATGTCACCATAGTCCACCTGCACCGCAATGGCTGCACTGCTCTGGCCTTAGTAGCTCTGGATTTTTTTTCAGCAGGATCAGGTAATCACTCAGGCTTTTAATCGCTTTTATGATTCTGCGCATGACTAATTTCACTATAGTTTTTATATCAAGTTATTTTACCTTGATAGGTTACTAAAAACCTTGTTTATTATGAGATAAAACTAGCTCAATTCCCCTAAATAAAGATAGACGTAACAGAATTCCATAATAAACAGCCCTTATCGTTTTACTTATATTTATAAAAAATACTAATTATTGCTTTGCATCCTGTAGCGCATGCCAACAACCACAAGCATCGCTGTGCTCAGCTGGAATTTTAGGGATCATAGCAAAAGCTAATTTTTTTAAACTTGCAGCATTAGCCTGCATGGTTTCTCGAACCATTTTGGCACTAACTGCATGATCACTCCAAGCATCATAGTCTGTCACACAAGCAATGGGTTGGTAACAAATCTCCGCTTCTCGGGCTAAAGCACACTCAGTCGCCATAGTCATTCCAATAACATGTACACCCAGTGTGTCCTTAAACATCAATGACTCTGCTTTAGTGTTATAACGTGGACCAGGAATACAAACGTAAGTTCCTTGTTCATGGATAGCTAGCCCAAGCTGCTTGGCCTGGCTTATCCCCAAGCTCCTCAGCTCAGCACAAGCTGGTTCAGCCAATGAAACGTGAAAAACCTCACCTTCATCAAAAAAGCTATTCACTCGCCCATGTGTCCAATCAATATATTGATCAACAAAAACCAACTCGCCAGGAAGATATTCTGGCTGCAGACTACCTACCGCACAAGCAGCTAGAATACGTTTTACACCTAGTTGCTTTAGTGCAGCGATATTGGCACGGTAATTAATTTTGTGCGGTACAACACTATGCCCTGCTCCATGGCGAGGTAAAAAAGCAATCTGACGACCAGCAAACTCACCAATAACAACCTCATCTGAAGGAGCACCATAAGGCGTCTCAACAGACACTCGCCGTACATTCTCCAGTAAGCTAGCATCACCAACGCCCGCTCCTGCAATAACTGCTATTTCTGCTTGTTGTTTCATCCTAATAATCCACCAACGTTTCAACTCGATAATCTTTTAAACGGCTACGCCCTTTAAGCTCTGTTAGCTCAATGACAAAAGCCAATCCAACAACTTCGCTTTGAGCTTGTTCAATTAGCTTAGCCGCTGCTTCTGCAGTTCCACCCGTTGCCAATAGATCAGCTACAATCAAAATACGCTGCCCTGGCTGCAAAGCATCAGCCTGTATCTCCATTACCGCCTCACCGTACTCCAGCTCATAGGCCTGCTTTAAGGTAGGGCCAGGTAGCTTGCCATGCTTGCGCACCATAAAAAAACCTTTGTTGTAATACTCTGCTAAAAATGCGGCAAAGGCTAACCCCCTAGCCTCTACGCCACCCACCATATCAAGCGTCTCAACTGGAAAACGCCGCCCAAACTCTTCAATAATAAAGCGCAGCGCAGCAGGATTGCTAATTACAGGACAAATATCACGAAACAAAATACGTATCCGTCTTATTTCAGCATGATGCTCATGCTGCGCTCTCTTTAGTTTACTGCGCCTGTGATGAGCGGATGGTAATTAATTCCGCTAGCGAAGGCATAGAATAGTTTTTTGTAATTCTGTCATATATATAATCGAAGACATTAACTGCTAGCTTTTTACATGTCTCAGTAATTGTAACCATTGTATCCTTAGCTTTCGTTCCTTCTTCACTCATAGTATGAAGGTGTACATCGCGCATTCTAGCCTGCTTCCGAGCCATCAACTCTGCTGGATTGTTATGTAGAGGAAGCTCTGGCTTTTCCAGCACTAACAATAGCTGCCTTTTCTTTTTTAAGGTGAGCTCAATTTGTTTATCTAGTTTCTCGTAGCCAGTGATTGTTGAGAATAACTCAGTAAACTCATTGGATAGCTTATCTATCTCATCTTGCCCTGGGTTCTTTTTATATTCAATGAGCTTATGATAATAATCCCAAAACCTATCCAAGAAGCTGTCAACAGAGTCTTGGTGCTTCTTAAAAATTGGCGTCAGCTTTTTATAATGCCTACCCTCATGAACCCAGCACAAGGCGAGTGATTCAGTAATGAGCTTAAACTGTGGCGCATCATCGGTAATGAGTGTTTCTATCGCATAAGGACTCTTTCTATATGTTGAGATAGCTGCCGCATCAGTAATCAGCTTTCTATATTTTGGAAATTTTTTATCACCTAATACCTTATCAAGAATAACTTCCAGCTCCTTACTGTTTAAGATAGTCGATGAGTGAAATACCTTTAAGCTTTCGATTACCTTGTGGGGTAAGTTCATAGTAGCCAGTAAATTAAAAGCGGCCTCATTTAATGTGAACCCAAAGTGGTCTTTGCTTAACATTTCAATGACGCTTAATCGACTTTTACTGGTCAGCGTAAAGTAAGCTGAATAATACTCATTACCCAATACATTAACATAACGGTTTTTCCATCCTCTCTAGCGTTGGTGTCATCTAGGTGCTGGTAGTTCGTGGATTGTAAACCTGCCTTCACAACTTCTACCTTCTCGGGCTCAAGTATCGTAGGTGTTTTAATTGTGAAGCTATGGATGGTTGATTTACTAATATCTATGTTGGCGGTTTTATAAAATGTCTCAAGGCTTTCTAGCGTCATATCACCTTGAGTATTTAGGAAGCTTGTCCAGCTTTTAATAGTAGGGCCGAACTGGCCCTCATAACCAGTTGGCAGAGGTGCTGTATAGTGTTTGTTTTCAGAAGGGGAGTAATATTGTTGGCGCAAAAAAAGAGTGTTATTAGCAGCAATTTTTATATCCTGGATAAGTGTTTTCTTAGAGCCATTTGGCACAGCATCGCTGGGCAACGAATCTGGATTAATTGTTAGTGTCACTGTATTAGAGACTTCGAGATTTTTTTTACTAGATTTTGGCTTTCTAGTTTTATTGGTTTTATTTCCTTTTCTATCCTTCTCGGAGGAATGATCCTTGTCCTTGTTAGCGCGCGTTTGCTTTCTAACATTAGGCTTTCCTTGCTCACCTTTATATTTATTTAATGCGTTATTTAACGATTGCACCTTGTCTTCTAGCTTTATGATTTTCTCAGCCTGACTTTCACATACATTGCTAAAATCTGTTTCTAGTGCTGTTGGTGTAACAGTATTATTAAATCTCTCAATGAGATCGGCTAAAACTGATTTGTCAGGTTGTTTTTTCATAGGAAGAGTATACCACGGGTTTGAAAAGGTAAATTTTCCCCACACAGATGGCCGTACTGCTGAAATTATTTTTAAGCCATGAACCTGATCGATGAAAAAATAATCCGAGCATACAGCGTTGTTATAGAGCGCACATCATGCTTTTATGACACACGATGATTCCAATATAAAATTTCCAAATTTGCACGAAAAAGCTGTCAAGAACTTTTTGAATTATTTTCAAATCATGCTGATATTGAACGGATACCAAAATACCTTCTTTAGGAAAATCAGGGAAATCGCGAATCAACTTTTTTAAATCCATTCCAGATCACCTTCAGTAATTAAAATCAGGACCGCATCTTACCCAAGAGCACAGCTACCAGCAAACAAAACCCCTCAAAAACCCGATCAAGAACAGATCAAATTAAATTTCTATCATTCTATTGGTTTACAAATTGTACTAAATTGGTAGAATCTGCCTTCCTTTTATGGCAAGTGACTAACTAGATGAACAACAATAAACAAGAATCACCTCTAGCATGGACGATTTGGGCTATTGCCGCAGTCTTTTATGCCTATGAATTCTTCATTCGGGTCTCACCCTCCGTAATGGTGCCTAACTTAATGCACACCTTGTGAGCTTGCGGTAAGTATGTGTGAACCAATAAGTTGGATAAGGTAAACTTTCGTTGCCGAGTACTTTATTGGGCTTGATAATTATCCATTATCTTCATTAACCTATTGACTTAGAAAAGAAAATTATTTTATTGTGACGACAGTTTCTTACGCATCACGTGAAATAATTATGCCAACCGCAACTGAAATACCGGATATAGCGACTAAATCAGAGCATGAAATTGCAGAATTTCGTGCTCGCTTGAATCAGTCCAATCTTGGTGATGAGGATAAGGAGCTTGCAGGTGGTTGTTTGGACCTTGCTCTTTGGTTGCCCGAGGTGCTTCAACAGCAGAAAATTACAATTAAACAATTACGTGAACTTATTTTTGGAGCTAACAGTAATCAGTCACCCAAGAAGAATCAGGAGAATAAGGGCCAAGAATCTGAAAGTAATATTGAGGGTGTTGGCAATAACTCTGACGATAATACATCAGGCAATAAAAAAGGTGATAGTCAATCAGATAAGAAAGGGAAATCCGGTCATGGCAGGCGAGGTAATCAGGATTACCGGAATGCCACTGATGTTTATTGCCATGTTGCTGACCATGCATGTGGCGATGCCTGTCCTGGAGGATGTGGTGGGAAACTGTATAAGGTTAAAAAAGCCGGTGTAGTTATTCGTATAACTGGCAACTCATTAGGCACGGCAACACGGTATCATTTGGAAAAGCTTCGCTGCGCCTTGTGTGGGCTTATTATCACTGCCCAGTTACCCACGGATGTTAGGAAGCAACCAAAGTATGACGCTAAGTTTAAAGCAATGCTGTGCTTGCAAAAGTATTACATTGGCGTGCCTTTTTACCGTCAAGAAAAGTTCCAAGAGTTACTAGGCTTTCCGTTACCCTCAAGTACACAGTTCGAGCTTTGTGAGCAGGTGGCTGATATCGGCTATCGTGTGTTTGATGTTTTAGAACAGTATGGCGCGAACGGTGATATTATTCAGCATGATGACACATTCGCAAAGATACTTTCGATACTATCTGATAACAAGGCGGACCTTAATAAACCAAGAAAAGGGATGTATACAACAGCCATTTTAAGCAAGACTATTGGTGCTCACCAGGTTGCTCTATTTTATGCAGGCGAGCATCACGGCGGCGAAAACTTATCACAACTATTAGCAAACAGGGTGGCTGAAAAAAAGAAGGTGATTCAAATGTGTGATGCGTTAGCAGCCAACATGCCGAAAGAGTTACAAACTATCATCTGCAATTGCTTAGCTCATGGTTTTAGAAAGTTTCGTGATTTACTTGAATATTATCCTGAGCCTTGTTTGCACGTTATGCAAATCCTGGGTGAGGTTTATCGAAATGATGAGCAAACAAAGCAAATGGACCCACATCAACGCTTACTTTATCATCGAAAGCATAGCAAACCATTGATGCTTAAACTGCATGGTTGGCTCAATAAGCAATTATCTAACAAAGTGGTAGAACCAAATAGTCACCTTGGTAAGGCGATGAAGTATATGTTAAAGCACTGGAAAAAGCTTCGGCGATTCTTAACGACACCAGGAGCGCCACTAGATAACAACATTGTCGAGGCGATACTAAAGATTCCTATTCGCATTAGAAAAGCTGCAATGTTTTATAAAACTCAGCATGGCGCTAACATCGGTAGCATCTTATTATCTCTTATTGTTACAGCTCAATTGTGCGGGGAAAACCCACTCGATTACTTAGTTGCCTTGCAGGAAAATAAATCAAGTGTTTTTAAGGATCCCTCCTTATGGTTGCCATGGAATTACCAGATTGAAGATAAAGGAGGTTTGGTCGATGAAGAGGCCGCTTGACTTATTACAGGAGGTTGACTAGCGAGCCTTCTCCATGGCTCACCGAGATGACTAGTGATAGGGTTACCTTGGTTAAGCAGAATCATTAGCTGCGTGCTATCGATATGGTACGTGGCTGAGTGGGAGTTTGGCCACCATTGTAACTTTCCTTGCGAAAAACGCTTTAGACAAAGCCAGAATCCATTGCCATCATAAACTAGAAGTTTCACTGAGGTACGGCGGCTATTCGTAAAAGCAAAGACCGTACCAGAGAATGGATCCTCACCCAGCCGTTGCTGGCAAAGCGCAACTAAAGCATCAATACCCTTTCTAAAATCAGCAGGTCTGACTGATAACAATAGCCTCATTTGAGGCGTGAATTGCAGCATACACTACCCCTTGCAAAAAGTAAGAATCAGATTAATGGTTTCAGCATACTCCGGCTTAGGCAGTTGTAACACGACGCCATCAGTTCTTGTAATGCTAATCAGTTGCTGTGAAAGCACAACTGAATCCTGAATAGTGGCTTCAACAAAACATTCATCGGCTTGGTCATCATCAGAATTGGCAACTGATGTACTGCTGGCTAATAATTCTTTTTCATTAATTTTTTTGTTGAGCCGTTTAGAGCTGATTGATAATCGTTCAGTAATGTCCTTTTTTGTATAAGCAGGATAGAGCGCAATAATTTTCACCCAAAGGTCTTCTGGAATCTCCCATGGCTCTTTTGATGATGAACGCCATGACTTGAGCGATTGAGCAATATTATCTAGTGTTGAAGGTGTTGCTGACTTGGGTGTAACGACTTTTTTATCAAATGTTTTGCCAAACATAATAGGACCTTTCTAAATAGTTTTACTATCGGTCCTTTAGGATAAAGTAACTAGCTGACCTAATGCACACATGCTTGCCGCAAGCTCACCACACCTTCAGGGTTGATGCAGAAACCTTAGGCGTTCTATCTGCCTGCTACTACTAAGCTTATGCCATTATGCAAATCCCAGCCGGGGTTATTTTAGATCGCTTTGGCATTCATCGCCTACTTTGTTTAGCCGCCCTACTAGTAGCTATAGCCAGCACTTATGGGTTGCTAATTTGGCACGAATTGCTATGGGCATTGGCTCAGCTTTTTCATTTGTTGGCTGTTTAAAACTTGATAGAGCGTTATTTTGTCTGTAAAAACCAACTTCAGTACTTAGAAAAACCTTTAAAATTCTAAATGGCACTCTATTGTACCTGTCTCATCGCATAATATCTTAAATTAATTATGCTAATCAATCTAAAAAATTATTTATACCTCAAATTTTTCTCCTCTCAAAATAAATTATTAACTTTTAGGTAATAGCAATTATATCTCGTTAATAAGAACAAGAATGATCTATCCTAAAACCCTATGAAGCCTTATTATTCACTTCAACTTAAGTATCTAGGTGATCCGCTCCACTGGTCATCAATTTCCACTAAAACAGCTGATACGAGCCTTAGGCACGATTCAGTATTAGGGAAAATTCCAACTGTATGCGTCCTTCTTTTTACCTCTCTGTTTACGCGCTCAGCTATGTTACTGGTTCTTAATCTTTTTTGATGCGGCCTGTCAAAGTTCATCACTACTAAGCCCTCCGGTATGTTCACTTCCAACCAAGAAGAAAGCTCTGGTGCTGTTTGCTGATATTTATCTACCGCCATAGCCAATAGTCTTTCCGACTCATGAATGTTTGAGGCATTAAATATAGCTGTAATCTCCTCAGCTACTGGTTCCTTCATTGAGCGCTTTGGTATGTGAGCCTGAGCATTTTGCTGCAAATGAAATTGGCAGCGTTGCCAAGGAACACTGGGGAACACAGCTCTTCTAGCGGCTTTTAGGCCAGTATGAGCGTCGCTAGTAATCAACTCAATACCATGTATACCTCGCTCAACCAACTGCTGAAGAAAATCACGCCAATGTACCTCAGCCTCTGATAACGCAACAGAAACACCTAGCACTGTTCTCTTGCCGGTTGATTCATCAAAGCCATAGGCTATCAATACCGCACAGTCTTGTACTGTGCCGCTAGTGCGCACCTTCTCATAACGTGCATCTAGCCAAAGATATTTTATCTTTCCTAACGGCTTATTTCGCCATTTCTTTAAATCTTCATCCAACAATTTAGCGCAACGGCTTACCTCTGTGCTTGAAATATCTGTTCCACAGAGTTGCTTTAGCACCTTTTCAACTTTGCGCGTGGAAACCCCATGCACATACATTTCAGCGACAGCCAGCTTAAGTGCTCTATCAGAGCGTACACCTCGCTCTAAGACTGATGGATAGAAGGGTTCATTGGAGTCTCTAACCTGCGGTATCTGTAGCTCAAGCTGACCTTGACCTGTGTTAATTAACCTTGGTTTAAAGCCGTTCGCATATCCGTTTCTATCGCCAGTTCGCTCATAAGGACTGGCATTTAAATGGCGCTCCCTTTCTATTAACATAGCCTCATTCATCAACCTGGAGACAAGCTTAGGTAAAGCTTCAAACCCCTCCATCGCTAAAACATGTATGGCTTCTTCGATTAAGTTCTCATTTTTATAGCAGCTCATTGTCATTCCTCTTTTTTGGTTAAGTTTACCTTAAAAGGAATTTCTAATCTGACTGAGTCGCCTGCTTATTTTCAGCAAGTCAATGGAATTTACAGAAAGGATGGCGCACTAGCTTAAAAGCTCAACGCGCAGTTTATTGTTACCGTTAGCTGCAACGCTGGTGGGTGTGATTGTGATGAATACTTTGCATCATGGGCAAACGCTCTTTCACTTCCACTCGAATTTTTATCAATACGTTATGATAACGGGTTTGATTGGTTTGGCCTTAGCGGTGTTTCATATTGATTAAATAATGAGGGTTAAATGAAGATACATTTTACAAAAAAAGAATATCGATTATTAGTTGAGCTACTATATATAGCAGATTGGGTAATGGACTCGAATCAGGTTGAAAGTGATCCGGAGAATCCGTTTAATGTTCTAATTCAAAAAATCTTCTCCCTCTATAAAGAAATGCAAGCGGAAGATATTTTAGAGAGAGTCACGGAACTCTCTGGCGTTCATCCAACTGGAACGCTTGAAGATAAAGCACAAGAACAATACATAGAGCGCTACGACTATGAAACTATGTGGCAAATACTTATTAATGATCTAGCTAAACGTGATGCTATTAATGAGCTGGGCGAAGATAAATTTAATAATTTGAGCGTAATAGATCGGATTCATACGTTATCAGAATATGAGAAAAAATATGCCAATGAGTTTGAAGCTAACGGGATAAAGAATCTTAAGGTTGTTTACGATAAAACCGAAGTCAATTAATTTTAAAGGGAGTAGTAACTTATGAAGAAACAAGCAATTGCATTACTGGGCGTGATTACGGCTACCGCCCTACTCGCTGGTTGTCATCACGGCGACAATAAATTATTGAAGGAGCCTAAAAAGGATGTAGTGAAGTTTTTGTCAGATGCTCAAGCATATGCCTCAGAAAAAACTAAGGTTTTTAGTGCTAACCTTGATACATATAACATTTGTGTTACAAATCCGAGTCATTTTGATAATCCAATAACACATGAGAAAAATCACTGCCCTCAATTTTTCAAAGCAATGGTTGAGTACAGTAAAAGATCTAAGTTATTTAGTGGTATTGATGTTTCAGACTTAAATAACAAGGCTGTTATTAATCGCATAGTTAATGCTGTATCAAACTATGATACTACGCACTATTAAGATTAAATTTGCAACATAGTATAAAAAAGCCGGAGTATTGTTATTATTCCGGCTTTCTTTGTAGTTATTTTTTTATTCTTCTTCTCATTGTTATTGTTGGTTATACGGTTTACTTAAAAGCGGGTTCAGTAAAGGTGGCAAGCCAATTCGTTTGTCATTAATTTCACTATAGATTGTTTAAAAAATATAAAAACTAACGAGTTTTTGATGAAAATAGCCTGTGAAAAACTACCTTTAAATTAGTTAGGTTAATTTTTTAGATCGGGAGATCGGAAAATTAGAGGCAGAGCACCTGCCGTAAGCCATCTTCTAAAGCTTGCAAATCAGCCATGCTTATTGAGCACATTAAATGGCGAAGTCGGCTTTTATCAATGGTGCGAATTTGGTCACAAATCGCAGTGACCCCCCTCTCTTTGCAAGACACAGAAATCGCAATGGGTGGTCTTACTTTTGCTGAGGTTGAAAGAGGAACAACAACAACCGTTCGCCTTGCCTGATTGATGGGGGTTGCGCCGACCAACACGCAGGGTCGAAGCTTGTTAATTTCAGACCCTTTTGTTGGGTTCAAATCAACCCAGTAAATATCACCACGATTCATTGTCTAACCCATCACCACTCGTTAAATCCCACTCCTTCATTTCTTCATTGAGCGCAGTGTCTTTTTCAACTGCAGCAGCACAGTCGAACAAGGATTGCTCACGCTTACTCACCTCCTCTTCGATGAGTTTTGCGATCACTTTGCTACGCTGTCGTGACGGGATCGCTGCTTTCATACGAGCAGCTAACTGGTCAGGCATAGATATCAGGATTTTGTTCATTGCACACCTTTTAATATATCCTATATCTTATATATTAACAGATATCCCTAATTTACCATAGGATATTTATCTCATGCTTTAAGATTCACTTAATTAAAGGTTAATAAAATCAATTAAGTTAAAGCACTTTTATAATGAGTAAGGAAAGGGAATAGCAGATGCCGACATTATCAAAACCAAGATCCAAAGAATTTGCAAAGTGGCTTTTTATTAATAATGTTGTTGGCGTTGCTGCTAATCAGCTAATGAATTATTTTGCTCCGGAAGCATTGGAAACCTTTCAGCCTTACCAATTAACCCTGCTAATTAATTCTGTACCAATGGTGTTAGCTTTAGTGAAAAGCACCATAACCAGCAGTTTAGGTGATTCTGAAGATACCGCAGCAGTTGATCAAAGAAAAACTGTAGAATACGGTGTAGCAGCTCTAGCAATGCACGCAACCTCTACCGCAGCAGCGTTATCAGGTAATGGGTTTTTAACCCAATGCTATAATAATGGGCCTAATGTTTTGGCTTCTGGTATTTTAGGTAAAGTATCAGGTAAACTAGCTTCTTGTTGTTTCTGGCAGTCACCTTCTGAAACATCAAATTTAAACACAGATGTAGAGGCTGCTAATGGTAGTAGTAATGAGGCATATGGTGATGACGAAGAAGTATTAGTTAGTAGTTCACCCTCGCCCACAAATAACTAAACTTAAATTAAGTCATCTAATGAAACTCTAAGTGCCTTAGCAAGTTTTTTTAAGACTGGTGTGCTTGGCTGTCTCTCTCCACGCTCTAATTAGGGTATTAGGGATATTCGTGTAAAAAAGCGCCTGATCTGTGGATAATATTTCAATTATTTTTTAGTTATGCAGCTTAAATGCTTTATTATGTTTCATTTAAAGCATGTCCGCCCAACTACACAGGGTAATCTAATGTAAGGTTGGAGTAAAAAGTATTTGTACTGGACAAAAATCATAGCCTGCCCCCAGTAACCATCCGTAACTTCGGGCGTTTTTTAGTCTGTAGTTGCTTGATGCACTGCTTAAAATCCTCGTAATGATCATGTAATTTTAAAAAAGTATCGCGCAAAAAATCTAAGCCATACCGAAATATACTCACGGATCTTCTACCATGAGCTTTTATTTTTATTGCTTCTATATTTTCATTTTTCCACTCGCCCATTTTGTAGGCCCAGCAAAATCCAATCGCTAGCAAGACTAGTAATTTATTTATTTTTGCTGGATCTGTTAGATGCGTGTCCTCAAAGCGGTAACCTCGGGTTTTTAAACAACCAAATAAGGTTTCAATATTTTGCCTTAACTGATAAACAGCTAAAGCGTCAGAAGGATGATTGTCGGTAACGATAATCTTTAAAAGATCCCCTGCCTCTCGAGTTACAGCCAGTGATAACTTTAATCCCCAAACTTCACAGTCTCGTATTAACTTCATCTCGCCACAGGCAACTGACTGAAATAAATACTTTGCTTTCACTAACTTCCCTTTTGCATTAGGAAGCTTTGTATCTGATTTAAGCCTAATATAGAAGTGTATCCCGTTATCTAGCTAGTGCGCCATCCTTTCTGTAAATTCCATTGACTTGCTGAAAATAAGCAGGCGACTCAGTCAGATTAGAAATTCCTTTTAAGGTAAACTTAACCAAAAAAGAGGAATGACAATGAGCTGCTATAAAAATGAGAACTTAATCGAAGAAGCCATACATGTTTTAGCGATGGAGGGGTTTGAAGCTTTACCTAAGCTTGTCTCCAGGTTGATGAATGAGGCTATGTTAATAGAAAGGGAGCGCCATTTAAATGCCAGTCCTTATGAGCGAACTGGCGATAGAAACGGATATGCGAACGGCTTTAAACCAAGGTTAATTAACACAGGTCAAGGTCAGCTTGAGCTACAGATACCGCAGGTTAGAGACTCCAATGAAGCCTTCTATCCATCAGTCTTAGAGCGAGGTGTACGCTCTGATAGAGCACTTAAGCTGGCTGTCGCTGAAATGTATGTGCATGGGGTTTCCACGCGCAAAGTTGAAAAGGTGCTAAAGCAACTCTGTGGAACAGATATTTCAAGCACAGAGGTAAGCCGTTGCGCTAAATTGTTGGATGAAGATTTAAAGAAATGGCGAAATAAGCCGTTAGGAAAGATAAAATATCTTTGGCTAGATGCACGTTATGAGAAGGTGCGCACTAGCGGCACAGTACAAGACTGTGCGGTATTGATAGCCTATGGCTTTGATGAATCAACCGGCAAGAGAACAGTGCTAGGTGTTTCTGTTGCGTTATCAGAGGCTGAGGTACATTGGCGTGATTTTCTTCAGCAGTTGGTTGAGCGAGGTATACATGGTATTGAGTTGATTACTAGCGACGCTCATACTGGCCTAAAAGCCGCTAGAAGAGCTGTGTTCCCCAGTGTTCCTTGGCAACGCTGCCAATTTCATTTGCAGCAAAATGCTCAGGCTCACATACCAAAGCGCTCAATGAAGGAACCAGTAGCTGAGGAGATTACAGCTATATTTAATGCCTCAAACATTCATGAGTCGGAAAGACTATTGGCTATGGCGGTAGATAAATATCAGCAAACAGCACCAGAGCTTTCTTCTTGGTTGGAAGTGAATATACCGGAGGGCTTAGTAGTGATGAACTTTGACAGGCCGCATCAAAAAAGATTAAGAACCAGTAACATAGCTGAGCGCGTAAACAGAGAGGTAAAAAGAAGGACGCATACAGTTGGAATTTTCCCTAATACTGAATCGTGCCTAAGGCTCGTATCAGCTGTTTTAGTGGAAATTGATGACCAGTGGAGCGGATCACCTAGATACTTAAGTTGAAGTGAATAATAAGGCTTCATAGGGTTTTAGGATAGATCATTCTTGTTCTTATTAACGAGATATAATTGCTATTACCTAAAAGTTAATAATTTATTTTGAGAGGAGAAAAATTTGAGGTATAAATAATTTTTTAGATTGATTAGCATAATTAATTTAAGATATTATGCGATGAGACAGGTACAATAGAGTGCCATTTAGAATTTTAAAGGTTTTTCTAAGTACTGAAGTTGGTTTTTACAGACAAAATAACGCTCTATCGTTATCTAGTAAATAGCGAAACCATACCTTACCAATAAACTCCCTATCGCCTAATAAACTCGCTACACCTTCTGCCCCAAAGGCATTAATATAGCGCTGTATTAATTTAATGCGTTGATCTGTGTTTGAATTACCTGCTCGCCCAAGGTTTTCCCAAAATAGCGGGATTGAAATTCCACCATAGACAACTGACAACATTAGCACGTTAATATTTTTTGAACCTAACTTCCAATTAGTTCGATCAATAATTAAATGAACCTTTTGTTCGTCTAGCAAGAACCATTTAAAAATAAAACGAGCAACTGCAACCATATCAATTTCGAACAAGCCAAAAAAACGACAGACTCGCTTATAACGTGAAGCTAACTTAGCAGTGCTATTCATTGCGACGGCAATAGCTGTTAAATTAATTGTTTTCACGCAAAACAATGCCATT
>CBDALO010000042.1:0-53066 GCA_965196985.1 Gammaproteobacteria bacterium | reverse complement strand
CTTGCCGGGGTGCTGCCTTTATATAATGTAGAAAATATAGCATAATATACACTTTAACTTGATTACGGATGGTGTTTGGATGTTAGCTAGAATTCTCTCTGATGAAAATAATGAATTAACTATTGAGCTCAAGCTTCCACTAAAAGGATCCATGCTTGAATGTGAGGATGCAATTCTTGACGGCCTTAATGAGGTTGGAACATTAGCCACTGAAAAAGCTTTAAGTAAGTTTGATGCAGATGGCTCTCCTATCCATGTTGGAAAAATAAAGCTAACAGCACGAAGTAGAGATGAAGCAAATTACCAAACGCCTTATGGAGTTGCTCGAGTTAAGCGTTATGTTTATCAAACCTCTAAAGGCGGGAAGATCTTTTGTCCTTTAGAAGATAAGGCTAGAATTATCCAAGGATCAACACCGCGATTTGCAAAAATAATCTCACATAAATACTCAAACTTACCTGCTCCTAGTGTTATTGATGATCTCAAGGTCAATCATAACCGTAAAATCTCACATTCATACTTGCAACGGGCAACTGATTTTGTTGGCGGTATTGCACAAGCCAAAGAGGCTGAGTGGGAATATGAAGAGCCAAAGCTTGATGCAGACATTGAGATGCTAAGTATTAGCTTAGATGGTGCATATGTTCTCACCGTTGATGATGGTTATAGAGAGAGCATGGTTGGAACTATTTCCATGTATGATAAGCATGGTGCACGCCTGCACACAACCTACGTTGCAGCATCACCAGAATATGGAAAAGATGAATTCTTTAATAGGCTTGAAAAGGAAATAAAGCTGAAAAAGAAATATTACCCTGATGCTAAAACAATTGGCGTTGCTGATGGAGCAAAAAATAATTGGCCATTTCTAAAAAAACATACTGATACGCAAATTTTAGATTTTTGGCATGCAACTGAATATCTCGGCGAAGCATCAAAGGCAGTATTTACCAAAAAATCTGAAAGAGATGAGCGTGATGTTTGGCTCGAAGAGAGATGTCATGACTTAAAGCACAAGAAAGGTGCGGCAGGTAGAATACTTGCTGAGCTTAAAGAGCATCTAAATAAAAAACTGAATAAATCGCTTAGAGAAAAGCTAGAAGGAACAATTACGTATTTTGAAAATAATATTAAAGAAAAGCGAATGTCGTATCATAATTTGATTAAGCAGAATGCACCAATTGGCTCTGGCGTCACTGAAGCAGCATGTAAAACAATTGTTAAACAAAGATTAGGCGGATCAGGAATGCGCTGGAAAGACAAGGGAATGAAAATCGTTTTATGCTTGAGAACACTAGTAAAGACTAAAGGCAGATGGGATCAGTTTTGGGAGAAGGTCAATGATTTTGGCGTGCCAGCAGCAATATAGCCTACATTATATAGAGGCAGCACCCCTTGCCGGTTGATTCATCAAAGCCATAGGCTATCAATACCGCACAGTCTTGTACTGTGCCGCTAGTGCGCACCTTCTCATAACGTGCATCTAGCCAAAGATATTTTATCTTTCCTAACGGCTTATTTCGCCATTTCTTTAAATCTTCATCCAACAATTTAGCGCAACGGCTTACCTCTGTGCTTGAAATATCTGTTCCACAGAGTTGCTTTAGCACCTTTTCAACTTTGCGCGTGGAAACCCCATGCACATACATTTCAGCGACAGCCAGCTTAAGTGCTCTATCAGAGCGTACACCTCGCTCTAAGACTGATGGATAGAAGGCTTCATTGGAGTCTCTAACCTGCGGTATCTGTAGCTCAAGCTGACCTTGACCTGTGTTAATTAACCTTGGTTTAAAGCCGTTCGCATATCCGTTTCTATCGCCAGTTCGCTCATAAGGACTGGCATTTAAATGGCGCTCCCTTTCTATTAACATAGCCTCATTCATCAACCTGGAGACAAGCTTAGGTAAAGCTTCAAACCCCTCCATCGCTAAAACATGTATGGCTTCTTCGATTAAGTTCTCATTTTTATAGCAACTCATTGTCATTCCTCTTTTTTGGTTAAGTTTACCTTAAAAGGAATTTCTAATCTGACTGAGTCGCCTGCTTATTTTCAGCAAGTCAATGGAATTTACAGAAAGGATGGCGCACTAGCTTTTACCGCCATCACGAGAAATGGAAACCCCTTCATTCGTTGCAGCAACAATCCTATCGCCTGCAACAGCAACCCCATTAACACTATTAGAGCCCAATCCATTTGCTGAAGTTTTTGTTACCCAGGTTAAGCCACCATCAGTTGAGATAGAAAGACCACCGCTCGTAGCAACGTAGATTTTTCCACCTGACTTAACAACATCATGAACTTCATCAGCAGCAATAGCTTTAGCACTTGCTAATAAATTATTTGGAATGGAGTAAAAGGACGTATAGTTATCGCTACTAAAAGGAATAGCAGCCGGTACTGAACCATCAGAGGCCCCTCCAATTATAATAGTAGCGCTCTCTTTACTCGGCTTAGCAACAACTCCAGCTGAGTAATCTAATACATAGTGACAAGAGTCACCTACGCCTAACACTGATGAAGCTGCACAGCTACTCAATGAATTCAATACCTTAAGATTAGCCAGCTTGGGGTTAGCATCAATTAATAAGTTAGAAACAGGGCCACTAGTATTATTCTCAACACGAACTAGCAACTGCTTTTCTGCATTGCTATTTGTTACCACGCGCCCGCTCTTCAAAGAAACATTGAGCCCACTTGGAACGCTAGCTGTTATGGTATCGTTTACAGCATCAAAATTATCACCTGAAATACTAATTGGCTGAGAACCCTGGCTATCAGGGGCTTCTGAGGCAGAAAACTGAATATCACAACTACTTAACCCAGCTAAGCTCTTTCCACAGTCAGTATTACTTACAACTTGATTTATTTTAGGGACGTTTAAGCGGATGTCTTCAGCTGGAACAGGGGACTCATTAATCAATTGATAAGTTACCTTCTGGTAAGGACCAATGCTTTTCGTCTCAGCATGAATAACCAACTTAGGCCGAACCACAGCTAAATTAGCTTCCAATGCTTCACTACCACTCGGTGTATAAACTTCATAATCAGCATTTTTTGATACTGCTAAGTTAGTTGCTGATACCTTAAAATAACAAGCACTACCATTTTTTAATACACCTGAGCAGGTGCCCTTATCAAATTTAATATCTTTATCGCTACTTGAGAACTTTAGTCCATCTAGGCTCTCATCCTTACCAGTAGTATTACTTATCTTAACAGTTGTCTTATTCCCACTCCCCTCTAACGTTGTTTTATTAACGGTAAGCGAACGCACATCAAATTCCTGCGGCTGAGACTTAACAGCCTTACCTCCATCAGCAGTAGCAGAAATTAAATAAGAAACCTTTTTATTTGCTAAGCTGAGCGCCTGACCATTAGGTTTAATAGTAACGATACACTGTTCACTCTGCGCCAACGAACCACATTGAGACGAATAGCTCACTGTAAAATCATTACTAACTTCTGGATTAGTAAACGCTAGCCTTATATTACTAAGCTTACTATTAGTACTTTCTGAACCACTATTTGTAAATCCAGTAATGGAGGGTGTTTCCATTACATTAATCTTGCCGGAAAAACCTGTTACCACAGTTGAATCACCAGAGACTGAGAGCGAAGGTGGATTGACAGGTGTTCCGCCACCCCCTTTTTTATCATCACCTCCACCTGACTTACAAGCTGCCAGCAAAGAACAAAAACCAATAAGAAGCAATAAAGAAGTACTTTTTTTCATGTAGATAGCCCTAGATATAAAAGCTGGGCATTCTATCTACAAAAAGGCTGTACAAACTTAAAACTAAAAATTCTATAGGGTGGAAATTTAGCGCATTTTTTTACCTATTTTTTTATCAGAGGAATTGTCGCCTTACCTCCCGCCTTTGGAAAAACCGTTAAGCTTCCCACATCCCACTAAAGAAGCACCTTATGCTAACTTATACAAAATTTGCTAGACTGCTAGCTTTAAAATACTTTCAGAATCAGCATGAAAATAGCCATATCAGCTGCATTACTAACTACTGCATTACTAATAGCACTACCAACATTTGCCGGCTTAAGCTATACCCCCTGCCCTGGCTCAATGCAGTATATCTATGTTGGCAATACCACCCAGGCTGTTACAGCCGCCTGTGGCCAGCCCACTAGTATACGTAAAATAGCTCACCCAAAACCCCGTTTTAAAGAACAAGATCAATGGGTTTACAACTATCAACCTTGGCGAAAGAAGTTACTTCCCAACAATCAAATAATCCCACAATCTATAATGGCCGTAAATTTTGATGACTTTGGTAATATCACCGCCATTACTGTAAATGGCAGACACGTTGTTTCAACCAACTTCTGCTCTCCAGGGCAAAGCATCTCTGCTGGCAGTGATAGCAGCACAACCGTTATGTCAATTTGTGGACCTCCTAATATTCGCCAAACCGTTAAAACTCTCGCTGACAAACAACCACAAAACGTTACCGTTTGGACTTACTCGGGCAAGAACTTATCACCATCTTTACAATTAACGTTTACTGATTCGGTGCTTTCTAGTATTGAACAACTATAGCCAAGTATTGTCGGCCACTTTGAGCTACTAGCAATAGCAAAACAAGCCCCTTAGCATTACCTTTTATACCCTAGCTTAGCAATATCCCCTAGCCGCCCTTCGTTCGTAGCTGCACGCTCTCTAGGCTCAAACTCCACTTCCGGGGTATCCTGACCTCCCGCTAATTGATCAAGACGCCTTTCTATTGAAGCTCCGAGTTTTTGAGCTGCTTTTATTTTTTCCTCGGCTTTAAAAAAACGAGGAAAATGAGGTGCCATAGAAAAAAGAGATAAAGCATTTGCCTCCCTACTAACACGCGGCGAAGAAAGCACAGTGCTAGACCTACGCCTATTTGTACTAGCTGGCTCAAGCTCCTCATCAATTCTGTCTTTTTTGTATTGATCAAGCTTTGACTTTTGATAAGTTAACACTAAGAACTCAGGTGTAGCCACCTCACTTTTGTCATCAGTAGCTTCGAGGCAGGCTCTAACGAAACTCTCCACAACCCTATGACTTTTTTTATCGAAACAATGCTTTAGTAATTCATTAATACTATCCGAATCAGTCGAATTAATAAGCTTTTCAAGCCCAACTGCCTGAGAAACAACCATCTCCTTTTCTTTATACTGAAAACCTTGCAAATAAACCTCACAACCACTTTCATTATGTGGTGCTGCTGCATTTTTTAATATACCTAACATCCAGCGCGCCGGATCATTCTCAAAAAAAACCAGCGACAAACTACAGAGGACACCATGATCATCAATATAACAAAAAGAAAAGTTAATGTATTCTTGCGGAATTTCTAAAGAAGCATTCGCTTCACTTATAACAAGTTCAACTATACCACCACCAGTCATATTATCTTGCTGGTAGCCATAATCATCCTGCCTAGCTGCTTCCTCCCATCTTGATTGAAACTCAAAATGAGAGTATTCACGATGAACGTAAAGCCGCCTAAAGATATCAAGTTGAATTTGCTTTTCATTTTTTTCAGGGGCATCAGGCTCACTCCAAAAATCATCGAACCCAAAACAACTCGCCACTCCCACCTGTGTTCCACTTAATCGAAATATTTTCATTCTCATCCCCTTTATTTTTTAAAATTTAGGAACAAAGAATAACTGATAAGAAATTAGCTTTTACTTAATAGAAAGAGACACAGACTAGCGTGTTTCACAAAAGAAATTATTTTGCTTAACAAAGACCTTAACCAGCCTTTAGCGTTAAGTAGTGCTCACCACTAAACACCACCTCTATCGCATAATAAATACCACTTGGTATAAAAGGGGCAACAGTTGCTTTCATATTCGCTAAGCACTGCTGCATAAAAGCTTTATCACGATGTGGTTTTTGTAATAACGCAATTCGAATAGAAACACTAGCATGCAAACAAGCATCGGCCATAACAGCACGACTTTTACAAAGTTTTGCGCTAGCATCTTGTTCATTAAGCCTTGCTTCTATCGCCCTAAACAGTGCACTGAAGTCAATTTGAATATCACGACTATAAAACACGTCACATTGAGGCATGTTTTTATCTCCATCTAGTTAAATCTGAAAAATGTCAGATTTGTTCGTTAGCAAGGCGGGGCGAGAACCAGCGCGGAGTGTACATAGACGTACACGAGAACTGGAAGCGCAGGCCCTTTACTGCTAACGGGCAAGTATGGCGCTTTTTCAGGTTTAACTAGTTAACTGACTGCTGACAATAATTAATAGCTCGTTCAATACGAGCCAAAACTCTCTCACGGCCAATTAATTCCAAAGTAACCCCCATCGGTGGCGACATAGTATTACCAGTAACAGCAACACGAATTGGTTGCGCAACCTTACCCATCTTCATCTCCAGAGACTCAGCAACAGTAGTAATCACATGATGCAAAGGTTCAGCTTTCCAATCTTCAATTTGCTCAAAGCCTTGCAAAACCTGCTTAAGTGGATCAACAGTTGCTAACTTTAAGTGTTTCTGAGCCGCTTTTTCATCTAAAGTAATATCTTGGTAAAAGTAACGACCCCCCTCAACTAAATCCCACAGTGTTTTAGCACGCTCACGCAAGGGCTCTAATACTGCAGCAAGCTCAGGCCCATCATTCACATCGATACCCGCTTGAGCAATGTAGTACTGTAAACAAGCAATTAACTCGTCGGTTGGTAGTGATTTAATATAGTATTGATTCAACCACAGCAATTTCTCGACACTAAAGATCGCTGGTGACTTGCTAATATGACCAACATCAAATAACTCGATCATCTCAGCAACACTAAAAACCTCCTGATCGCCATGTGACCATCCGAGTCTAACTAAATAATTAAGCACTGCTTGTGGCAAATACCCATCCTCTCGATACTGCATCACACTCACAGCACCATGGCGTTTCGAAAGCTTTTTACCATCCTCACCATGAATCATCGGCACATGCCCATATACGGGAGCAGGTTTTCCTAGCGCAGTAAAAATATTAATTTGTCGCGGCGTGTTATTAATGTGGTCCGCACCACGGATTACATGGGTCACACCCATATCGCTATCATCAACTACCACAGTAAAATTGTACGTTGGCGAACCATCACTACGCGCAATAATCAAATCATCCAACTCTTCATTACTCACGGCAATCTTACCACGAACCAAGTCAACAAACTCAACAATACCTTGTTGAGGATTTTTAAATCGCACTACAAAAGGACCGTCTTGCTGCTCTTCTAGATTACGACAACAACCATCATAACGTGGTTTTTGTTTTGCCTGCATTTGCTGTTCACGTAACTTATCCAGGCGTTCTTTACTGCAATAACATTTATACGCCTTACCCTCCGCCAATAACTGCTCAATTACCTCCTTGTAACGGTCAAAGCGCGTAGTTTGATAGATAGGCCCCTCATTACAGTCCAGCCCCAGCCACGCCATACCATCAAGGATTGCTTGCACTGATGCTTTTGTTGAGCGCTCCCTATCTGTATCTTCAATTCGCAAGATAAACTTACCCTTATGCTTGCGTGCGAACAACCAACTAAACAAAGCTGTACGAGCCCCCCCAATATGTAAATAGCCTGTTGGAGATGGAGCAAAGCGAGAGATTACAGACATAAAAGAAAAACCTTATAAATCAATTAGTTAAAATTATCTTCTTAAGTGACTCACAAACTACATGCATCACATGAATATTATGAATACTTGCCAAAGGTGCATAAAGTGACGCTCGTGATTTAAACAAAAAATGCAGATAGGCTCGAGTAAAATGTTGGCAAGTATAACAATCACAACCTTCACTAATTGGCCGTTCATCTTTGGCGTAAATTGCCTTCTTAATAAGGATACGATCTCGTTCCTCCTCACCTTCAAAACGCAGCCAATCTCCTTCTACTACAACCTGGCCACAATGCAAAGCACCATGACGCGCATTTCGAGTTGGTGCTACACAATCAAAGATATCAATACCAGCCGCAACTACATCAATTAAATCTTGTGGGTGCAAGCCAACCCCCATGGTATAGCGTGTTTTATTTTCAGGCAGCAGCGGCCTTACCCAGTCAACCACCTCAACGGTTTTCGCCATATCGAAGCCTACCGTTTCACCACCAATAGCCAGACCATCCAACTCAGCCTCAATGATAAATTCAGCGCTTTTTTCACGTAAATCACGAAAACGACCACCTTGAATAATACCAAACAAAGCCTGATGATTACCGTAAGCAGAGCAAGGATCTTTTGCGTGCGCCTCTTTTGATTCTAATAACCAACGGTGCGTACGCTCCATTGCTAATAAAGCTGCTGCACGCCCACCCTCTTCAGGTGTACACTCATCAAACGCCATAATAATATCTGCACCAATGATTTTTTGGGTCGCAATAGATGTCTGCGGTGTTAAACGCACCACTTTACCAGTAACAGGGTGTTTAAAGTGTGCCCCATCTTCTTTAATCTTGCAGATCGATTTATTTTTAGACAGACTAAATACCTGAAATCCACCACTATCGGTCAGCATCGGCCCAGACCACCCCATAAAAGGATGCATTCCCCCTGCTGCTTGGATGATTTCCATGCCAGGTGCAACTAGCATATGATAAGTGTTGCCACCCAAAATAATTTGGCTACCTGCCTGCTCAAGCTCAGCAATCGTCATACAGTTAACCGCAGCACGAGTCCCAACTGGCATAAAGGATGGTGTTATAAAATCACCGTGTGGTGTGCTTACCTGGGTAACCCTAGCCTGCTTTGTAGCATGCTTGGCAATAATTTTTGTTGTAAAGTGGTTTTTCATGGCCGGCATTATCCTCCAAGCACCGATAACAAGCAACCTTGCAATCAGCATCAGAATCCCTTAATTTAGAGCCTTATATGAGCATGCAAAACAAGGATAGAAACCCTATGTCGATTCGAAAATTTCTTCTCTCTTGGATACTTTGTGCGGGAATCTTTATCGGCATTAATCTTTTATGGCATTTATTACTATTTAGCAACTTTTATACGACCACTCAAAACCAACTAACTAACGCGCACCTCAACTACATTGTACTGGTCTCTAGCGACATTTATCGCAGCCTAATTTTTAGCTTCACTTATACTCTCTTCGTTCGCAAACATAGCTCTGTATTTCGTGGCGTTTTATTCGGACTTTGCGTAGGGTTATTGCTTGCAAGCGTTAGCGGCATCTACTTTGCCACTTTCAAATTAAACAACATCCAATGGCTTTGGTATGAAGGCGCCAACCTACTTATACAATCAGTCATTGCAGGTATCTTGATTCCTGTTATTTGTTGGAGGACGGCAAAGCCTAATCCTGAATCATGAGAAAAACGCTAGCCTTAACTGTTGTCGCCACTTTGCTGTTATTAAGCTACTCACTAAGCTATGGTGCAAGCAAGCCAACTTTAAAGTTTTTGATTTCAGGTTTAGACAAACAAGAAAGCGCATTAAAAAATGCCAATGCCAGGCTCACCATCGAAGCACGATCGATAGAACCACTAACCACCTCCAAAATCAAACAACTTTATCGAGCTGGCGATAAAGTTGTTTTGGAATCACTCAAACCTTACGGTTGCTTTAAAGCAAAGGTTACTCACGAGTCCCTTATGCATCAAGGCACCAAATGGACTGCAAGCTACTCTATCAATGCTGGCCAACCACTACGTATTACTGCAATAGAACTTTCGGCCACTGGCCCAGGCAAGCACAACAAACGTATCAACCATGCCTTACATAGAAAACACATAATTAAAGTAGGACAACGTTTTGATGTTCCAGCTTATCAAAGCACAAAAAACCACTTACTCAGTGCCGCTGAAGCTAGTGGGTATATTAGAGCGAAGATAACCACTGACAAGATACTTATCGACCTAAAAGCTTACACTTGCGTCATTAAAATCACACTATCCACTGGTCCTCGCTTTTACTTTGGCAATACTTTATTTAGTAAGAATCCACTTTCTACTAAATTTTTAACTCGGTATTTGAAGTACAAACCAGGAGAACCATTCTCTTCTGCTAAATTGCTTAACCTACAAACCAACTTAACCAACTCCGGCTACTTTAAAAACGTTGACATCGTCCCAATGGACAACAAGGCGGACCGCAATCGACATATCCCTGTAAAAGTTAACTTAGTTAAATCTAAACGCAAAAGCTATAAACTTGGAGTTGGTTACGGCACTGCCTCTGGCGCCCGCATCTCAGGTGGAATTGATTGGCGATGGGTCAATAGCTACGGCCACAAATTCAAAACCAACTTTAATCTCTCTCAGCAAGAACAACAACTTTCAGCACAATACATTATTCCAGGCAAAGATCCATCGACCGACCAATACTCAATTAACGCAGCAATTTACACTCTAGTCCCTGATAAAGGAAAATCCTTCGTTAAAAAAGTAGGGCTTAGTCATATCATACAACGTGGCAAATGGACACAAACACTTAGCCTAAGCTACTTACTCGAACAGTATAAATTTCAAGACCACGACCCCTACCAAAATGCACAAATGCTACTACCCCAAGCCTCTTGGACTTGGTTAAGTACCGATAAACTTATTGGTATTCAGCATGGAACCAAAGCTTCCTTCCAGGTCTCTGGTTCTTATAAAGGCCTAGGCTCAGATGTTAGTTTTTTACAAGGTGAATTTAACGTTAAAACGGTACAAACCATTTGGAAGGATAATCGCTTTATATTACGTGGCGACCTTGGTTACACCATTGGCAAAGATTGGCAGAAACTACCACTGTCACAACAGTTCTACACTGGCGGTCCCATGAGCGTTCGTGGCTATGCCTCACTTTCTATTGGCCCAGGCCGTTATTTAACTGTTGCTAGTGCTGAATATCAACGCCGAGTTGTTGGCAATTGGTTTGGAGCTGTTTTTTATGATGCCGGCGCTGCTTTTAATGATTTTAACAATTGGGGCAGCCAACTTGAGAAAAGTACCGGTATCGGCGTCGTATGGCAATCACCTATTGGCAATGTCAGCCTTTACCTAGCTAAAGCACTTAGCGCCCGTGGCAGACCAATACGCCTAGAATTTAGCATAGGGCCAGAACTATGATTAGAAAGCTACTCATTGGCCTAGCTGGCCTCATCCTAATCCTCATCCTATGTCTGTACTTTTTAATAGGTACACAGCTCGGTTTGCAGACCTGCTTTAGCCTAGCTAAATACTTTTTACCAGGCCAACTAACAACACAACAGCTTACAGGAAAGCTCACCGGTCCACTTAGCATTAAGCAACTAACCTATAAAAGTGACACGCTTGATATAAAACTTGGCTCATTAAAATTGAATTGGGCCCCCGTTGCTTTACTTAGCCATCGTCTAGACATTGATTTACTAACTGTTAACTCACTAACAATCAAACAGACAGCCACAATCAGCAAACCTAAAGAAGAAGAAAGCACAATAACTAATTTAGCTAACTTTAAATTACCGCTGCAGTTCACACTGCACCAAGTTCAGCTAAATAATATCAGCTACCAACAAGGCAATTCTAAACCAACTATTATTAAGCAAATCGAACTATCAGCTCACTCATTCTTACACAAAGTAACGATTAAGCAACTCATCACAAGCACCTCACAATACACACTAAACCTATCCGGCAACACTCACGTTAACTTCCCTTTTACAAGCCATCTAACCGGCACACTGACAAATACAACACTACCCAAGCAACCCATTACAGTAAACTTCAGCCTTAACGGCAATCTCAACAAAAGTCAGCTAAGCGCCCGAATTAACAAACCGTTCACAGCAACGCTGCAAGCAATACTAACTAACCCATTACACCGTGGGCCAATTAAGATTGATAGTAACTGGTCAAAATTCTATTGGCCACTTAGTAAAACAGACCTATTAACCAGCCCACAGGGAAAACTAACCGTTAATGGTAGCTTGCAAACTTATCGAATCAAATTAAACACCTCTTTAAATAGCAAACAAATTCCATCTACTGAACTTCATTTACTTGCGCATGGAAACTGGCAAAACCTCGAATTAGATAAATTACAGGCCAATCTATTAGGAGGGCAAATCAACCTAACCGGCAAGTTCAACTGGCAACCTAACCTAAGTTGGTCAACCAAGCTAACTGCCAGCAACCTTAATCCTGCAATGCAATGGCATACGCGCAGCGGCAAGGTTAACTTCAAAGCAACGAGCAGCGGTAAGCTTGGCAATACAACGGCAATCAACTTTGAATTACAACAACTAAGCGGCACGCTCCACCAACAACACCTAAGTGGCCATGCTAGCATCCAAAAAAACCAGTCTGGTTGGTTTATCAAGTCGCTCTTGCTTAATGCTGGCCAAAACCACTTAACAGCTCACGGAGTTCTAGGAAAACACTCAAAGTTTAGCTGGCAAGCTTCGCTATCTGACTTAAGCCTATTATTTGAAGATGACAATGGCGATATCAAAAGCCACGGACAAATTAGCGGTTCACTGGACAACCCTAAAATACAAACCACTACCTCACTATTAAACCTAAATTACAACGATATTACGGCTAAACGAGTTAACCTAGCTGCTAACTTTAACTTACATGCTTATTCAAGCATCAAGCTTACAACTCAAGGCCTAAAGATCAAACGTCATGACATTCATTCATTATCACTCATAGCCAAGGGCACACAGGCTCATCACTCACTAGAACTATTAACGCATGACAATCTAGGCACGCTAAAACTCGCACTACAAGGAAGCTATCAAAAACAACAATGGCACGGTTTGTTACAACAACTAAGCTTCTCTTCAAAAAAACTAGGCAATTGGTCGCTTAATCACGCTGTAAAACTTAGCTATGGCGAACAAAAATCCATTGCACCTTTTTGCTGGCAATCAAAGCAAGCTAGCCTCTGCCTACAAGCCCAACAGTGGCCTGATGGTAAAGCCAAACTCAAGGGCTCATTTAATCATTTCAACATTGGTTTGTTACAAGACTTCTTACCAGAACCCTTAACAGCAATCTCAAACATCGACGCTAAGGTTGATTTAAACCGATCTGCTGATGGAAACTTATTAGGCACAATAAACCTAACTATCCATCAATTAGCCACTTCAATTCAAGTGGCAAGTCAACAACAGCGCATTGATTTTATTAACAGCTCAATTAACACCACATTTGATAAGCAAGGTCTACGAGCTCAAGTTACCTTGCGGGACAAACAACACCTGATTCCTGTCAATGCCACGCTATTGCTACCGAATTATCACGGTGCAGATTTGCCAACAAGCAAACAGCCATTACATGCTCAACTTACAGCTAACTGGCCTAAATTAAGTTTTCTCACCCCTTTAATTCCTGGCATTGACAGCCTAACAGGACAACTTAACACCCAACTAGAAGCATCTGGCACATTAGGTGATCCAAAAGTAAAAGGTAACTTACAACTTAAACTCAGCCAAGTGTTGATAAATAAATTAGGGCTTAGCCTGAGCAAAACTGAGCTCAACCTACTAACTAATGGCTCTGATCGGCTAACAATTAAAGGACAGCTCTACTCCAATGGCCAACCACTGCAATTTAATGGCTATGCAACGCTATCACCACAATTCGCACCTAGTGAGCTAACCATTAAAGGTAGCAACGTACCGGTTATTCACAATAATGAATACAAAATTAATCTATCACCTAACCTAAAACTTGTTTACAAAGCACCCCTCTTAGATATTACCGGCAACGTTGACATCCCTTACGCCAAAATCACGCCTCGTGATTTTACTAGTACAGTTGAGCTACCAAACTCTGTTGAGTTTGTTAATGGAGAACCACCCAGCCCACCATTAATTCAACCCAAAGCAAGAATACACGTCACGCTTGGCAATGATAACAGTATTGAATACGCAGGCTTAACAGCAAGCCTATCAGGCGGCGCAACCATTGATTACTCGCCTCAAGGCGTCACTACTGCCACCGGCACGCTAAACGTTAGTAAAGGTGGCTACGAAGCCTACGGACAAAAGCTAACGATTAATTCAGGCTCGCTTATCTACACGGGTGGCCCTATCGATAATCCAGGAATCAATCTTGTTGCCAGTAAAGTTATTCAAGTTAACAAGCTTGGTACCGCCAATCTATTCGATAACAACAATATAACCGTAGGTATTCGTGCTAGCGGTCGTCTGGATAACCCTAAAATTTCATTATTCTCAAGTCCATCAATGTCTAGTACTAACGTACTTTCTTACCTGGTTTTCGGTCAGGCCAGTGACAAGATCTCTGGCTCTAGCTTGCAACTACTTTCACAAGCTGCTAGTGCACTAGGTGTAACTGGTGGTGATAAGAGCCTTGTTGGAAAAATTCAATCCTCTTTAGGGTTAGATGAATTTGGCATTCAATCAGGACAGTTTATAAACCCAGAGGGCGGCGAAGTGGAAAACAACACGTCATTTGTAGTTGGTAAAAAACTTTCAAAACGCTTATTTGTTAGCTACAGCTTAGGCATGGTAGTCCCTGTAAATATCTTTACAGCTCGCTACCAGGTCTTTAAAAACTGGGCTGTCCAGACTGATGCCAGCCAACTGGGCAGCGGCGCTGATATCTTGTGGACCTATGAAACTGACTAGAACCTGTCTTGATAAAGCCTGCGCCTTATTTACGCCCTAACGCGGAGCGTTAGGGCGAGACCGGAAAGAAAACTAATCGCAACGCCAACCAACCTCGTCACAACACCAGCCAACTGGGCAGCGGCGCCGATATCCCAACCTCGTCGCAACGCTCTGCGTTGTGAAGTAACGTAACATCAAACGGGTGCTGCCTCTATATAATGTAGGCTATATTGCTGCTGGCACGCCAAAATCATTGACCTTCTCCCAAAACTGATCCCATCTTCCTTTAGTCTTTACTAGTGTTCTCAAGCATAAAACAATTTTCATTCCCTTGTCTTTCCAGCGCATTCCTGATCCGCCTAATCTTTGTTTAACAATTGTTTTACATGCTGCTTCAGTGACGCCAGAGCCAATTGGTGCATTCTGCTTAATCAAATTATGATACGACATTCGCTTTTCTTTAATATTATTTTCAAAATACGTAATTGTTCCTTCTAGCTTTTCTCTAAGCGATTTATTCAGTTTTTTATTTACATGCTCTTTAAGCTCAGCAAGTATTCTACCTGCCGCACCTTTCTTGTGCTTTAAGTCATGACATCGCTCTTGGAGCCAAACATCACGCTCATCTCTTTCAGATTTTTTGGTAAATATTGCCTTTGATGCTTCACCGAGATATTCAGTTGCATGCCAAAAATCTAAAATTTGCGTATCAGTATGTTTTTTTAGAAATGGCCAATTATTTTTTGCTCCATCAGCAACGCCAATTGTTTTAGCATCAGGGTAATATTTCTTTTTCAGCTTTATTTCCTTTTCAAGCCTATTAAAGAATTCATCTTTTCCATATTCTGGTGATGCTGCAACGTAGGTTGTGTGCAGGCGTGCACCATGCTTATCATACATGGAAATAGTTCCAACCATGCTCTCTCTATAACCATCATCAACGGTGAGGACATATGCACCATCTAAGCTAATGCTTAGCATCTCAACGCCTGCATCAAGCTTTGGCTCTTCATATTCCCACTCAGCCTCTTTGGCTTGTGCAATACCGCCAACAAAATCAGTTGCCCGTTGCAAGTATGAATGTGAGATTTTACGGTTATGATTGACCTTGAGATCATCAATAACACTAGGAGCAGGTAAGTTTGAGTATTTATGTGAGATTATTTTTGCAAATCGCGGTGTTGATCCTTGGATAATTCTAGCCTTATCTTCTAAAGGACAAAAGATCTTCCCGCCTTTAGAGGTTTGATAAACATAACGCTTAACTCGAGCAACTCCATAAGGCGTTTGGTAATTTGCTTCATCTCTACTTCGTGCTGTTAGCTTTATTTTTCCAACATGGATAGGAGAGCCATCTGCATCAAACTTACTTAAAGCTTTTTCAGTGGCTAATGTTCCAACCTCATTAAGCCCATCAAGAATTGCGTCCTCACATTCAAGCATAGATCCTTTTAGTGGAAGCTTGAGTTCAATAGTTAATTCATTATTTTCATCAGAGAGAATTCTAGCTAACATCCAAACACCATCCGTAATCAAGTTAAAGTGTATATTATGCTATATATTCTACATTATATAAAGGCAGCACCCCATCAAACCACCTTACAACCCTAACTCACTCAAACAAAGTAGGATCCGGTGTAGGAGCCTCAATTGACTGCTGCTCTTGTACAGTTTCTCGCAAATCTCTAATCGAGGAAACTTTTAACTTCGCTATTAACTGATTAGCATACTCGCCTTGAGTAAGCACCTCACGGTCAGCTTGTGATAATGCAAACTTATCTTCAAGCACTGCTCTTATGCCTCTATTTAATAATTTTGCTGCAGGTCGCAAGTAAACTAGCTCCTGAGCATAAGCTTCTAATAACTTAACAGCGCCTGGCTTCTCTCCCATTGCCACAAAAAACTTAATAACTCCATAGCGATTTTTAGCAGCAATCAAGCGATGCAAGTGTCGATCCACTTTTACTAAGTGGTGAGCATCCTTGGAGAGCTTAATTAAAGCCTGCTCAGCTTTATCACCATACAAACTCTGCATAACTGTTGCAGTAGAGTCTAGGTGTAGCTTTTCACTGAGCTCATCATGCAATGCTTCTGGCTCTTGCTGCACAGCCTTAGGCTGTGCAGAGTTACTTTTAAACCAAGACTTTGCTTTTTTAAATAAACTTTTTACCGGTTTACCAACAATCAACAACCCTCCAGCAACAGCACTTGCTGCTAAAAGCCCTAAGCCAACTGGCGGAATGAACAAAGCTAATACAGCTCCTGTTAATGCCACAGCACCAATACCGCAAGAGAAACTCTTAGTTACTAAAGCTGCTTTACTAAATAAAGAAGAATGGATCGAATTAAAACTAGCATGTAAATCATCCTTGGCAACCTGTAGCTCAGTAAGCTTGGCTTGATGCTCTTGCTTAATAGCCTCCAACCTTGCTTTAACCTTCTCAATTTGCCGCTGTTTAGCTACAATTTCCGTTGAAGTATGTGCCGGCAGCAAAAGCGCCTCATCTAAAAGCTTCTGTTGGTGGGATAACTCATCCTTAGAGTGTATTACTTCAGCATGGAGCTGATGCTGTTGCTTGCGTAACGATTTAATTTTACTACGCAGTTGGCCCCGTTTATAAAAATGCCTTCCTAAGGTATAGCCCGCTGTTATCAAACCCGCACCAGCTAAGCCAATAACAATACCCGCCGCAGCTGGCGGAAATGCCAAAGCCGTGACGACCAACCCCAAGCCCACTGCTGAAGCTGCCCAACGGAAGTTATTATGCGCAGTAGCAGGAACTTTATGCCCCTCTAAATAACAAGCCAAGTACAAACTGGGTGTTAGCAAAAAATCTAATGACTTAACTACGTCCATGGTGATTAACGAGTGATGAGCAGCCATACTATCACTAAAGTGATGGAGCTTGGCCAGCATATCGGCAACAGATTCCACTGCCTCGGCACCATGATCGGTGCCACCGGTTACATGCTCAGTATGTTCAGCAACCTTATGTATACGACTTGTCTTTTTGGGAGTTAGAGTAACTGTAGAACGCTTAGTAAGCTCACTTGTCTGTATGCTTAGAGCTAAAGTAGCTTGCACTTGCTTAACTTCACCACCAACTAACTTCTCCAGAAATTCAGTTATTCGCCCTTTTGTGGCTTCATCAAGACCATCAAGCGATAGAGGGCTTCCTTTACTATAACAGGCAACTCTAACCAGCAGCCCTTCTGCCAGCAATACCAAACAGTGTTGAATAATGCGCTCAGCCAATAGCTGTTGTTTTTGTATTGATAAATCCTCTTCAGAAAAAGCATCTAGCTGAGTAAGCAACACCTCTTGTAAAAGAGCAATAATAATCGAAACATTAATAAAGCGGCCTTTCTCATCTCTGTACTCAGGATCAACCAACTGGCTCCAAGGCTGTTTTTGTAAAGAGTCCTGAATTACTTCATTAACAAACCCTACATCAATCATATTCCACCTCGCTATTTCTTATTTAATTTTATAATTTTAGGATCATGCCAAGAACCACTAACAGCATACGAATAAGTCGTTATCTTCTCTAAAGCATTATGAGCAACCTTAGTTGCGATAAAGGTCGCTATCCCCACCAGAGGATTGAAACCTGACGCAATCGTTGCCACCACTGGCAAACTCGAAGTTGCATTAATACCAATGGTTAGGTGCAACTGCAGCAATTGTTTCAACAGATTAACACTACCAGATGCCCTAATATCAGCAATAGGACCATGAGCTATAAAGTCATGTGTAGTAAGTTCACCCTTATTAAAGGACAAGTCAGTTGTTAATTTATCAAAGTTATAGCCACTATGAGATAGGTCACTAAACTGCAACATTAAATGACGAACACTAAGCAAAGTTAACAAACGCCCCAAATTAAGCTTTTCTGTCGTTGCTTTACTCAAATCAACCACCCATCCATTATGAATAGCTAAACTTATAACTCCAGAAAGTTCAGAAATTTTAGGCTTGAAAGGAACGCCAGGCCAAGATAAAGCAAACTTAGCATAAGTCTGCTTACCTAGCAAAGTGGACTTAATATGCAGCTTATCTAATAACGTAGTCAAATTGTTACTAGCTAGAGTACCGGCTAGTTGAGACTTACTAGCCCCAGCAGCTAATTGATACCACTTACCATGCAATACACCACTTAACCAAGGAGAGTAGAAATGCAACGAAGAAATTGTTAAGCCTTTACTGAAAGGATAAACAGCAAGGTTTAATCGCCCAAAATCTCTTGGTCCATATGAAAAGTCAGCAACACTCAGCTTAAAAGCAGGAATATTTTTTGGCTGCAGCTTAGCACTACCCATACTTTTTAAATCAGGTAAGTGTATCTTTTTAAACTGAGCGTCAATCACGCCATTTGGATAACCTTCTGGAATGCTAAGCGTACCAGAGATTGTATTACTCAAAAGCGTCACCAACCATCTAGGGCCTGCAGCTTCAAATTGAACAACAACTGGGCTTAACTTTAACCCCAAGGCACTAAGCTTATTTACCTGAACATTAACTTTTCGCAACCAGCTACCTAAACGAGCCTTCCAGTCACGCATATCACCTAGGTTCTTTTTCGATGCCTGCTTATTCAAGTAAGCTTTCCAATTACTTAAATTAAAACTTGCCAAACTTCCATCTATCAACAACCCAGGCTCAAGCTGCTGCTTGGCCATACTAGAACCAAAACGCAGTTCACCGCTATAGAAACTTAGTTTACCTGACGACAACCAGTTAAATCTTAATGCTGCCGTTAAGTAATGCTGCAAACTCAGCAACATGCGAATAGGCTGATCATGCCCAAAAGTTACCTTAAAAGTACTTGGCATTACTGCTTGTAGTGGCTTCGCTAAAGGAGCAGGTAAGTTAATAGTCAATCCATAAAGGTCAGACTTTAGAATCAGGCTACTTAATGCAGAATCTTTAGGGTCTGCATGCAATGATAGCTTACCAGCAAGTTTCACCTCACCTTTTACAGGTAAATTAGCCAAGCTAGGATAATGCTTCACTAACGAAGCCATAGTTAGCGACGTCTTAAAGTGTACCTCTTTAGATACAAACTTCCCATTTTTTGCTGTATGAATAGATGCAGTAATTGGCTTATCAAAAAATATCCCATGCAATTGCTTTGCATTAATATCATCATTTTTAAAAGACAAGCGCCCTATTAAGTCATGAACCTCTAACTGCCAAGCAGGTAACAATAAATTATTATGCTGCAATATTAAATCACCACTAACAGATGCAGCATGTAAATCATCTAGCGGCAAAGTAATATGTAATGCAAGCTTAGTTGGCCCCTCCAACCTAAGCTCTTTATCAGTTGCCGCTAAACTTTTCTTTAGTGGCGTGGCATTAATAAAACGATACAGATCACTAGCTTGATCTGTTGCCACTGTATTAACCATCAGCACCGTTGGCTGATCTTTAGCAATTACAGGGATAATAACACTAGTAGGCCATAGCTTAGCCCCCATAATTTGACCAGAGTCAGCACGAATAATCATCGAACGATTGGCAAATAACAGGTCACCATTAATATGTTTGATAACAGGCCAGCCATCGGCAAAGTGTAAAGTTAAATTTTTTACCTTAGTATCAACCTGGAATACTCCTTTATTTTTTATAAAAGGAAAGTCATCCAAAGCACCTCTTAGCATTACCGTACCTTTAAGAGGGGCACCCGCCAAAAAAGCTTGATTCAGCCACTTAACTGTCTTTGCAGAAATAACCTTAACGGGTAAGTATCTCTTCACAACAAGTGGCGAACTAACACGATAACCTGCTAACAAACTAAAGTACGGTGAAGAGTGACCCTTTAAAAAGCGCAGAGCAAACGCTGCACTTATTCCTACATTAGGATTAGCCGCAACCAAGTTTTGACCTCGAACCAACCACTGTCCATCTGTTTGCTTTTGCCAGGTCAATTTGCCAGAAAAGTGTGACAAAGCTAGTGGTCGAGGAAATAAACCACCAAAATATAAGTTCGTATTCATTGCTTGTAACTGCAGAGCGCCACTTTGGTTATCAGCTGAAACTCGACCACTTAAGCCCTTAACTCCTGGGTAGTGCTGCCAATGCTCCATGCTGACTTGCCGCATATCCATTGTAAGCTGATAGTGACTAGGAGCGGACAAAGCCCCCTCTAAAACTAAACTAATATTATTTAAATCACCTGAAAGGTTTAGATAATAAAGGTTCCGTCGCACGGCCTGAGGTAACAACGAACTACCCTGCAATAATCGACTCACATCCCCTAGCTCAGCAAAGTTCAACCAAACAGTAGTTTTAGCTAGATTGGAATTACTAGCCTGCTGATGGGTAACTAGTAGCTGCGTTATAGGCCAAATAAATTTATCGGTAATAATATCCAAGCGCGATACATCAAAGCGCCACCCTCCTTGAACCGCCTGCCAACTCATTGTTGCTGACAGATTGCTTAGCATAAAATCTTGTCCAGTAAATAGCGAGTGGAGCTTTAAATCATAAAGCTGAGCCTGACTATGAGCTGACAACCAGTGCCCCTCCTTACGCTCAGCCCACAGCTTTGCATCACCATAGCCACCAGATAAACTATACCCTCTAAAGGTATGTCCTTTTAACCAAGGAGATAACACCACATGATTAAGCTCCGCATAAACTGATAATTGATCCTTACGCCAATGCTTTGGCTTTCCCGTAAGTTTTACGACAAAGTTGGCACTCGTTGGCTTGTTTAGCAAATTCACTCGACCTGAAAACACATGCTCTTTATCAAGGTTACGCAGACCGAGTGAAGCAACATGTAAACCATAGTAATGTTTATCAGCCTGATAATGGAATGTAATATTATTAAGATAAACTGCTGGTTGAGTTAGCGCCCAATTCAATACTTCTGTCGACTTCACACCTTGTTCACCAGCGTGACGTGATAGATTCAAGTTGTTTAAGCTAAAGCTCCCGTCAGGCAGTTTTTTAACAGTAATTTCTGTCCCAGCCAAGGTAATGACTTCAGGCTCAAGTTTTCTATGCCACAAAGATCCAAATAAATTAAGTGAAACATAAACTTTATGTACATTTAACAGCAAAGCCTTGGTCTTTGAATCATAGAACTTTACATTGGTTAACAACATTTCCGGTTCAATACCACGCCAATCAAATGAAACCTGACTAAATGTAACTGGCATTTTTAACGCGTGGCTAGACCAACGCTCGAAAGTAGTGCGATAAACATTAAAAACAGGAGTTAGCAATCGGGTCACGGTAAAAACTACCGCACAAAACACTACCACGATCGCCACGATCAATAAAAACTTATGGTAAATCCTAGCACCTAGACTTTCTGACACAACAATCCTTTATCGCTCGAAGTGTAACCGCCCACGCCAATCATCTAATAATAGGCAAAGCCATGGCCACAACAAAGCACTCACCAACATCGACACCCAATACAACCAAACCTTTGACAATTGCCCTATAAAGCCTAATACAGCATAAATGATTAGCTTATAAAAGAAAATCAACAGCAACACAACTAGCATTTGTTGTCGCAAAGGGTACATGCGTATTTGCCTGCAAAATCTTGCAACTAAATAAGCAACCATAACAAATACCAGTGCCTGACTTCCCAACAATGTGCCTTGTAGCAAATCACAAATTAATCCCAAAACAAAAGCATAACCAACGCTAACCCGGTAAGGCATCACCATGATCCAGTAAATCAAAACCAACAACACCCAATTAGGTCGCAGCCATTGAACCCAAACTGGTAAAGGTAGAATATCCAAAGCCAAAGCGACTAAGAAAGTTAACCAAATAATCCAACTTCGCTTCTTCATCCAGCAGGCTCCGCTAGTTGTTTCTGGCGCAATTTATCTGCCTCATCAAAGCCTTGTTGAATAGATTTATCAATAGGCTGCATAACTGGCCACACTAATAAAACTAACCGACTACGTTCAATATGCGCAGCGGGTTGAGCGGTAATCTGCAAAAACTGAGCGCCTTGTAGCTGCTGGATCTGTTGAACTGTACCCACAGGGTAGCCATAAGGATAACGTCGACCTAAACCTGAGGTAATAAGCAAATCACCCTTTTTAATATCCGCTGTTTGCGTCACATTGCGTAAATCTAAGTTACCATATCGGCTGTCACCATAAGCAATAGCGCGTACACCGCTACGGCTATCTTGTACCGGAATAGCACTGCTTGAGTCAATTAACAACAAAACCCGACTAGTAAATTCACCCACTTGAATAACCTGCCCCATCACACCATAAGCATCTACAACTGGCTGCCCTTGATAAACACCTTGTGCGGAACCTTTATCAATAATAATTTGGTGAAGATAAGGATTAGGTGAAGCAGCTAAGATTTGCGCCTGCAAAACTCGACCACCGGCTCGTGAGGAAGACTGTAACAACTCCCTAAGCTGTTTATTCTCGCTTTCAACCGCCAACATTTTTTGCACTCGTGCTTGCAGTAATAAAATTTCGGCTTTTTGCTTAGCGTCTTCGGTAACAAGTGAATGACGAGTCTCAACATCAGTCACAACATCTTCCACCAACCCCAAAGGAGTGCTTACTAAATACTCAACAGGAGAAACAACAATGGCAACTTTTTGCCGCAAATGATGAAAGAGCTGGCTTTGTCGGTCTGCCACCATTAGAACGATGGCAACAACCATATATAACAGCGTACGCAGACCAACCGTTTTATCCTGCTTGAAGATAGGGCCAGCCATTACTACTATTCTTTATCTAAAAATTCCTTACTAAAACTATCAACCATCTCTAAAGCACGGCCACCACCACGCGCCACACAGGTTAATGGGTCATCAGCAACAATAACAGGCAAACCAGTTTCTTCCATTAATAAGCGGTCTAAGTCTCGCAATAATGCACCACCACCTGTCAGCACCATACCACGCTCAGCAATATCAGCAGCAAGCTCTGGTGGCGCTTGTTCAAGTGCTGCACGCACAGCACCAACGATACCAGCCAATGGATCTTGTAAAGCTTCTAGGATTTCATTGCTATTTAATGTAAAGCTTCGCGGCACCCCTTCAGCCAAGTTACGACCACGCACCTCAAGCTCACGAACGTCACTACTTGGGAATGCTGAACCAATTTCTTGCTTGATACGTTCTGCTGTCGTTTCACCAATTAAACTACCGTAATTACGGCGTACATAGTTGATAATCGCCTCATCAAAACGATCACCACCAAGGCGAATTGAAGCTGAATAAACGATACCGCTTAAAGAAATAATCGCAACCTCTGTGGTACCACCACCAATATCAACTACCATTGAACCACTTGCTTCCTCAACTGGCAGCCCTGCACCAATCGAAGCAGCCATAGGCTCTTCAATTAAATAAACCTCACGAGCACCCGCACCTAAAGCTGATTCACGAATAGCGCGACGTTCAACTTGAGTTGAACCACAAGGCACACAAACTAAAACTCGTGGGCTAGGACGTAAAAAGCGCGTTTCATGCACTTTATGGATAAAATGTTGCAGCATTTTTTCCGTTACAAAGAAATCAGCGATCACCCCATCTTTTAGTGGGCGAATAGCAGTAATATTACCTGGTGTACGACCTAACATACGCTTAGCCTCAGCACCAACAGCAGCGATGCGCTTTGCGCCCCCATGAGGTTCAGAACGGATAGCTACCACTGAGGGCTCGTTCATTACGATGCCCTTTTCTTTCACATAAACCAAGGTATTTGCCGTACCTAAATCGATTGATAAATCATTGGAAAACAATCCGCGTAACTTCTTAAACATAACCCTTAATGCCCTTTATTAATAAGCCCCTCTGAATGAGGGCTAAACTGTATCAAATTCGCCCGATAAAACCAAGCTAAGCATTGAATTTACCTATACCCTCTTCCCTACCAACTGCCCCCCCAAAATAAGTAGGCCGGCCCCAGGCGTGTAGCCGGATTGAGCTTGAAAATCCGGGGCTAAGTCACCTATTTCCCTGGATTATCAAATGCTTCGCATTTTCAATTCAGGCTACACTGCCACCTGATAAGCATACCCCCTCCTTGGAATGGCATTATTACATCAATCATTTTTGCGCTTAACAATACCTTATCCACTGGTTTACGTATTGCTTTTGCTTCATGGCTCACTACGCTGCACTTTACTTACGCAAAAAAGTAAAGAATGTCTCCGGTATGGAACTATGGACCCGGCCCCTTGTCCCTGATCTCTGTCTGATCTCTGCAAACTGACACCTGACAAGAACATCCCTTCCTTAGAATAAGGAAGGCTAGGATGGATTATAAAATCAAGCAACTTCCTTTTATAAGACCAACCACCCTTAAATCCCCCGCTCGCTGCGCGAGCCGCCCCCTTTGAATCAAAGGGGGCTGGTTTTTTAAATTACTGCACCCTATTCCCTGCCAGTAGCCACCTAACTGGCGCTTTGAGCAAATTTAGGTAGAATGAGCGGGTTTGCGACAACCCTGTGTAGCTATAGAAAAAATAGGCTCTTCCCAACACAGCAACTCGCTTAACTTTAACCAAAACTACCAAGGATAACAGCATGGATATCAACCAAATTAGCCGACTCGCCCAATTACAGTTAAATGAAACCGAGCTGTCTAATTTGAATAATGACTTAAATGCCATTCTTAATTTTGTCGAACAAATGAACAACGCTGAAACCGACAATTGCGAACCATTAGCTCATCCCCTAGAGCTTAATCAACGCCTACGCAATGACGACGTAACAACCACTAATCAGCGTGAAGAGCTATTAAATAATGCACCTGCTGCAGATAAAGGCCTCTTTCTAGTCCCTAAAGTCATCGACGAAAACTAAAAGGAATACCCATGCACAAACAAACACTCACTGAGCTAGCTCAAGGCCTGGCACAAAAACAATTTTCAAGCGTTGAACTAACCAAACATTACTTAGAGCGCATTAACCGCCACAACCCAACCTTAAATGCTTTTAATACAGTGACCGAAGAACTCGCCTTACAACAAGCCCAACAAGCTGATAAGCTTATTGCGCAAGGTAATGCAGGATTATTAACTGGCATCCCCATTGCTCATAAAGACTTATTCTGCACTAAAGGCGTTACAACCACCTGCAGCTCTAAGATGCTTGCTAATTTCGTCCCCCCTTATGAGTCCACAGTAACAGAAAAGCTTAAACAAGCTGGGATGGTACTCCTTGGCAAAACCAATATGGATGAATTTGCCATGGGCTCATCAAACGAACACAGCTACTTTGGCCCTTGCAAAAACCCTTGGAACACAAGCCGCACACCAGGCGGCTCTTCTGGCGGTTCGGCCAGTGCAGTCGCTGCAAGCTTAACACCAGCTGCTACCGGTACAGACACCGGCGGCTCAGTACGCCAACCGGCGGCAATGACAGGTATTACTGGCTTAAAACCAACCTATGGTCGCATCTCTCGATTTGGCATGATTGCCTATGCATCTAGCCTTGACCAAGCTGGTACGCTAACACGCAATGCAGCTGATGCCGCACTACTACTACAAACGATGGCTGGCTTTGATGAAAAAGACTCAACCTCAGCAAACCAACCGGTACCTGATTATCAAGCTTCACTAGCCAAACCACTACAAGGCCTACGACTAGGCTTGCCTGAAGAATATTTCAATTCACTTGATGAGACGATCAATAAACCAACTAATTTAGCTATCAAACAATTTGAACAGCTAGGCGCCCAAATCAAATCCATTAACCTACCCAATAACAAACTTGCCGTACCAGCTTACTACGTTATTGCACCAGCCGAATGCTCTTCTAATCTCGCTCGATTTGACGGCGTGCGTTATGGCTATCGCTGTGAGGCCCCTAAAGACCTACACGACCTTTATGCACGTAGTCGTGGCGAAGGCTTTGGCACTGAAGTTAAACGCCGCATTCTAATCGGCACTTATACTTTAAGCGCAGGCTACTACGATGCTTACTACCTTAAAGCACAAAAGATTCGTCGTTTAATCAAACAAGATTTTGTCGCAGCCTTTGATGAAGTTGACCTAGTCTTAAGCCCCGCCACGCCAAGCACCGCTTTTAAGTTAGGTGAGATTAAAGATCCACTAACCATGTACCAAACTGATAGCTTTACCACCGCAGTTAACTTAGCCGGCCTGCCAGCCATTTCTATCCCTGTAGGCTTCAGCCAGAATCTACCTGTTGGCTTACAGCTAATTGGTAATTACTTTAATGAAGCAGGCTTGCTTAATGCTGCTTATCAATACCAACAACAAACTGACTGGCATCTACAATCACCAACTGAATTTGAAAAGGAGTAGTCTAATGACTTGGCAAGCAGTTATTGGACTTGAAGTCCATGTACAACTTAAAACAAAAAGCAAAATCTTTTCTGGCAGCCCAACAACGTTTGGTGCTGAACCTAATACCCAAGCTGATATTATTGACCTTGGCATGCCCGGTGTTTTGCCCGTATTGAATAAAGAAGCACTGCGTATGGCGGTGCGCTTTGGTCTTGCAGTTAATGCTGAGATAAACCCACTCTCAATCTTTGCCCGTAAAAATTACTTCTACCCTGACCTTCCTAAAGGCTATCAAATTAGCCAATATGAACAGCCCATTATTAAAGGTGGCATCTTACAAGTTGCCGACAATGAAGGAACCGTCACCCCCGTCGAACTCACTCGTGCTCACCTAGAAGAAGATGCGGGAAAATCACTACACACCGGCTTATACGGCATGAGCGGAATTGATTTAAACCGAGCTGGCACACCTTTACTAGAAGTTGTTTCTGAACCAGTACTGCACAGCCCAGAACAAGCAGTGAACTACCTAAAGTCGCTACACGCACTCGTCACCACCTTAGAAATTTGTGATGGCAACATGCAAGAAGGCTCATTTCGCTGTGATGCTAACGTTTCGATACACAAGCCAGGTGAACCACTTGGAACTCGAGTTGAAATCAAAAACCTTAACTCATTTAAATTTATCGAGCAAGCCATTCGCTATGAAATCAAACGTCAAATTGAAGTGATCGAGCACGGTAATGAAGTCGTGCAAGAAACGCGGCTTTACAATGTCAATACTCACAAAACCAAACCCATGCGCTCTAAAGAAGAAGCGCTTGATTACCGCTACTTTCCTGACCCTGATTTGCCGCCCGTTGTCGTTGAGCCCAAGTGGCTAGAGGAAATCAAAGCAACTCAACCTGAACTTCCTGAGCAGAAACGGCAACGCTTTTTAAGTGATTATCAACTTCCTGTCACCACAGTGGCTTATCTTATTGCCGATAAAGCAACGGCTAACTATTTTGAAACAACAAGCCAAGCCTGTGCTGATCCATTGTTAGCAGCTAACTGGATAATGGTTGAGTTATCAGCCAAGCTCAATCAGTCAGACGCAGTAATTAACGACTGTCCGATTACAGCTGAACGATTAGCCGGACTAATTAACCGCATCAAGGACGGCACCTTATCAGGTAAGCTTGCCAAACAAGTATTCGAAACCATGTGGGAGCAAGGCTGTGATGCCGATAGTGTTATCAAAGCACAAAGCTTACAGCAGCTTACCGATGATACTGTGATCAAGCAGTTAGTCGATGAAGTATTAGCTAATAGTCCTGAGCAAATTGCCGATTACCACGCTGGCAAGCAGAAAATGTTTGCCTACTTTGTCGGACAAGTGATGAAAGCCAGTAAAGGTAAAGCCAATCCACAACAGGTAAATGAGCTGCTTAAAGAGAAATTAAACACTTAAACAGTGTAGGTTACTGTCTATCTACTAATCAGCACGTCCCCTCCTTAGAATAAGGAGGGCTAGGGTGGATTATAGAAACAAGCAACTTCCTTTTAGTTAATCAACCACTCCCAAATCCCCCCGCCTCGCTTCCGCTCGGCTGCCTCCTTTAAAAAACTGAAAACTACCCAAAATTTAAATCAGCAAAATAATGCTGAAATATTGTGTAAAAATGACTATGCTTTGTCTTTTTAACAAGACTAACGAGATGAGTATAAATGTTAAACTTCGCCGATTACGCTGCCCCTCTTTTTTCAAAATTAACTGGGAAAGTTGTTTTAAAAAAATCTATCGACGATTGTAGGAAAGCTATTAACTGAAGGTAGTTGTAAGTTGTTCAGTTCATCAAAAGATAACAATGAGTATAAAAAGATGATTCGTACACTTACCGGTGAAAATAAAAGCACCGATTTAGATCCAATAAAAACAAATGATGTATTGCTAGAACAGAGCTGTGAAAAACTTTCACACGCCAGTAAAATTGATGTTCTTCATGATCCTTCTGATATTAGAAAGCCACATAGCAAGCAAACTGAAAATCTAGGTAAAGTAAGGAGTCTGGACGGGGATATTATCAATGGTTACAGCACGCATAACGCAGTTGCATTAGTACCTGGTGATAAGGCTGTGCATCTACTATCGCATGTAAGCTACAGCAATAAAGACCCTAAGTTTTTAAAAGCTGAGCATATTAAGAAAATAGAGGCTGGAAAGCCATTTGAGGGAGATAAAGAGGCCAAGAGTCTTTATGAATCTGATGATTACTTTAATAAAAAGCTGCTGTCTATTCGTGAAATAGAAAAAATAGGAATCTGCCTAAAATCAAAGAATGAAGATGCAACCATTACCCATATTCTAGATAGAGAGTTTGATGATAATGACTATCTCTCACTAATTGATACAAACCTAGATCAAGACTTTATTATTCGCTCAAAAATAACAAGAACAATAGAAGGTAGAGGTGATGATGGTAAAAAGCTTAAGCTGATTAACGCTGATTTTGATGCTCAAGGCGAAAAGCAATTCCAAAAGTTAACAGTTGGAAAGAATTGCGTACAAGACGGAAAAATAACTATTTATTTTGGAGAGTTTGAGAACATCAATGCAATTAAAATCCAAATTACAGGCAGAGATGGTAGGAGAATTTTTAAGAATGACATGCTGCTATTAACTAATAAAAAAGTAACGACTTTTGATGAGGCGTATGAGGTATACATAGCCTATCTATCTCGTGCGAAAATTGAATATGTTTTTAAATTTCTCAAGGAAGGACTAGGCTGGGAAAATATGCAGATAAAAAATTTTAAAGGGATACAAAATCTACTGGCTGTATGTTTTTATGTGGCCTCATATTTGTATGAGATAGGTAAGGAAAAAGCTTATGACGATTACGCAATTATGCTAGCTAAATTAGGAGATGGTAAGGGCAAGGTGACACGACACTTTATTGCGAAGGGTATTAGAAAACTTCTAACGTATCACTTAGTAGAGCAATTTTTTAAAGAAAATAGTGTTTCTCAAGAAGAACAAAAAGAATTATCGAATTCAGTTCAGGTAGGGAGATAACAATTTTGGGTAGTTCTCAGTAAAAAAGGAGGCTTTTGTTTTTCAGACTCCTATTTACTTTATCCTGCCCTTTATTCACTAACCAGACTACAAGCTAGCGAGATTATGACCCTAGGTAAGACAATCTTCGCGCTGTAGGCATAGCTGACTCATCTGCAATGGAATCCACCCCGCCCCGCCTAGCAAAGTAAGCTGAAGGCACCACCGAACCAGGGTCTCTTGTTAACACTGAGTCTTGCTCAACAGCTGAAGCAATAGAGCGCACTGGAGCTTGAAAAGGAGTAAGCGTTTTAAATCTATCAGTAGAGCCAGCCCTTTTTCGCCCGCTAACCCAGGTTGAGGGCACCACAGGTAACTCAGGATCTCCTTGAGGCACGGGGCTCAAACTTTCGATAAGCGCGGCAACCTCTGACGGCTGCCTCATACTTCCAAAGAATGAAAACCTTGACTGGGGTGGCGAGGCTTTGCCATAGCCCGCTGCCACAACACCTCCAAAAGGGGGACGTGCGGGAGAAGACGTAGGCGTTCTAAACGCAGCATCGGAAACCCCACTCAGCCCACTCACATCAAGAGTGCCAGGGCTTCGCACCAACCCCGCAAAACTAGAAGAAGTTAAATCGCCAGGCCTTGTTGAAGCCAATGACACAACAGATAAAGCTTGCCCCCCCCCCCTCTGGTTGGCGATGGAACTGCTAAGCGTCGAACAACCCTAGCAGGCGAACCAGCCAAGCCAAACCCAGCAGTTGCTGGTGAAGATAAATGGCGCACAGGAGAAAGCGGGCTGCCTGGCGGTCTAACAGGCTTGCTACGACGCAATTTAGGTGGGGGAGAAAAAGCAGCCCTTGGCAAAGGCAATTTGTGTCGGGCCGGCCTAGGCACCGAACCCGGCACAGTCGGCACGTGACAAACCATTCTAAACTGATCAGGCAACTCGCTTTTAGCTTTTAACTCAACTAGTCGGTTATAAAGCTTGCGCGTATAAGGAGTAATCCTAATTCTAGATGTGGCAACAAAACGATTTTCGCCAGATCGAAACTGCTTTCTAAGTTGAAACTTAAAAACACATTGCATAACTGCTTCTTCGCTTTCTCGATCCTCATTGACGTCTACCTTTCGCAGCCCTATAGCTTTTGGATCCCAGTCTGAATCTTCTCCGTGAATAGACCGATAAGCTGCCTTCATAATTAAAGACCAACCCCTTCCGTCTTTATCAACCTCAAATTCTGTCCCAGTTAAGTATCCAAATGTCCCTAGTTGTTCAATTGGGCAATCGCTATAAATCAACCATTCTGCAAACTTATATACACGTTTATCCCAAAGACTCAAAGCAACCTGTGGCAATAAAGTTGGCGTGATTAAGCGTAAATCAAGATCTAACTCTGGCGCTATTGTTTGGTACTGCTGCCAAACTTCGCCTATATTTTCTGCCGCCTTGCTGCGAGGAAGGCCTGAAAGCATAAAACCCATCCTAGACCCATCAGTTGCTAAATCTGCTACATACCTTTGCCATGATGGACTATCAAGCTTTAATGCTTTTTTAACACGCACTTCAAAATCTAAAGCCTGCAAAGAAGGCTCTGGTAACGCTAGCTCGATACATTTAAGCGTATCGCCATCGAATAAAGAACTATTACGAAGAAAATAGTGCTCATCTGTAAGCTCCTGCAACAACTCACGACTAGCCTCATTAGCAAAATTAACCGTTAACTTTGACTTTAAACTCTCCACCAACTCTTTTACTGTTGGATCCAGGCAAGTCATCGGAGCTCCCAAGTCCGCTTGCTGCAATTGCACTAGAACAACTGCAGCATCAAAATCAGCAACCGTAACTCTTTGCACAGACTCATAGTCAGTAGTGACATTAGTAAGGTATTGGTAAAGACGAATTAACACACTGACAGGAGGAACTCCCTTTCTGTTAAGTTTAGTAAGCTTTAATTGCACCAACTGCCAAAATAACGCTTCTTCTGCAGAAATTGACATCCCAAGCGCTAGCTTTTCACCAAGTAATTCAGAAAGGTACTCTAACATAGCAAAAATCTACATCCTTATAATTATAATAGGCTGCCATCATAACAAAATAAGGATTTTTCACAACTTTAAAAAAGGCTGAAGTAGTTCTGCTCTCTGTCTATTATCCTCTGATCGACACGCCCCACCTTAGGGTAAAGAGGGCAGAGTGAATTATAAAAACACCCGAACACTTTTCCCCACTATACTATCCGCCTTGCCAAAGTCATCCCACCGCCAATTGGCAACGTAATTAAGTCGACTCGATCATCTTGATGGACTTTTTCATTCAAGGCACGCATAGCTGCAGTTGCCTCAGTACCATCTTCTACTTGAACCAAACGCCCAAACCACAAAGTATTATCCATTGCAATCAAACCACCAGGTCTAACCAACTGCAAACAAAACTCATAGTAAGCATCATAGTTAAGCTTATCCGCATCAATAAAAGCAAAATCAAACTGTCCTTGCTCTTCAACCAACATCGCCTCTAATGTTTCTAAGGCAGGGCCAAGCTTAACAGAAACTTTTTCATGAATACCCGCACGTTGCCAATGTGACACCGCCAATTCTAAATGCACATCATCCAGCTCACAAGTAACTAGCTCGCCACCTTCAGGTAAAGCCAATGCCATCGCCAAAGCACTATAACCTGTAAACATACCCAACTCTAAAACTCGCTTAGCACCCATTAATTTAAGTAAAAATTGCAGTAACTGCGCCTGCTCCGGAGGAATAGCCATTTGCGCACCACGTAATTGCTGAGTTTGCTCACGCAAAGAAGCCAGCACCTCATGATCACGATGAGAAATATTCAACAAATAATCATAGACATCATCCGGCATAAACTGGGCTTTATCAGACATCCTCAACTCCTTTACAATAAGTTTCTTTAATAAAAATAGCTGCTAGCAATGCGACTATGAAAGCAACTGGAAATAAGTACATTGCCATATAATAGGCATGGCCAGAATAAACTTTTAAACCTTCATGAAACTTACCCTGCCAATTTAAGTCTACTATCCAGCCAAATACCATTTGAAATAAACCCGCACTCATAATTAAAGTGCAAGCCACACCCTCTGCTGTAGTAGTAATAGCATGAGAGTTACTTTCTACCACCAATGGATAAGCAATAACCTGCACTCCAGAAATCAACCCCAACAAGAAAAATAGAATCATCAATTGCACAAGCGTAAGACCAGGAACAAGAATAATAACCAAAGCCAATACAAAACAAAGCACTGCGCCAACCAACATTGGCCACTTACGATAACCCAAAAAATCTGACAACCAGCCAACACTAGGCGAGCCGATAATCATCCCTAAAAAAATCATTGTCGTAACATAGGAGGACTGCAACTGCGTTAAGTCTCGCGCATGAACCAAATACAAGCTTCCCCAGGTAGCACCCAAAATAACAACTGGGAAACTTAGCAAGTTAGTGTAAATACCAGCCAGCCAGTTCTGAGGGTTACGCAATGCAAGCTTAACGCTAGACCAAAACCCCATTTGTTTAAGTTGCTGTTTTTCTTGTTGGCTAAATAGCTCGCCACCTTTAGGATAGTCACGTACCAATATTAAAATAAGCAACCAAAACACTACACCTAAACCAGAATTCAACATCACAGCATGACGCCAATGAAACAAACCTACCAAATAAGTCAATGGCGTCTGCGCCAACATTCCACCAGACATAGCAATAGTCAACACAAGACCAATAACTAAAGCGATACGACGTGGCGGAAACCAACGCGAAGCAAGCCGCACTGCACTGAGCATGCAAAAGGTACTTGCCAAACCAGTCACCAAGCGACACAACTCAGCCTGCCATAGCTCGCGCGACCAAGCAAAAAGAAAAGTACAAATCACACTGGCCGCCATTGCAACTAGTAGCAACCGCTTAGTCGAAAAGCGATCCAGCAACGTCCCAGCTGGAAATAGAAATAAAACATTACCGTAAAAATACATAGCCGATAAATTACCTAACTGCGTATCCGAAATACCAAAACTATGCCGCAAGCTAGGATCGATAGCATTAAACATATTCATTTGAATAAATTCAAAAAAGAAAAACAGTGCAGCGCTTAAAACAACAATCCAGGCTTGACCAGAGTAACTAGGGGCCAGCTCATAAGAATGAGTAACTGATCGTTTTGCACTACTCCCAAATGCAGCCATTGCTAGTATTCCTTGCTGCGTTGCAGATGTTGTTGAACCTGACAATAAGTTTCACGCGCCAATAACACCATCACCACGCCAACAACACAAGCTATAGGAAGGATCAATAAACCGTGATGAAAGTTTGTTAACGAATACTGTGGCACACCTTTATCAATCAACCCTCCCCAACGCCAATCCATCAACCAACCAAACAAAGGCTGAAAAATAGCTGGCGCTCCCATAATTAATACAGAGGCCAAACCCAGCGCAGAGCCTGATAAATCATGAGGATTACTTTCTGAAATAGCTGGATAGGAAATCACTTGCGAACTAGTAATCAACCCCAGCAAGAAGAATAACACTAACAAAGCACCAAAGCTCCAGTGTACGCTATACATAATTAACAGCATAATCAATAAAGAAAACAGTGCACCGAGCAACATCGGCAACTTACGCCGCCCTATTTTATCAGAAACAAATCCCATCAAAGGCGAACCCACAATAGTACCAAAGAAAATCATACTCGTTACCAGGGAGGCATCAGCTTTAGTTAAGTGGAACACTTGTACTAAATACAAACCACCCCAAATTGCACCCAGCAACATAACAGGCAAATTCAACATCGAGGTATATAAACCGTAAAACCAATTTTGCGGATTCTTAACCGCTGACAAGACAGCTTCTCTCACTCGAATTGGCTTCTTGTTCTGAACAGTTGGGCGTACATTAGCAGGGTAGTCAAAAACATTTAACATAATTAACAATGTAAACAACACTCCTAATAACGCATCAAGCTGCAAAGCATGACGCCAACCAAAGTGAGCTGTTAAAAAAGTCATTGGCGCTTGACCTGCAGCACCACCTAAGAACGCCACTGTGATCATCACGCCGCTAATTAAGGCCCAACGCCTAGCAGGAAACCAACGCGATGATAAACGTAAGCAACATAAAAAAGGAAATGAACCACCAATTCCTGTTAAAAAGCGACAAAACATCGCAAAGTAAATCGAAGTTGAAAAAGAAAACAAGACCGTACCCAAAATACAAAGCAGCATCGCAGTAATAATAATACGTCGAGTTGAAAAACGATCTAACAAAATTCCAGCCGGAAACATAAATATGATATTAGCAACAAAGTATGCCGCAGAAATTTTACCAACAGCTGTCGCTGTCACACCAAAAGATTCCATTAAATTGGGCGTGATGGAATTAAACATCATCATCTGTACAAATTCATAAAAGAAAAATAACGACGCGCTTAAACAAACCACCCAAGCTTTAAAAGTAGATCGTGTCGGAATAAAGGACGTTGACATTGTAGCTACTCCAGCCGGTTCAGTAATGTTAATAGACTGCATAAGGACCTCTTTAAAAATAACTCTTGCTCTAGCGAGGGGTTATCTGTATTATTGGAACTTTACCTTCAAGAAAAACCCTTTTAAATCAATCACTTCCATGCGCACAAACTTCGGCAGTATACTTTCATCACCACCTCAACGCAATCAAAAAATAAAAAACGCGGTCCAAAATCTACTTCAGCCATTCCCGCTCATCGCAATGCCTAACCTAGCCCCGTCGCAACGCAGAAGCAGGCCTCGGCGCAACGCCAAACCAAACCTCGTCGCAACGCTCTGCGTTGTGACGCAACCCAACCAAGCTCCAAATCACGACACCCCAACCCATCGCACCAAATCATTAATCGTAGCTTGCAAAATCAACACCACAACAATGATCATACCTAGTTTAAACAACAAAGCCTCCATACCTATCGATAAAGAACGCCCACGCAGTTTTTCAATCAATAGGTAAACCACTTGTGCACCATCCAAACCCGGAATAGGCAGCAAGTTAACAAACCCAATCGCGATACTTAATGCGCCTAGCACCTCTAAAAAAATCACCAACCCTTCTCTTACAGCTAGCTGCGCCGTTTTAAATAACGTTAATGGGCCAGCCAATAATTTTAAAGATAATTTACCAGTAATTAACTTCCAAATAACTACTGCATTAAAACTCATCATCAACCACCACTGCTGCCAAGCTGCAGCAACTGCCCTCCAAGCGGTATAATGTGGCTTTACTAAAGCTGATGCTGGCCATGTTTGTCCTTTAGCAGGTAACTGCGGAGTCAGCCCTAAACTTTTTAATAAGCGCGGATTATATTGATCAAGCTGCCAATGCGATAGCAGTAAACGATGCTGACTAAGCCCCTGCTGATCACGAATCGTTAACAGTAACACACCGGATTCACCCAAATAACTCACCAAGCGTAGTTTAACTTGCTGCCAGCCTAAAACAGGATATGAACCAACTCGCACGATCTCCTGCCCTGAACGTATACCCGCTTTGGCAGCTATTGAATGCGGAACTACCGCACCAACAACTGGTTTCACTAGCGTCTTACCTAGCATGCAAGCAAAATAGAAAGCAACTAAGGCTAATAAGAAATTAGCTAAAGGACCTGCAATTATAACTAACAACAGCTGCCAAACAGAACGCTTAACCGTAGCGTTATAAGCCAAACCATCGCGTGCATCAGCCAACTGCACATAACCACCCAACGGAAGCCAACCTAAAACGTATTCGATACCACGTGCACCACGCCAACGCAACACAGGTTTACCAAACCCAATCGAAAACCGTCGCACCGGTACTCGGCACAACAAAGCAACAAGAAAGTGACCTAATTCATGAAAGCCGACCAGCAGCAGTATCAAAACAATAAAAACTACAACAGTCAGCAAAGTAAGCACTAACAGATCTCAGCTAAGTCTTCTGCCTTAAAAGCATCAACCTTAATGACTTCGTCTCGTAACTTCACCGCCTCTGTCCACTGCCTAAATTCATCAGCAGAAACAATCTCTGCTTTAACTGCAGCAGCCATTAGTTCTTCGGTAGTTTTACCCGATAGTTTGCCTTGCTTCACCGCAAACCGCACCGCTTTCTCAATTGGCTCTATCGCAATACAAGCAGTCAAGGCCTCAGACAACAAGTGCAACTGATTATACCCTTCTGCCCCCACGTAAAGCCCTTTTGCTAGCCGCTGCCTAGACTCTGTTTCATTAATAATTAATGCAGCAACTTTATGACTTAACTTATCGCTTGGCTGCTTATAACGACGACCCAATGGAAATACCAACCCACGTAGCAACACACCAATCCACTTAACCGGAAAATTAGCCAAGATACCATCAAGCGCTTGTTGCGATTTATAAAATAAGTCCTCACACGTCCAGCGCACAATAGGAAAATCTTCTTTTGGTTGACCTTGGTCAATATAGTGTTTCAATGTAGCTGAAGCCAAGTATAAATAACTTAACACATCACCCAGGCGAGCTGACAAACGCTCACGACGCTTGAGCTCACCACCTAACAGCCCCATACAAACATCCGCTACAAAAGCAAACGAAGCGCTAAAGCGAGTAATTTGCTGATAATAACGACGCAACTTACCTTTCGGTGCAACAGCTGAGTAGCCATGAGTTAAGCCCAACACAAAAGAGCGTATTGAGTTACTAACTGTAAAACCAATGTGACCAAAGAATGCGTCATCAAACGCACTTAAATCATTATCTTGGGCTGCGTGCATTTCTTTTAACACGTAGGGATGACAGCGTACTGCACCCTGGCCGAAGATAATCATATTACGTGTTAGTAAATTAGCACCTTCCACAGTAATACCTACTGGCGCACCTTGATAACCTGCCGCCAAATAGTTACTAGGCCCCAAACAAACGCCTTTACCACCGTGAACGTCTAAAGCGTCCATAACAGACTGTCGCCCCATCTCAGTACAATGATATTTAACGATCGCTGACAATACTGATGGCTTTTCACCACGATCAATTGCTTGTACTGTTAAGCGCGTCACCGCATCAGTTTGATAAGCGCTACCTACGATGCGGGCCAAGATTTCTTCTACACCTTCGAAGACGCCAATAGGCATATTAAACTGACGTCGAATGCGACTATAAGCACCGCCAGTAAAGGCAGCGAATTTTGCCCCTGCTACACCAGAAGATGGCAGTGAAATAGACCGTCCTACAGCCAAGCATTCCATTAACATTCGCCAACCCTGACCAGCCATTTTGGCGCCACCAATAATATATTCGAGCGGCACAAACACATCTTGCCCCTGAGTAGGTCCATTTTGAAATACTGAACCGGCTGGAATATGACGATCACCAATAATCACTCCAGGAGTTGAAGTAGGAATCAATGCACAGGTAATACCTAACTCTTCTTGCTCACCCAGCAGATGCTCTGGATCATAAAGTTTAAAGGCCAAACCAAGCACGGTAGCAATGGGAGCCAAAGTAATATAACGTTTATCCCAAGTCAGTCGCATTCCTAAAACTTCTTCACCTTCAAACACTTGCTTACAAACGATACCGTAATCGGTTAACGAGCCAGCATCCGAACCAGCATGCGGTGAAGTAAGCGCAAAACAAGGCATTTCCTCACCTTTAGCCAGACGCGGCAAATAATGATTTTTTTGCTCTTCCGTACCATAGTGCAGCAACAACTCTGCAGGGCCAAGCGAGTTAGGCACTGCAACCGTAGAAGCAGCCGTAATACCAGTACTAAAAATTTTAACCAGGATAGTCAGATGTGCTAAGGCAGAAAACTCCTTACCACCGTAAGCTTTAGGAATAATCAAACCAAAAAATCCTTGCTCACGTAAAAACTGCCAAACTTCTTCAGGGAGATCTGCACGCTCACGTACAATTTCCCAGTCATTAATCATCCCACATAGCTTTTCAACTGGCCCATCTAAGAACGCCTGTTCTTCTTCTGACAATTGCGGCTTAGGCATGTCCAGTAAGCGTGACCAATTGGGCTTACCACTAAATAAATCGCTATCCCACCATACAGTTCCAGCCTCTAAAGCCTCACGCTCAGTTGCTGACATCGCTGGTAGTACTTTACGGTAGAGCTTAAACAAGCGCACTGTTATCAAGTGGCGACGCAATGGTTTAATCGCTAACACAGCAGCAAACAACCACAATAGCCATAAAATAACTTTTATCACCATTACTGAAGTTAAAGCACTAAAGAGCACCAACACAACTGCAGTACACACCAAACTGATTGGAAGGTTGATGCGCCTATAAAACAACACGCCAATCACCACCAAAAATACCAGCAACCAAAATAAACAAATCACCTTCTATCTCTCCCTACTCTACAAGCCCGGATTGAAAGCACGTAGTGCTTGAAAATCCGAGGCTAAACTTAATTTCCACCCCGGATTATCAAATGCCTTGCATTTTCAATCCGGGCTACAGCTTCATTTTAATTTTTAAATTTATATAAACTTTCAACAAACCCTGCGATTACCATCAAATAAATAAACTGTGCTAATAACATTACTAGCAACAACAAAGTCGATAAAGCATTCACCGAAAAAGCAATAGCCGTCACAATCAAAAAAGGTGTTGCCGCCGCACAAGCTAAAGCAAAGCAGCCTGGCCAGCTAGGTTGCGCGCTAAGCGCAGAAGTAATTAAACGTAACAATGTTGTTAAAATCGAAATAAAAAATAATACAAAAACAAAAAATACTGGAAATACAAAAAAGTAAGACATTAATGCAAAAAGGATCAAAGCCTCAGTACGGTGTGATTGATAAAACGCCTCTAATTCTTTAGGCCCAAATTTACCGGTATAGTTTTTAGGGTAAGGTTTTATTGTTAGTTTATTATTAAAACCTCGCACCCCAACTCCATGTCGTGTAATAAAGACCATTGCTGTGGTTGGTTCTGCAGCTAAAGCCTTGGCTGACTTTTCCATATTAACCAAGGCAAAAACATTGCCCGTACCAGGGTAAATCACTGTGACCGTACCAGACTTCTTCATGCTAGCTACCCCATCTTTGATCATTAAGGTTGGCACCTGTTTAGCCGCAGTTGAAAAAAGCACATGAGCGCTCTGATGAAAGTTATAGCTAATTCGAGCCACCATAAAAGCCCATAGGATTAACAATAAAACTACTAAGTGCAGTAGCGAACGCCACTTCCATTGTTGTGAAATAGCACGATAAAACCTTTTGCTATAAAACGCCAAATAAAAACCTTGAAAGATTCGATAAGACTCTATTTGTTTTTCCACATCATACTCCTAAAATACGCTTGCCAGTTTCTTTATCAAAAAAATGCAGCTGCTCTGGCTGAATAGATAAGGTTAGAAACTCCCCAGTATGCGCCTGAATTTGACCAGGCAACCTTGCCACCAAGCGTTGATTCGAATCTGTCATTCTACCATAAATGATAGTATCACTACCAAGCGCTTCTACCACATCAATCCGTAGCTTAACTTGATCCCTATCATCAACTCGAGCAATACGCAGACTTTCTGGCCGAATACCAACCACAATAGTACGCCCTTCATAATGAACTAAGGCAGGGTATGGTAATGGTAAGGTTTGTTGACCAAATAATGAGACGCCCCCGCCTCCATCACAAACCAACGCATCCAAAAAATTCATTGCTGGAGATCCTATAAAACTCGCCACAAATTGACTCGCAGGTCGTTTATAAATATCTAATGGCCGTCCAGCCTGCTCTATTTGCCCTTTATTCATTACTACCAGCTGATCAGCCAAAGTCATTGCTTCAGTTTGATCGTGAGTCACATAAATACTCGTCACGCCCAACTGCCTTTGCAGCTTATAGATTTCTAAACGCATATCTACACGCAATTTAGCATCTAAATTAGAAAGCGGCTCATCAAACAAAAACAACGATGGCTCACGCACAATTGCACGCCCCATTGCCACTCGCTGGCGCTGCCCACCCGAAAGTTGTTTTGGTTTTCGCTTTAGAAGAGTCTCTAACTGCAAGATTGTTGCCGCATTATGTACGCGTAACTCAATCTCTTGATGAGAAAAACCACGCATTTTTAATCCATAAGCCATATTCTGAAACACAGTCATGTGTGGGTATAAAGCATAGTTTTGAAACACCATAGCAATATCACGCTTTTTAGGTGGCAAGTGATTAACTCTGTTATTGTTAATTAAAATTTCACCGGCGCTAACTTCTTCTAACCCCGCTATCATACGTAACAAAGTTGATTTACCACACCCGGAAGGACCAACTATTACAACAAGCTGTCCTTTGCGAATTGCCAGATCAATACCGTGGATAACCTCAACCTCTTTATAGCGTTTACGAAGTTGCCTTAACTCAATCGTTGCCATTATTATTTCTCCATATCCACTAAACCTTTAACAAACCAGCGCTGCATTACCAGCATCACAATAACCGGCGGCACCAAAGCCAATATGGCAACTGCCATAATAATGTTCCATCGAGGTATCTGATCAGCCATGCTCGCCAATTGTTGCATACCCATCACTACAGTTGTCATTTTACTAGAAGTCGTTGCCACCAACGGCCATAAGTACTGGTTCCAACCATAGACAAACATAATCACAAACAGCGCTGCAATATTGGTTTTTGATAACGGCAATACCACCGTCCAAAGAAAGCGTAATGGTCCAGCGCCATCAATACAGGCCGCATCGCACAGCTGATCAGGAATCGTCATAAAAAATTGACGAAATAAAAACGTTGCTGTTGCAGAAGCCACCAAAGGTAAAGCCAAACCCATATAACTATTTAAAAAACCTAACGAAGCAACCACCTGAAAGGTAGGTACAATTCGCACTTGCACAGGCAGCATCAAAGTAGAAAAAACCAACCAAAAGCAGAAATATCGCAAAGGAAAACGAAAATAAACAATCGCAAAGGCTGATAAAACTGAAACAACTATTTTCCCCACCGCTATCAACAGCGCCATAACAAAGCTATTCCACAACATCACATCAGCAGGGCTACTAACCCCATGAATACCTGTCAATAGAGCTGTTTTATAGTTCGACCAAAAGTCATGTCCAAACCACATTGGGATAGGTGCTTGCAACAAATCCTTAACAGAATGAGTCGATGCAACTAACGCAAAATAAATTGGCATTAATAAAATGATAATCCCTATAATCAAACATAGGTGAGTTAACACTCGTAAAATGGGATGTCTTTCTACCATAAACTCTCTATCCTCTGTACTGATACAGCCAACTCTAAACTGCAGCATGTAGCCCGGATTGAAAACGCAAAGCGTTTGATAACCCAGGGTTAATGCCAAACCCTTCCCTGGATTATCCCCCGCCAACAAGTCGCGGGGTCAATCCGGGCTACGCACTTTCGTAGTACGTTCCCTCCTTAGAATAAGGAGGGTTAGGGTGGATTATAAAAATAATCAACTTCCTTTTTAAACCAACCACCTTTAAATCCCCCACTCGCTACGCGAGCCGCCCCAGCTTTCACCTCTGCTGACACTTAAATTTCTGTCCTCTGACTAATAATGCACCTTCTTCTCAAAATAGCGAAACTGCAATACCGTCAATACCGAAATAACCAACATTAAAATCACTGATTGCGCCGAAGAACCACCAAAGACCAGCCCCATAAAACCATCTTGATAAACCTTATAAACTAAGGTTTGAGTCGCATTAGCTGGACCACCCTGGGTCACTACTTGAATAATGCCAAAAGTATCAAAAAAGGCATAAAGTAAATTAATTGTTACCAAGAAAAACGTGGTAGGCCCTAACAAAGGAAATACAATACTCCAAAAACGCCGCACCGGCCCTGCTCCATCAAGTGCAGCACTTTCCATTAAAGATTGTGGTATAGACTGCAGGTTAGCCAGATAAAAAATAAAGTTATAGCTTGATTGCTGCCAAGCAGCGACAATAACAACTAAGAATAATGCCTGATAGCGATTAACATTATAATCCCAATGATAACCCCAGTGCTGCAACCAATAGGGTACAATGCCAACCGCCGGATCAAACATAAAATGAAACAATATCCCAGCTACTGCTGGCGCTACTGCATAAGGCCAAATTAAAAAGGTAGTGTAAATTTTTCGCCCTCGCACGGCTCGATTAACTAGCACTGCAAAAAATAACCCGCCACAAAGTGCAATCACGGTCACAGCGACACTAAAAATTGCCGTAACTAGAAAAGAACTCCAATAGTCACTATCAGTTAGCAAAGTAATAAAGTTATAAAACCAAGCAAAATGCACGTGCAACCCAAAAGGATCCTCAACCACAAAAGACTCAATAACTGCCTGTAAAGCAGGCCAGATAAAGAAAAGCAGTGTGATAACCAACTGCGGCAAGATTAATAAGTAAGGTATCGCTGAAGTTTTAAAAACTGAGCGCTTCATTTATTTCCCCATTGTTGTAATGTTGAATTTTTTTAACAAACGATCAGCCCGAGTTGTTGCATAGTTCAAAGCTTCTGACACGGTCATTGAACCTGAAAAAATCGCTTCCATAGCCGTTATATTTAGTTGCCGAATCTGCGGAAAATAACCCAATCGAATACCACGAGAATTTTTTGTAGGTGGTTTATTTAGCAGCTCTCTTATCGCCACATCACTACCTGGATTATTTCGATAGTAACCATCCTTTTCGCTAGCTTGATAGGCCGCGTGAGTCAATGGTAAATACCCCGTGCCACGCTGCCATTCCTGCTGAGATTTAACCGTTAATAAAAAATGGAAAAATTCGGCAACACCACGATAAACCGCAGGCGAGAACCCTCTCATCACCCACAAAGAAGCACCTCCAATAATTGTATTTTGCGGCGCATCTTTCACCTGAGGCCAATACGGCAATGGCGCCACACCCAAAGCAAAACTAACATCCTTACTCAAAGTCCGTAACGTACCTGAAGACTGTGTCAGCATCGCACAATGTCCACTAGTAAATAACGACTGAGCATTATCACCAGCACCACCAAACTCAAATAAACCTTCTTTCTGCCAACGCGCCAGAGTCGCCAACTGTAATTTAACTAGAGGATTGTCGTAGAGCACTTTTACTTGATAACCAGCAAAACCATTAGCTGCGCTCGCAAAAGGCAAATTATGCCAAGCGCTAAATGTCTCTAACTGAATCCAATCCGGCCAAGTAGTAGTATAAGCACATTGATAACCTGCCTTTAACAACTTCTTGCCCATCACTTCTACTTCAGGCCATGTTTTCGGCGGGCGATTAGGATCAAGGCCTGCTTTTTTAAATGCTGCCCTGTTGTAATAAAAGACCGGCGAAGAAGCATTAAAAGGTAACGATATTAACTGGCCTTTATCAGTAGAGTAGTAAGCAGCAATGGGGGCCAAGAACGCTTTCTTTGATAATGGATAATGATATTGAGCCATTAATTGATAAACCGGAACTATAGCCCCACCTGAAGCCATCATAGTTGCTGTACCTACTTCAAAAACCTGTGCAATAACGGGTTGCTGACCCGCACGAAAAGCTGCAATTAGTGAAGTTAATGCAGTGTTGTAATCACCCTTATAAGATAGAACCACACGATAGTGGGATTGAGATTTATTAAATTGTGCGACTAGACGGGTTAAAGTACGAACGTTACTACCAGCCATTGAGTGCCAAAACTCGATTTTAATTGGTCGCGCAAAGGCAAATAGCGGCACACAAAGTAATGTTAACAACAATGTGCGCAAAAAAGGCTTCACGGTAGCTGCCCAAGTGTTTTTAAAGCAGCAAGTAGCTCATGGGCATTATCGCTAAACACACTACTCACTCCAAGGTCCCATAACTGCTTAGCACGATGCAAGTCATTGACCGTATAAGCCGTTACCAGATAACCTTCACTCTTAATCTCTACGATGCGCTCCTCAGTTAATAAACTTTGATTGACATTAACACTAGCCACTTGCAAAGCATTTGCATGTTGCAACCAGTCATCACACCATTCATGCATCAATAACCCAAGTGGGTGGGATGAACCTTGCTTACGTAACTCATACAGCACCGACCATTGAAACGAAGACAGTAATGGCTCAGCTAATAGATCAGGCCAATGATGGCTTAATACGGTAAGTACAGCCTTTACCAAGGCGCTCTCATCATCATTAGTTGGCTTAAGCTCAACATTCATCAACAAACCCTGCTCAGCAAGGAAAATCACCATCTCTGCAAAAGTAGGAATTTTTTCACCGACAAACTTATTATCCCACCAGCTGCCAACATCCAATTGCTGCAACTGCATTAAAGTCAAATCAGCTAAAGGACCGCTACCATTACTAGTGCGGTCTAAATCATCATCATGAAAAACTACTGGCTGTTGGTCAGCACTTAACTGCACATCAAATTCAACCCACTTTAGACCTTGTTGCTGAGCTGCCTGCATAGCTACTAAAGTATTTTCTGGTGCAAGCGCACTCAATCCCCGGTGAGCAATGACCTTAGGCAACTCCATCATTGCACATAACCTGCTTTTTGCATTTGCTCAAGTTCAGACTGAGCAATTTGTGCCGCACTAGAGTTCGGGTGCTGACTCATTAACTTGTTATACCAACTCGCAGCTTGTTTATATTGGCCCTGACTATAAGCAATAATACCTAGTCTCAACATAGAATCAGGCACACGTTCTGATTTTGGATAATTAGTCACAACCGTTGTTAGCTGTTGCTCAGCAGACTTTGCATCACCAGACACAGCATATAATTCACCTAACCAATAGTGAGCTGACATCGCATAGCTTCCATTAGGATATTGTTTCAAATAAGACTGCAATAATTGCATTGCTGGCGTATATTGCTTTTCTTGAATTAACTGATAAGCCTGTAAATACATCGCACTACCTTGCATGCCTGTATTTTTAGCCGTGCTTGCCGGCAATGCCTTCACTGGCACCGAACCCGCTCCGGCTACTGGCATTTTAGTTTTTCCGGCTTGCCCACTCGCTCCAGATTCTAAAGCCTGCACCTTTAGCTCAAGCTGCTGTAATTCATGCCCCTGAATTTCGACCAAACCTCGCATATCTGCTAGCTGCTGCTGCAACTGATCAACCTTTTGAGGGATGTCAAGCTTACTTAACACTGCCCCCTCTTTTTGCTGTAAGTTAGCTAATTGACTAGGGCTAGCCAATGCCGAATTAACTGGCGCAGCATTAGTAAAATTAGGGTTAGTTACTGACATGCCCATTGGCGTTGCCGAAGCTTGCCCCACTGGTGCAGTTTGTGCAAAACCAACCCCAATTATTCCCATCATCATAAGTACCACAATAGTTTTTCTCATTGAGTTCTCCTTAAAGGTAAACCAAATCCACCCGACAATTCTTACTATTTACTGAACCTGAGTATGGCAAGTCCGTCACGCTCCCCATACTTACCAAACTTATCTGCGCTTTAGATACCCCTTGCAAACACAGATAAGTCGCTACGCTTTCTGCTCTTTGTTGGGCAATAGCAATGTTATAACCTTCACTACCGGCTGCTGAACTATAACCTTGCAGCAACAAACTGGCTTGCGGATGTGCTTTTAAATAGCTGGCCTGAGCTTTTGCTGCTACCTGATAGCTCGCTGGAAACAAACTGTCATTACAATTAAAGTAGTACTGGCGCACACCCAACAATCCTTGATGCGGACCCTTAGTGAATTTTGTCACTGCTGCTGAAGTGGGTTCTGCCACACTCCCATTAACTGCATTCCCCCCAGTTACCGTTACTTGTGGATGCCTAGCACAGGCTGCTAGCAAGACAGTAAATATAACAATAGAAAGCCATCGCAGTTGTTTTACTTTCATCATTGACTACTCCAAGCTGGTTGACGCTGATCAAGTCCTAAAGGGTTAGGTAAATCAAACTGCACACTCCCATCACTACTGACCATGGCTAAATTTTCATGCCCAGCCAGATAAGTTGAATACACAACTAAATTACCCAGCGGTGAAAAACTTGGTGAGTGTGCCAAGCCATTGCTTGTTAACAGCTCAAACTGCCCTAACTTAAGGTTAAGCAAGGCAATATTATACTGACCTCCCGCACCATGTAACAAAGCAATCACCTCGCCGTTGCTCGCCACATTTGGCGAAGCATTATAACCCCCGTTATAAGTGACCAACTTGGCTTTATCGCTGGTTAAGTTTAACTGATAAAGCTGCGGCGAACCTGAACGGTTAGAAACAAACACAAGTGACTTACCATCAGGCATCCAAGCAGGGTCAGTATCAACGCTCCAGCCATGGGTAAGCTGAGTCAACTTGCCGGAGGTTAAATTAAGCAAATAAATCTTTGGCACGCCTGTCTTAGCCAGCACTAACGCCAGTTGTTTGCCATTAGGCGACCAAACTGGCTTATCATTCACTCCACCAGGAAATTCTGCTAACAGTTTGCGTTGTTTAGTTTTAACATCAATTTGGTAAACTGCTGGCTGACCACCATTCTCGTAAGAAACGTAAGCTAAGTACTTACCATCAGGCGACCAACTTGGCGCCGCCAAAGGCTGATTAGAGCTTAACAAGGGATAAGCATCATACCCATCATAATCAGCAAGCATTAAATTATAACGCTCTAACCCTTTAATAGGTTGCTGTGTAACGCCGACATAAGCCAATCGTGTAGTAAAGTAACCAGGCAACCCTAATAAATCCTGATAAACACGGTTTGCAATTCGGTGGGCAACTTGACGCAGTTGTGCTTTATTCACAGTAAATGTTACATGAAACAATACTGGGTTATTGGCAGGGTCATAAGCTGCTGATTGCGCTGTTTGCGGTACAGTAGGTTTTTTATTTTTAAATAGGTTAACTAACGTTGCAGAAACAAGATACTGCCCTTCTCCTTGTGACTGCACCTGCCCAATCAAGATTGCTGAAACACCCAAGCTGCGCCAGTAATTAAATTTAACTTGAGAAACCTGGTAAGGTCGTTGCGTCATTGCCTGCTCACTAGGCAACCTGAACTGGCCGCTGTAACGCAAGTCAGCTGTTATCACCTGGCTAACATCAACAGGAGGCTTAACTGCCACGCCCTGCTGAGAAAAAGGCACAACTGCAATGGGCACTCGAGCCTTAACTCCTTTAGTTAACTCCAAATCCAAAGCCGCTTGGCACAAACTCGGCAAACAAAACAATAGTACCAATAAGTTTAGTATTTTTATCCAGTGCCTTCTGGCAACTAGAAATTTCACCTTTAAAGAATCTAGTAGTTTACTCACTCACCACTCCCCTCATAAGAGCTTACATTCAGCAAACCCTCCGGTTTAACCGCTAATTTCAACTGACTAAAACGCTTAAGCAACTGAGGGTTTTGCGGCACGGGCAAAGGCGAAGCTTTAAATACCGCTGCCACAGCAGAACGATCCAAAATACGGTTACCACTTGATTGCAACACATCCACTTGCTCAACCGTACCATCTGAGCTTAAAGTTACCAGTAACACACTTTTTGCTTGCGGATTAACATTGTGTGGAATAATCCATTTTTTGCCTATTGACCTTAAAATCAGTGTCTTGTAGCGCGCCAAAGTATTAAGCATTTGTTGCTGCTGCAATGCTTTTTGCTCAGCCTGTTCTAATTGCAACTGATGCTGCAAGCGCTTTTTAACCAACCGCGACTCTTCATTCTTTAAAGCTTGTTTAGTCTGTGCTAGCTGAGCTTGGACCTTGTTATTTTGAACAGTTAGTGTTTGCTGCTGTTGATGAAGCTGTGCCAACTTGTGCTGAGTTTGAGTTAAGCGTAATTGCACCTGCTGCGACTTTTGCTGCTGAGCACGCGTTTGCTGCTGCAATTTTGCCAACTCTTGCTCTGCTTGTTGCTGCTGCGACTTAGTCTGTTCTTTTAGTTCTGCCAGGTGTTGTTTAGCTTGTTCGCGCTGCTGCAAAGCTTGCTTTTCAAAGCTTACCTGCTGTTGCTTAAGGCTGGTCAATTGCTGCTTTGCTGCCGCCGCTTTCGCTTGCAAAGCTAATGCCGCTTGCTTTCTTGCTTCACGACGCGCCTTAATCGCTGCAATTTCTTGCTGAACCTGGGCTTGGTTGACAGCTACGGCATGCACAATGGGTTTCTCTGTCGGAGCATTTAATGTGACATGATGGGTTTCATAATGATAAAAGTAACCCGCCCCACCAATGACTAACAAGAGCAATGCAGCATGCAGCGCCACTGAAACAAGCAGCGGGATTAAACCACCTTGTTGTCTACGCCGCCCCATCATGGCTTGTTCCTGCCTGTTGCACTGACTTTGTTAGTAGACCTACGTGTTGCACGCCAGCTTTTTGCAACAAGGCCATCGCCTGGACCACATCACCATAGACCGACAAAGTATCACCTTTCACATAAACTGGCCGGGTTCTTTGCTCTTGCTTGGCCAAGATTTCTTCGGCAGCAACTAAATTAACTAGCTGGCTAGCGGTTACTGGCACGGATGGAGTTGGCGAAATATTAACGTAATAGTGCCCCATTTTGTCAACAGTCACCACGATTGGAATTTGTTTCTTAATGGTAATTGCTTGTGCCTGTGCTTTGGGCAAATTAACGTGCACACCTTGTGTAAGCAAAGGGGTGGTAATCATAAAAATCACTAGCAACACTAACATCACATCAATATAAGGCACTACATTGATTTCAGAAAGCATACGTCGATGCATACCACGTCTTGATCTACGCATAAGTTTCATCAGCCTCTTGTTGCTCTGCAGTTAATGCTTGTCCAGCAAGCGCTTTGCCTTGTAGCACTGATAAAAATTGATCCTGAAAAGCTTCATAACGATTTAATAAACGATCGACCTGATTGACGTAACGATTATAAAAAATTACTGCAGGAATCGCAGCAAACAAACCCATTGCCGTAGCCACCAATGCACCTGCAATGCCAGGCGCAACCATTGCAATGGTCACCTGTGCTGCCGAACCTAAGGCATGAAACGACATCATAATGCCCCACACTGTGCCAAACAAACCAATAAAAGGGCTAATAGACCCTATCGTTGCTAACAAAGAAAGGTTAGTGCCCAAGACTTCATCGTCATAAGCTATGCTAGCACGAGTCGCTCGCTGTGCACTCTCTAATAACATTCTTGGCGTTGCCTTAGCATTACTTTGCAAACGTTTAAATGCCTGATAGCCTTCACGAAACAGTGCTGCTAAACCGGCATTTTTATCACCCTTTTTATCAACCTGAAGGAAAAGCTCATCCAGGTCTTCAGTTTTCCAAAATTGTTTTTCAAAGCGCTTTGCAGCCATCCTTGCACCTCCTAGACCAAACCACTTTTGAAAAATAACCGCCCAGGAAATAACAGAGGCCAACAATAAAATAATCATCACCACCTGCACAACCGGATTAGTGGTAATAAAGTAACTTAAGAAAGTTTGCTCCGGCATAGTTTGCTCCTATTGGAAGTGTTGACTAAGTACGCTAGGAATTGCACAAGGTTTAAATTTTTCATTCACCATAACAACCACAATTTCCGCGCTACAAAGCATTTGATCAGCCTGTATATTAGTGATGGTTTGATAAAAAGTCACTGCTGTTTTACGAAAGCTTTTTAGATAAGTGCTTATCCGTAGTTTATCCCCTAAACGAGCTGGCAATAAATAATCAAGTTTGGCATGGCGAATAGCAAAGCCTAACTTTAAGGCATTCCATTTATCCCCACCAAAACCAATATCATGTAACCACTCACTACGACCTCTTTCACAAAAGCGCAAATAGTTAGCATGGTACATAACGCCGCCATAATCCGTATCCTCAACGTAAACTCGAAACTCACTGTTATTCAAATGCTTCATTACTGCTAAGCTCCAAGTCTTGCTGTTTTAATTGTTTAGGCACTACCAGCCCCAAGTGCAAATAAGCATGCTGAGTCGCCACTCGCCCCCTTGGGGTACGCATAATAAATCCTTGCTGAATAAGATAAGGCTCTAATACATCCTCAATCGTGCCACGCTCCTCACCAATTGCCGCAGCTAAGCTATCAACCCCTACTGGGCCACCGGCAAATTTTTCTATCATGGCAAGCAATAGCTTTCGGTCCATTAAGTCAAAACCTTGCTGGTCAACCTTTAACATATCCAGGGCTTGTTGTGCTATTGCAGCAGTTACTTTGCCATCACTTTTTACTTCAGCAAAATCTCGCACCCGACGCAGTAACCGATTCGCAATTCGCGGTGTACCACGCGAACGCCTTGCCACCTCAGCCGCACCTTGTGCATCAATTGGCACACCTAGTAACTGTGCTGAGCGTTGCACAATCGTGGTGAGGTCTTGCTGTTGGTAAAATTCTAGGCGCTGCACGATGCCAAAACGATCACGCAACGGTGAGGTTAACAACCCTGCTCGCGTTGTTGCGCCAACCAAAGTAAACGGGGGTAAATCTAACTTAATCGAACGTGCGGCTGGTCCTTCACCAATTACAATATCCAGTTGATAATCCTCCATCGCTGGATAAAGGATCTCTTCTATCATTGGGCTTAAACGATGAATTTCATCGATAAAGAGCACGTCACCTTCTTCAAGATTGGTCAACAACGCTGCCAAGTCACCAGCCTTTTCTAATACAGGGCCTGAAGTTTGCTTTAAGCTGACATTTAGCTCATGAGCAATGATATTGGCTAAAGTGGTTTTACCTAAGCCGGGCGGACCAAAGATCAATACGTGATCAAGTGCTTCTTGACGTTGTCGTGCTGCACCTATAAAGATATCCATTTGTTCTTTAACTGCCGGCTGACCAATGTATTCTTGTAGAGTTTTTGGCCTAATTGCTCGATCCACTACCTCTTCACGAGTTAAGGATTCTGCAGTCACCAAACGTTCATTTTTTAGCATTTCACACCACTTGATCCGTTAAGTGCGAGTAGTGTACCTGAATGGTTTTGCCGCGCCAATTGTTCTTACCTACCTGTGTTTTTGCTCGCCTACTGACTTGCGTATTGCTTTTGCTCCATGGCTCGCTACGCTGCACTTTACTTACGCAAAAGCAACACACAAATTAGCTTAAATCAAGCTATCTATCCTATTACTTATGCAATAAAGCTAAACAAAAACCCGCCAATAGCGGGTTTTTGTTTGCATCAATTAACTGTGTAAATAGGCTAGAAAATAGCCCAAAGAATAATTAATACTAAAACAACAATAATGACTGATGGAATAGGGTTTTGCTTACTCCAGTCCATCACCTTGTTAAACATATCATTAAAGCTACCACCGGGTTTACCACCCCCTTGGTTGCCGCCATCTTGACCACCACCAGAATCCTGGCTAGGTTGTTGTTGGTTTTGCTCTTCATCACTCATGACTCAATCCCTCGATATTTATTGACTAACACCTTAATTATTAACGACAAAACAATACTTTAGCAAGAAAAACACCAAAAAAGTCAAGGTGAGTGTCAATACCCCTCCCACTAACGAACCCCTCGTCAAACGACGTTGTTGCATAAATTCTTTTTTACACCGTGTTTGCTAATTTGCGCATTGCTTTTGCTCCATGGCTCGCTATGCTGCGCTTTACTTACGCAAAAGCAACGCACAGATCAGTTTCTACATACTCTTCCACCGCTGCTAAAACCTGATCGCGCGCCACTCGTGATGCTGGTTTAAAGAAATTTCCACCCATACGCTCTTGACCACCTGCGCCAGGCAGATAAAGTCTGTCATCATAAACAGCTTGCAAGTCATCAACAAACAACGGCGCAAAAAGCTCCTTATGCCAAGGAATATCACGTTGCTCTAGCACTTGAGTCAAAAAAGAATTTTTATGCAAATGACCAAACCAACCACAACACTTGCTGACCTGACTACATAGCTCAACTAAAGTATGACGCGCCGGTTGCTCAAAAACATATCTCTTATAATCATCGTTAACCTTATCCGCACCCTTTTTACGGCAGTAATCTTCGTAGGCATCAACCAAAATCAATGAAAAGCTAACTTGCTTGGCTAACTGCCGCCAGCCATCTAAGTCATCAAGTGCAGGAAGAGCTTGTTGAAAACGAGTCTGATAGTGATTTAATAAACTGTTTCCCTCAGGCAACCGACTCCACAGCTCTTCAAAAATTGTTTCAACACAGCTTCGGTAATAACAGCAAGCGCCTTGCTGGAATAAAGTTTTCATGGCACCCCAGTTAACTTCACCCAATATAATACCAGTTTTACCTTGAAAATCAGCCGGAATCGTTTCTAGCT
>CBDALO010000040.1:0-3252 GCA_965196985.1 Gammaproteobacteria bacterium | reverse complement strand
TCCTGTTTTCCATATTTTTTTCATACATATTTATCCCCTAATTTTCCCGTCATTAGCTGAGGATGGGACAAGCTTGTCCCGAAACGTTCTGAACATGTCGTAAACCTGAATATGTCGTAGTTAACTGATTAAGTCTTCACTGGCCTGTTTTAAAAAACATGGATGTATCACAATGAAATGAAATAAAAGAAATGTCTCTTTTCTGACACTTCTTATTTATCTATCAAATGTGGCTCGCCGTGGCTTTCATCCTTAAATTCATATTAAAGTTGCGTTTATATCTGATGTCTCAATTTGTTCTGGCATTCAGAATTTCTTCATAGTATATATCCATGTTATATTATAGTAAATCAACAAGGGACGTAGTCAGGAGGGGGGTTGAGCTGATTGTTGCAGTTTCAAGTTACAAGGGTTCTGTCTCTTCCGACCAAACGAAAACGTGAAGACTATAAAAAAGAATTATTTGGTTTTGGGAACGAAGTGGTGGTGGATCATGTGTTTTAACTATTTTGCTGTTGTTAGTGCTCAAAACTGTTGATAAAGAATCACAATAAAAAATTTTTATGCTTTCAAAAGCGCAAGCATTCCCGAGAATTTGCTAGGTAGCTGGCTATTTTCACCTCTACTTTACTTTATTATTTATGATCATTTGAATCAGGTTGAAATAATAAATCATAATCTTCCAATATTCGCTTTGCATTCCTTCTGCTCTGAGTAGTTCCTTATATTTACAGTTCTCACATTCTTTAAGTTATATAATTACACAATTGTCTTTGAGAATCCTGTAGGCAGCCTGCTATTTTGTTCTATTCTGCTTTCCTGCTATTTTACCTGCTACATACATTAAATTAACCAGTTATCACTGAAGGCAGAAAATTTGGCATCAAGGTACAATCTACCTTTGTATTTCGAAGTTTAGTTGGAGCTGTTATAGTTGATCTTTATAAATGTCATGCAACTGCTATAATCTGTGCAGCATATTACATTATAAAAATTAAAAAGGAAATAATTTTCTTTTCTTGTCTTGTAAGTGATTTTCTTCTCTGAAATGAATTATTTGATAGACTCTGTGTTTTAAAAACGAAAAATTAATATGGAACTATTGGCTGGTACAATGGTTAGAATAAATCATTTACCAATAAAAGCAACAAAATTCATACCAAGTTGATGTAAACTTTTGGATGACCTAAAGCACCACCTCCTGTAAAAACAGGGAAAGAAAATGTGAAATGGGTGGGTGTGATTCATGCAGAAGAAATTAAAATAGAAAGAAGTAATGTTGAGTAATAAAAATGATGACAAATGGAATGATGTTTTATGTGAATTATCTTTCAACATGCATATATTGATGCTTGTCACCTACCTCCATCACACGAAACAACTCTTTCATTGGTTTTTATTGGAGGTACTTCACTGATAAGCACTTCACTAAAATTTTCATTCACCTGAAAATGAACAGATACAATATAATATAATACAATTATCATCATCATCATCATCATCATCATCATTATAATCATCATCATCATCATCATCATCATCATCATCAACATCATCATTATAATCATCATCATCATCATCATCATCAATATCATGATCATCATCATCATCATCAACATCATCATTATAATCATCATCATCATCATCATCATCAATATCATCATCATCATAATCATCATCATCATCAACATCATCATCATTATAATCATCATCAACATCACCATCATCAGCATCATCATCATTATCATCATCATCACCACCATCATCATCATCATTATAATCATCATTAACATCATCATCATCAGCATCATCATCATCATCATCAACATCATCAACATCATCATCATCAGCATCATCATCATCATCATTAACATCATCATCATCATCATCATCATCATCATCATCATCATCATCATCATCATCATCATCATCATCATCATCATCATTGTGACATCATGACATCATTAATCATTATGATCAATAATCCATCGATCACCAATTTTAAATCTCTTTCATCAAACAATTTTTTAAAGTAATCTTACCTCTTTCTGTTTGTCTACAAATCTGGCTCTTCTAAAGTCATTATCAGCAAAAACCTGAAATTCATAAAAGCAGGAATTGTTAGCCTGTCACTTTTCTCAAAGCAAGACTGTAGAGCATGGCAGAACTCAACAAGATGTTCAACAATATAACTTTAAACTGCTGGAACTGAAGATTCTTTTGAGGAAAATGTTTCCCAAATTTGTTCTCGAAAAGTTTAATAATACTACCTCCCACTACTATTATTCAATGTTTTATGTGTAAAAATGGCACACAGGAGGTAGCATCAGGGATAATTAGTATTCATACCGTTAGAAAATTAGCGCAATTTTTTTATTTTGGTAATGTTTTTGAATTTATTTTTCATGTGCTTAAGTCTGTCTCTGTTCTGTAAGCCCTTTGTCTGCGAAAAAAAACCCTTTTATACCTGTCCTGTGTGGGTAACTTTATCTGCTGGTAGATGGTGATGATCTTTTAGAACAACTGTTGATGATATTGCGCGCCTTGCATGGTTTGAAACTGCTAATACTGTCCTGCTGATGGATCTAGATTGCCTCACAATCGCCGCCATCTTGGTTATCATCTTAGAGCCCAATGGAATAGAGGCTGAATAACCGAGGCTGTAAAAGGAATGGAATTCAAGAACGTGGATACAAAATCGAGATTCTCTCATTTTTTGCTGCTTTTGCTCAAGGCTAAAATTTAGAGAAGTCAATAAATTGCCAGGATTCTAAAAAAAATTTTGTACAATCAGAAGTCATCATTAAACCAGGTCTACAGGGCACATTGCGAGAGCAATCTAAGATACGGTCACCTGGGCGTACGAACATTTTGGAAAGTGAGGGAGGGCATATAATTTCAAAAAGGGCATTGTTTCAAGCTACAGGGGCATTCAAATTGGCCACTTTCACGATAAAAAAGGGCGCTTTCCCGATAAATGGGGGGGGGGGAGTACTTTCACCATGATATGTGGTACTTTCACGATATAAAGGGACATTTTTATAACGAAAACGGACAACTTTTAGAATAAAACTTTTAGAATAATAGGAGGCACACAGGTCGTAGCTAGAAAAGTAGGGGGCACGTGCCCCCAGGCCCCTCAGTTTCTACGCAAAGGTACGGTGATGAATTAAGGGTGAAATCTATCCGCAACAAAACTTTAACAAACCAGAAATTATTTTTGGTAGAAGTAGTTTATTTACATTTTAGCTG
>CBDALO010000039.1:0-75905 GCA_965196985.1 Gammaproteobacteria bacterium | reverse complement strand
AGCTTTACCTAAGCTTGTCTCCAGGTTGATGAATGAGGCTATGTTAATAGAAAGGGAGCGCCATTTAAATGCCAGTCCTTATGAGCGAACTGGCGATAGAAACGGATATGCGAACGGCTTTAAACCAAGGTTAATTAACACAGGTCAAGGTCAGCTTGAGCTACAGATACCGCAGGTTAGAGACTCCAATGAAGCCTTCTATCCATCAGTCTTAGAGCGAGGTGTACGCTCTGATAGAGCACTTAAGCTGGCTGTCGCTGAAATGTATGTGCATGGGGTTTCCACGCGCAAAGTTGAAAAGGTGCTAAAGCAACTCTGTGGAACAGATATTTCAAGCACAGAGGTAAGCCGTTGCGCTAAATTGTTGGATGAAGATTTAAAGTATCCGTCTTATTTCAGCATGATGCTCATGCTGCGCTCTCTTTAGTTTACTGCGCCTGTGATGAGCGGATGGTAATTAATTCCGCTAGCGAAGGCATAGAATAGTTTTTTGTAATTCTGTCATATATATAATCGAAGACATTAACTGCTAGCTTTTTACATGTCTCAGTAATTGTAACCATTGTATCCTTAGCTTTCGTTCCTTCTTCACTCATAGTATGAAGGTGTACATCGCGCATTCTAGCCTGCTTCCGAGCCATCAACTCTGCTGGATTGTTATGTAGAGGAAGCTCTGGCTTTTCCAGCACTAACAATAGCTGCCTTTTCTTTTTTAAGGTGAGCTCAATTTGTTTATCTAGTTTCTCGTAGCCAGTGATTGTTGAGAATAACTCAGTAAACTCATCGGATAGCTTATCTATCTCATCTTGCCCTGGGTTCTTTTTATATTCAATGAGCTTATGATAATAATCCCAAAACCTATCCAAGAAGCTGTCAACAGAGTCTTGGTGCTTCTTAAAAATTGGCGTCAGCTTTTTATAATGCCTACCCTCATGAACCCAGCACAAGGCGAGTGATTCAGTAATGAGCTTAAACTGTGGCGCATCATCGGTAATGAGTGTTTCTATCGCATAAGGACTCTTTCTATATGTTGAGATAGCTGCCGCATCAGTAATCAGCTTTCTATATTTTGGAAATTTTTTATCACCTAATACCTTATCAAGAATAACTTCCAGCTCCTTACTGTTTAAGATAGTCGATGAGTGAAATACCTTTAAGCTTTCGATTACCTTGTGGGGTAAGTTCATAGTAGCCAGTAAATTAAAAGCGGCCTCATTTAATGTGAACCCAAAGTGGTCTTTGCTTAACATTTCAATGACGCTTAATCGACTTTTACTGGTCAGCGTAAAGTAAGCTGAATAATACTCATTACCCAATACATTAACATAACGGTTTTTCCCATCCTCTCTAGCGTTGGTGTCATCTAGGTGCTGGTAGTTCGTGGATTGTAAACCTGCCTTCACAACTTCTACCTTCTCGGGCTCAAGTATCGTAGGTGTTTTAATTGTGAAGCTATGGATGGTTGATTTACTAATATCTATGTTGGCGGTTTTATAAAATGTCTCAAGGCTTTCTAGCGTCATACCACCTTGAGTATTTAGGAAGCTTGTCCAGCTTTTAATAGTAGGGCCGAACTGGCCCTCATAACCAGTTGGCAGAGGTGCTGTATAGTGTTTGTTTTCAGAAGGGGAGTAATATTGTTGGCGCAAAAAAAGAGTGTTATTAGCAGCAATTTTTATATCCTGGATAAGTGTTTTCTTAGAGCCATTTGGCACAGCATCGCTGGGCAACGAATCTGGATTAATTGTTAGTGTCACTGTATTAGAGACTTCGAGATTTTTTTTACTAGATTTTGGCTTTCTAGTTTTATTGGTTTTATTTCCTTTTCTATCCTTCTCGGAGGAATGATCCTTGTCCTTGTTAGCGCGCGTTTGCTTTCTAACATTAGGCTTTCCTTGCTCACCTTTATATTTATTTAATGCGTTATTTAACGATTGCACCTTGTCTTCTAGCTTTATGATTTTCTCAGCCTGACTTTCACATACATTGCTAAAATCTGTTTCTAGTGCTGTTGGTGTAACAGTATTATTAAATCTCTCAATGAGATCGGCTAAAACTGATTTGTCAGGTTGTTTTTTCATAGGAAGAGTATACCACGGTTTTGAAAAGGTAAATTTTCCCCACACAGATGGCCGTACTGCTGAAATTATTTTTAAGCCATGAACCTGATCGATGAAAAAATAATCCGAGCATACAGCGTTGTTATAGAGCGCACATCATGCTTTTATGACACACGATGATTCCAATATAAAATTTCCAAATTTGCACGAAAAAGCTGTCAAGAACTTTTTGAATTATTTTCAAATCATGCTGATATTGAACGGATACAGGAATTTCTAATCTGACTGAGTCGCCTGCTTATTTTCAGCAAGTCAATGGAATTTACAGAAAGGATGGCGCACTAGCTTTTACTTTCCACCAAACCGTTGTCATTACTATGCCTTGGCCTCGATTTAGTGAGTTCAATAAATAACTTTTGCAATAGTTTAGCTACATGCTGATTAATAGACCTTCTGCGTAACTAAGGGCAGTTCTAGAAACTAGCTAAAATTTGCTTATAATTGCCTGATTAATAATCATTCATGGAAAGGCATATGCTATTAAGCTATCAGCAACTCAGTAACCGCCCGCGTATTTTTAAAAAGTTAACTGGTTTGACCCTTGATGATTTTGAAACGATACACCAACAAGTGAAGTCATCACTTGATGATGAGTTTAGTAAGCTGGGAAGGCGCCCGAAACTCACCACGCACCATGATCGCCTTTTGCTTCTCATGATGTACTATCGCACTTATGTAACACATGAATTCTTAGGTTACTTTGTTGGTTTGGATGACAGTAATGTCTGCCGCTTATTTAAACGCTTAGAACCCTTAGTGGCCAAGCATATTCATATTAAAAAAGACAGAACCCTAACAGAAGATGCGGTTTGCGCTATATTAATGGATGTAACGGAGCAGCCTATTCAGCGCCCCAAAAAGAAGAAGCCACGTAAAGATTATTATTCTGGTAAAAAGAAAAGACATACTCAAAAGGTGGAGATAGCAATGAGTACATCCGGAAAAATAATCAACGTCTCTCAAACAATGCCTGGGAGGGTTCATGATATTAAGATCCGACAACGTGGCAGCCCACTGCCACCAGCAGAAAAATATGCTGATCTAGGATACCAAGGAATTCAACATACTGACCCCTTGGTTAACTTACCTCATAAAAAGCCCAAAGGCGGCAAATTAACTACTCAACAAAAAGAGGATAACCGTAATCACAGCAAGATCCGTATTAGGGTTGAACATCAATTCTCAAAATTTAAAAAATTCCGCATTCTTGGGGAGGTGTATAGGAATTTTCGCAGAAAACACAATATGAGATTTAATATTATTGCTGGGATTCTCAATCTTCAAGCCGGATTCTAAAACTACAAACGAGCATAAGCTCGCCCAGTATTTAGTTTCGCAGAAGGTCTAATGTACTCTGAGCCATTATCAGCATGTAGGCCTAACACTTTAAATGGAAAGGTATCGATTATTTGCTCTAAGACAGGGATTAAGTAAGCCTCACTAATTTTTTCAACAGCGCAGACTACTTCCATCTGTGTCACCTCGTCAACAGCATTAATATGATAAACACCCTTGATTTTATCCATATCTCCTTGGTGCACTGTATCAATACGTATAAAGCCAGGCCTACCCTCTGGAGTTGGTTTTCGCCTTTCACCAATAGAAACCTGCGTTGCTTTAGTTTTATTAAAGTGTCGCCGTTTGCGCTGGTAGGTTTCAGTTTGTCGAAGATTGTAAAGATGAGAGACTGAGATAAAAGCAAGACGCGCATAACGCTTATCTCCAAACAAATGAAAGGCTCTCTCGCAAAGTTTTTTTGTGGTAGGCCCGCTAAGCGTTTGATGAACCTGATCCGTTTCAGCTAACAACCAAGTATCCTCATGCGTATAGATTAAGCTAAACTTATTTCTAGGTGATCGTTGCTTAACAACAACTTTTCCTGACTTTTGATACTGAGCAATTAGCCTAGTAATTTGTGAACGTGAGTAACCAGTCATTCGTTGCAGGTAATCACGAATCAATCCTTTGTCCTTTTTGCACATACCGCAATAAGCAAATTTTTTTAATGTGTTCGTAACCCATAGGTAAGATTCTGCTCGTAATGTAGCTTCAAAGGTAAGCTGGGTTGATGAGGATAGAAATTGCTCAATCTGGGCAAGTGTGTTTAATTCTATGTCGTTCATATTGATATTCATCCATATAGGATGAACGATCACGCAACAACTTCAGGCCCACTTTGCATTGGAAAGTGGGGGCTATTTCAGGCTCATCTTGCATTGGAAGAGACTTTCTCTTTCCCTCTGTGGTGGATTTTGATAGTATGGTGGGCCGATTGCCAGATGACATTGAATCTGAGATTTAGTTTGTATAGCCTCTTTGATTATGAGCTAGATGGGCAATACTGGTCTTTTGCTAATTGTTACTATTAAGTGCTAAGTGATAACGGTGGAGCTCTGCTTGATAAGTGGAAGGTTTTTGTAGGATTTTTTATATGTGCGGAATAGCTGGCTTTATTAACTATACTCGGTCTAAGTTTGATGCTCGAGAAGTTGCTACGACTCTACAAAAGAAGCTTGATCACCGTGGTCCTGATGATAAAGGGGTGCTTATTTTAAATCAGGATCAAGGAATAGTTTGTGCAAAAGAGGCGCATCAATTGCCGGGTGGTGATATCGGTTTAGTTCATACTCGACTATCTATCTTAGATTTGTCTGAGCATGGTTGGCAGCCAATGATTTCGAATGATAGGCAGTACGCTGTTACTTACAATGGAGAGATCTATAATTTTATTGAATTACGAAAAGAGCTAATAGATCTCGGGTATACATTTACCTCTCATACTGATACGGAAGTCTTGCTAGTAGCATATCAACAATGGGGGAAATTGCTGCTTGCAAAACTTAAAGGGATGTTTGCATTTGCAATTCTTGACTTAAAGGAAGGTAAATTATTTTGTGCAAGAGACCATTTTGGTATTAAACCCTTTTATTATACTCTGAACGACTCTTTATTTGCTTTTGCTTCAGAAACAAAAGCTTTGCTGGATATTCCTGGGGTAAGTTCAAAAGCAAACTTGCAAGTAACCTATGATTATTTATGTCAAGGTAGACAAGAGCCAACAGATGCTACGTTCTTTCGTGATATAAAAGCTTTACCACCTGGGCACTATATTGAAATTAACTTTGCTTCACCAGGGTCGTTTCGAAGAATGTGTTACTGGACCGCAAGGATTAATCGCAAACCACTCATTTCCTACCAAGAAGCCACAGAAACGCTGCAAGAGCTTTTTAAGTACTCAGTTGGAATTCATATGCGTAGCGATGTCCCTATTGCTGCAAACCTTTCTGGTGGCATTGATTCATCGTCCATTGTTATGATGATGAGAGAAATAGGTGGCACAGAGCTGGATTTAACCACTATCAGTTATATTGCAGATCAGGAGTCTATAAGCGAAGAAAAGTGGATAGACATTGTTAATAATGCATCAAAAGCGAATCCGCATAAAATAAAACCTTCTGCGACAGAGTTAACTAATGAGCTGGATGAGTTGATTAAAGTTCAGGATGAACCAGTTGGTAGTTCAAGTGCCTTTGCTCAATACCGCGTGTTTAAAGCAATAAAACAAGCTGGTATCAAGGTTGTGCTTGATGGTCAAGGTGCCGATGAGCTGCTAGCTGGGTATCGTTCTTATATTGTTGCGCGGTTAGCCTCATTGATCCGCCAGCGAAAAGTTTTTTCTGCAACTCGCTTTTTATTTAATGCGATGCGGTTGCCTGGCATGGCTAACGTTAAGTATCTTTACACGGCTAGCAAAGGACTCTCTCGGCTATCTCAGTTCATTTTCGATAATAAAGGTGCCGAAGTATCGAGTGGTCCATCATGGTTGAATTGGGAGTTCTTTGCAAAAGAAAATATTGTAGCAACGCCAGCATGGCATAGCTCTAGCAAAGAGCTTATGCTGGATCAGCTTTTATATACATTTAAAGAAGCAAGCCTTCCTCACTTGTTGCGAGTTGCAGATCGAAACTCTATGGCACATTCAGTTGAAAGTCGGCTGCCGTTTTTAATCCCAGAAATTGCTGAGTTTATCTTTTCTTTGCCAGAGGAGTATATTCTAAATTCCAAAGCGATTACTAAGTCAGTGTTTCGTGACAGTATGGCTGGGCATGTTCCTTCGACTATATTAAAGAGAAAGGACAAGATTGGCTTTACTACGCCGGAGCAACAGTGGTTACGTGAACACTCTCAGTGGTTGGAGTCTATATTAACTTCTGATGCAGCTAATGATATGGGCTTCTTTAATTCTGCGGAGTTGATAAGTGAGTGGAGGTCATTTCTATCTGGCCAAGCTCATTTTGATTGGCGTTTTTGGCGCTTTATTAACATTATTCGCTGGACAGAAGCTTACGGGGTAACTTATGTTTGATGGCGCCACTTTTTTATATTGGGTAAAGTATGGGGAATGATAAAAAACAAAAGAAGGTGGTCATTGTTGTTAATAATGATGCTGTCCATGATGCGCGCGTTTTAAAGTATTCGAATTCTTTAACTCAGCTTGGATATAAAGTAGAGGTTTTATGCCGTGATGATGATAAAAATAAAGGCTATGAGGCTAATTCAGCGATCGACTATATCAGAGTTATGCCTATTGGAGGGCGAGGAAACTTATATAAAGCTGTAGCAAAATTTTTTATTAAAACTCCCTGGAAAATTTACACTTTTTTGCCTTTTAATAAGTTCATCTCGACTTTATTGTTAGTTTGTTTGGCGTTGCTCGTACTGTTTTTTTTATTTGTAATTTTTGTGGGAAAGGCTTTTAAGTTGGTGGGGAGAGTCTTTAAAAAGGACGTAGCGTTGTTTCGCCATTTTCGACTGTTGATCATTGATTTTTATGAGCGACATTTCAGATCTTTCTTTATTTCTTTAGAGAGCTTTACAGCATTTTATCCTGTGTTAACAAAATTGAAAGCTGATATTATACATTGCCATGATTTAGATACTCTGACCGTTACACGAATAGTATCAAGCGAGAAAAGCATTCCTTTTATTTACGATGCTCATGAATTAGAGACGGATAGAAATGACCGTAAAGGTAGAATAAATAAAAAATATGCGCAGATAGAAGAAGGGCGAGGTATTAGGGGCTCCTCTGCAGTTATTACTGTATCACAAGGAATAGCTAGTTTATTGGCGAGCCTTTATAAAATAAAACAGCCTGAGGTAATTTATAATGCGCCAGTGTTGCAAGTAGAGGCGCCCAAAGAGTCACTTCGACAACGCCTTAATTTAAGCATTACAAAGCCGTTGGTTGTTTACGTAGGGCTAGTTACAGAAGATCGGTGTCTTGATAGTTTGGTAGAGGCGATGGCTTTTTTAGATGGGGTACACTTGGCAATGGTTGGTCCGCAGAACGTCTCTACCATAGAAAAGTTAAAATGCCTTGCTAAGAAAATTAAGGCAACTGATCGAATCCACTTTGTTCCTCCAGTTCCTTCGGCAGATGTTTATCAATTTATCGCAAGTGCTAGCGTTGGCGTGGCTTTATCAGAACCTATTTGTAAAAGCTATTTATATGCTATGCCAAACAAGTTTTTTGAAATGCTAATGGCTGGGCTGCCAGTGGTTGTCTCTAATCAACCTGAAATGGCTGAGTTTGTTACAAAACACAGCCGAGGAATTGTGTTGAAGAATAACAATCCGATTGAAGTAGCCTTTTCTTTAAATCAGGTAATTAGTGCTTGCTCGGACTATCAGCTTAGTGATAAGGAGCTTAAGGTCTTTAGAAAGGAGTTTTGCTGGGAGGCTCAATTAGATCGTATTGATAAGCTGTATGAGAGTATTATTCAGTAGGGCGTAATGTGAAAGCAACGTTAGGAAAAATCTTACACTTAACAACAGTTCATTCTCCTTATGATGTGCGCATTTATTACAAAGAATGTGTGTCACTAGCTGATGCGGGCTATGATGTTAGTTTATTGTGTAGGGTTTCTAAAGACCTTGAAAAAAATAAGGTAAAGTTAATAGCAGCTCCTGTTCCTAAAAATAGACTTTTAAGGCCAATTGCTACAATTCCTTTTTTGTACAGAAAGTGCTGCCAACTTGATGCTGATATTTATCATATACATGATCCTGAGTTAATTTTAGTTGGTTACCTTTTGGCAAAAAAAGGTAAGCGGATTGTTTATGATGTGCACGAAGACCTTCCCAAAGATATCTATTATAAAGATTGGATTCCTAGCTGCTTGAAACCAATGGTTTCTAAGTTTGCAAATTTTATTGAAAAGAGAATTAGCAAGTCATTTAGTGCTGTTGTTGCGGCAACAAAAGATATTGAAAGCAACTTTCATGGTGCTGTAAGAAAGGTTGTGACTATTAGAAACTACGTGGAATTTGAGCGATTTGCGCCGAAATTAATAAGGCAACAATTTAGTGAGCCAGTCAAATTGTGCTATGTAGGTAGCTTAACTGAAGTTAGGGGGATTAAAGAATACATCTGTGCTACGCATAAGCTTGGTCTTAAGCTGGTGCTTTGTGGGAGCTTTACTACAGCTAAGTTTCAGACTGAGTGCGAGCAACTGCCAGGTTGGAAGGATGTTGAGTACTTAGGTTCTAAAAGTTACTTGGAAGTTGCTGGCGTGCTTAGGTCTTGTGATATAGGTTTGGTTGTAGTGCATGACATTCCCCCTTTTCGTTTGGGGTTGCCTACCAAGTTATTTGAGTATATGTCAGCAGGTTTGATTGCTATTGGATCCAATATTCCTGGAATCGAAGAGGTTATTACTAAAAATAACTGTGGTATTTGTGTTGAGCCAAACAATGCAGATCAACTATGTTTAGCTATCCAGTCACTTCTTATAAATCAGGAACAAGCCTTTCGGCTAAGGAAAAATGGCTATGACGCAGCCCATGATTTATATAATTGGGCGGCCGAATCCAAAAAACTACAAACGCTTTATCGTGAAATTATGGAGCCTATGTGATATTCTTGCGAATTTGGATGGGATCTTGAGTTTATGTTTTTTGGGAAAAACATCTTAGTTTTAGCTCCTCATACTGATGATGGTGAAATAGGTTGTGGCGGTACTTTGGCTAAATCTATTGAGGGTGGTTCAAAGGTAACCTACCTTGCTTTTTCTACTGCGGAAGATTCTTTGCCGGCGGGATACCCTCGAGATACTTTAAGCAATGAGCTACGTGCTGCAACAGCGGTGCTTGGTTTGGAGTCTGAGGCTGTTGTTACTTTGGATTATACTGTTCGAAGGTTTTTTGAAAGGCGGCAGGATATTCTTGATGATATGATTCAGTTTAGGAATAAACTTAATCCAGACGTAGTTTTTATGCCTTCACTTGATGATTGTCATCAAGATCATAGTGTAGTTGCGCAGGAAGGGTTTAGGGCTTTTAAAAATATCACCATCTTATCTTATGAAGTTCCATGGAATAATCGAAATTTTACCAACACATTTTATAGCGTTATTAGTGAAGAGCAGTTAGAACTTAAAATAAAAGCTATCGGTTGTTATCAGTCTCAACAACACCGACGTTATACGTCAGCGGAGTTTACTCGCTCATTAGCTTGTGTGCGGGGTACTCAGGTACAGCAAAAATATGCTGAACTATTTGAGGTAGTGAGATGCGTATCTATTTAAAAAGTTCAGTAAAAGCATCATTGCTTGCTGAGGAATTAAACTTAGCTTTGCTAGGTGACGATAATGAGATCAAGCTAATTGCACCATTAAGTGAGATATGTGAAGGTGCATTATGCTTTGCTAACCATTATTATAAAGATAAAAGTAACTTTAAAGGAGCTTTCGTTATCGCGGATGTTGAGCGAGCTCAAGAGGGCGAAGCAATTTTGCAGGCAAAGAATCCGCGCTTAGCTTTTATGAAGGCGTTGAATTTTTTGTTGGAACATATTGGCATTCAAGAAAACAAACAAGCGCCAGTAATACATCCTACCGTTCAAATTGGACAAAATGTTGTTATTGAAGAAAATGTAGTTATAGGGAAGGATTCAATTATTAGTCACAATGTGACGATTAGAGCGGGCACAAAGATAGGGCAAAATTGTTATATACAGCCTGGCGCAGTATTAGGTGAAGATGGTTTTGGTTTTGAGCGTGATGAAAATGATACAATTATTCGTATGCCTCATTTAGGTTCTCTTGAGCTTGGTGATAATGTCCAAGTTGGTTGTAACTCTACAATTTGTAGGGGTACGATGGGGACGACCTACCTTGGTAACGATGTAAAAATAGATAACTTAGTACATATTGCACACAATGCCTACATTGATGATGGTGCTTTTATCATTGCTTGTGCTGAAGTGAGTGGTGGTGTTAAGATTGGGAAGAATGCTTGGGTCGCACCAAACGCGAGCATTATTCAGAAAGTAGCTATTGGTAGAGGCGCTTTAGTAGGGATCGGAGCTGTCGTTTTAAAGGATGTGGCAGAGGGTATGGTGGTTGCGGGCAACCCTGGTAAATCTTTAGCAAAGAAACCTATTGCACCTTGAGTTTGCGTAGATATTAAGTATTGCAATGAATAAATACAAAAGTAAAACTTCTAGAGCTTTAGTAGATTTGATGAGCTGTGCAACGCACAGAAAGTTATGGTCTCATTTGGGCTGGAATGATATTCGTCAAAAATATGCTGGGTCAATTTTGGGCCCGTTTTGGATTACACTAAGTTTGGCTCTTTATTTAGTTGCTTTTGGGTTTGTTTATAGTCGCTTGTTTCACCAGTCTTTGTCTAACTATGTACCTTTTTTAACAGGAGGGTTCCTTGCTTGGGCATACATTTCTGGAGTATTTATTGATAGTTGTGATGTTTTTGTTGCCTCAAAGCCTTACATTTATCAGGTCCAGCTACCGTATACTTTATATCTCTATCGAATCATCTGGAAAAATCTTATTATCTTTCTTCATAATCTTGCGGTTTATTTTATTGTACTGATTTTGTTTACTATCCACCTGTCAGGTTATACGTTGCTCTTTTTCCCAGGGATGCTGCTAGTCACTATTAACATTACTGGTATTGGTTTGATTATTTCTATTATTGCTACGCGATATAGGGATATCCCCCCAATAATTAATACAATTATGCAGGTGCTATTTTTTGTATCGCCAGTTACATGGATGCCTCACCTAATAGGTAGGGGTTCATTGATTTTGCATGTTAACCCTATTTATTACTTCTTAGACTTAATACGTTCTCCTTTATTAGGAGATGCTCCTAAGCTTCATAGTTGGGAGTTTTGTTTGTGTTTTGCGGTATTAGTCTATGCAGTTGCTATTCCTTTGTTTATAAGAAAGCGAGCGAGCATTCCTTATTGGATTTAATCTATGAGCCTATCTGAAATCAGTTTAAACAATGTTTCCTTAAACTACCCTATATTAGGGGTAAACTCTCGATCAATTAAAAAGCATATTATTAAAGTTGCAACGGGTGGAGTTATTAAGCAAGTTGCAGGTGAAACAACAGTAGTTAAAGCTTTATCTGATATAAGCTTTGTGCTCAAAAAAGGTGATCGTCTTGGTTTGATTGGACATAATGGCGCAGGTAAGTCGACTTTATTACGAGTATTAGCAGGAATTTTTGAGCCTAGCGTTGGCCGTGTGAAAATTCACGGAAAGATTTCATCATTATTAGATGTGAATTTAGGTATGCAGTTAGAGCTATCTGGTTATGAAAACATAAAAACGCGATGTGTTTTTTTAGGAATTGCCAAAGAGGATGTTCCTGAAATTATTGCAGATATAGAAGAATTTACGGAGATGGGTAGTTACCTTTCCTTACCGGTAAAGACTTATTCTTCTGGCATGGCTTTGCGTTTAGCGTTTGGACTGTCAACGGTTGTAACTCCCGATATTCTTCTTATTGACGAAGTAATTGGTGCAGGTGACGCACGCTTTTTAGAGAAGGCAAAGGCTCGTATGAATACATATGTTGAGCAGTCAAATATACTTGTAATGGCTTCCCATTCTAATGAGATCGTAAAACAGTTTTGTAATAAAGCTTTATGGTTGGAGCATGGGAGTCTAAAAAAGCTAGGTGAGGTTAACCAAGTTATCAGTGCCTACGAAGAGTATTGTGCGACTGCATAATTTAGCTTAAAAAATTGGTTATATGATGAAAATTTGGATAATACACAATAATTTTCTACCTCTTGCTGAGCCAGGGAGCACTCGTCATTATCATTTTGCCAGGGAGCTGGCAAGGCTTGGTCATGATGTAAGCGTTTTTGCTGGTGACTTTAATCATTTCTCCAAGGCCCGAATTGTAAAAGAAAATCTATCGGGCGATGATTTTTTCAAATTGTCAAATGTTCATGTTGAATGGTTTAAAACTCCTGAGTACAAGAGAAATAATTGGCGTAGAATTTGGAATATGCTCTTCTTTGCAAACAAGGTGCGAAAGTTGCGTTACTTTAAAGAGCGAAAGTATCCGGACGTTATTATGGGTTCTTCTCCCGATCTTTTTTCTGCTTTTGCAAGTTATAGGTTGGCAAAAGAATTAAAGGTTCCTTTTGTGTTTGAAGTGAGAGATTTATGGCCTGAAACATTAATAAAGCTTGGGGGTATATCAAGGCTTCATCCCCTTGTACAAGTAATGAGGTTGATGGAAAAGGCGCTGTATCGAGGCGCTGATAAAATAGTTTCTTTGCTGCCTAATGTTGGAGGGTATATAAGCCAATACGGTGTTTCTACGTCAAAAATTATCAATATTCCTAATTTTATTTCATTTGATTTGTTAAATGATGAGGCTGTTCAATCTAAAAATTCAGTTTTTACTTTTGTTTATGCTGGGTCTCATGGCTTATCAAATAATCTTTATTTGATTCTAGAGGCAGCGAAGCTAATAGAGTATAAGAGTGGAAAATCGATACCTCAAATGAAAATTAGGTTTATTGGTAAGGGGCCTGAAAAGGCTAGCCTCATAGCAAAGGCTGAGGATATTAGTATTGTTGAGTTTGTTGACTCAGTCTCTAAAGACGAGTTATTTAGCATGCTGGCGCAAGCGGATGCATTTTTATTAACGATATCAGATTCACCGCTTTATCAGTGGGGGCATAGCCCTAATAAGCTATTTGACTATATGGCCGCGGCACGTCCAATAGTCTTTTCTGGAAGTTGTCAATATGATCCTGTTTTTGAGGCAAAAGCGGGGTTGTCTGTACCAGCTAATAACCCTGAGTTACTTGCTAAAGCAATGATAAAGCTTGCAGCTATGCCAGCTGATGAACGAAATAAAATGGGGTTAAATGGTCGAGAATATGTTCGTAAGAACCATGAGGCCTCAGCCGCCGCATTAAAATTAGCGCAAACTTTAGAATTGGTGACTAAAGGTAGTCTATCTTAGAGGTAAGATTCGTGTTTATGGGTTAGTCCGCTATGTGTAGTGTTGGTATGAGGCACTTTCTATTGTGCCATTTTTGCATTTTAATTGCCTCTCTGTATAATATGGACACCGAATTTCTCTGGAGTACCGGGCTGAGCGGCTATGAACAAAACTGAATTTTATGAACTACTGGATGAGACGTTTGAGCTGGATACGGGCACAATTACTGGCAAAGAATTACTGTCTGATAACGAGCTAATTGATTCGATTTCTATGCTGGGATTGATATCTCTGCTAGATAAAAAGTTTGGTTTTCAGTTAGATCCGGGTGAAATTCTCAAGCTGGGTAGTGTTGAAGATTTGTTTGTTGCCGTTAAAAACAGCAACGATAACCTATAGTCGAGTACCAAAGTGATTGAATTAACTGGTAAGGTAATTTTAGTTACCGGTGCTTCTTCTGGTATTGGTCGAGCAACGGCAGTTTTGCTCAGTGAGCTTGGTGCTGAAGTATTATTATCAGGACGCTCTGAAAATGAGCTCGAAAAGACCCGATCTTTAATGAAAGCAGCAAAAAAGCACCAAGTGTTTCCTGCTGACTTAAGTTCTTATAAAGGCGTTACTGATTTACTTGCTCGTACTGCTCTGGTTCAAACTAAATTGGATGGGGTAGTGCATAGTGCTGGTATTTCTATAACGGAGCCGCTACGTTTTATTGACCCAGATTCAGTAGATAATCTAATAGATGTCAACGTTAAGTCAGCGATTTATTTAGTTTCAGGTCTAAAAAAGAAGCGTATGTTTAATAAACCCCAGTTCGGAGTTAATAGTGATCAAGTAATTAAATTCTAATTGCTTGGCAACCTTTTCACTGCAGTAATTGTTAATGGCTCAATAATATAAGCAGCCAACCCAGCAACAAGATGTGTAATAGCATTTGCAACCGAGCGATGTCTGGTGTGCCAAATATGAAACTTATGTTTCAAGCAGCCAAAAACAGTCTCAATGATCCCTCGCTGATTTAATAACTGTTGCTCGTGATCGCTAAGTGGCTGCGCATTTTTCATATTTTTTCTTTTGCGTGTAATTAACTTCAAACCGCTATCAAGTAGTTTTTCAAAAACAGCCTTCCCAATATAGCCTTTATCTCCGAAGGCCAAAGCCTCCAGCCCTTCAAACAATGAGACACCTGCAGCTAAATCATGATGATTGCCGGGCGTGACTTTAAAGGCGATTAACTCACCTATGTCATTGATTACTAAATGAAGTTTCAGACCAAAAAACCAACCAACAGATGTTTTTCCAAGTTTTGCAACCGCTTTAAATGTGCGGTGGCGTTTAGTGCGTTTAATGTGACAGTTTGGTAGGCAACTTGAGTCAATGTAGTAAATGCCACTACGCCTGCCACCGTTGAGAGTAATAAAAATTGTCAGTGGCATTAGCGCTCTAGGCATCAATTCAATAAAACGTGAGTAACTGGGTAAATTAGGGAAGTAATGTCCCCAGTATGTTTTTAGAAAGCCAGTATAAAAATATTTAAAGTTTCTATAGCCGATCATTTGGAACAAAATCATGATTGTCATAATCTCGCTATAAGCTAAACAACAAGGTGGACCTGACTTTTTTTCTGCAGATGAAGGGAGTAGATCTTTGCGCTCAAGTGCTGCAAATTCCTCAGCAAAATCATCTATGCGACAAAATAACTCTATAACCTCGCGCTCATGTATCATAACCACATCCATTATTAGTAATAATTTCAAAAGGTTATATAAGTTTTTCACTAAATCCAAGGCTGCCGATAGAGCGTTATTTTGTCTGTAAAAACCAACTTCAGTACTTAGAAAAACCTTTAAAATTCTAAATGGCACTCTATTGTACCTGTCTCATCGCATAATATCTTAAATTAATTATGCTAATCAATCTAAAAAATTATTTATACCTCAAATTTTTCTCCTCTCAAAATAAATTATTAACTTTTAGGTAATAGCAATTATATCTCGTTAATAAGAACAAGAATGATCTATCCTAAAACCCTATGAAGCCTTATTATTCACTTCAACTTAAGTATCTAGGTGATCCGCTCCACTGGTCATCAATTTCCACTAAAACAGCTGATACGAGCCTTAGGCACGATTCAGTATTAGGGAAAATTCCAACTGTATGCGTCCTTCTTTTTACCTCTCTGTTTACGCGCTCAGCTATGTTACTGGTTCTTAATCTTTTTTGATGCGGCCTGTCAAAGTTCATCACTACTAAGCCCTCCGGTATATTGACTTCCAACCAAGAAGAAAGCTCTGGTGCTGTTTGCTGATATTTATCTACCGCCATAGCCAATAGTCTTTCCGACTCATGAATGTTTGAGGCATTAAATATGTATCCGTTCAATATCAGCATGATTTGAAAATAATTCAAAAAGTTCTTGACAGCTTTTTCGTGCAAATTTGGAAATTTTATATTGGAATCATCGTGTGTCATAAAAGCATGATGTGCGCTCTATAACAACGCTGTATGCTCGGATTATTTTTTCATCGATCAGGTTCATGGCTTAAAAATAATTTCAGCAGTACGGCCATCTGTGTGGGGAAAATTTACCTTTTCAAACCCGTGGTATACTCTTCCTATGAAAAAACAACCTGACAAATCAGTTTTAGCCGATCTCATTGAGAGATTTAATAATACTGTTACACCAACAGCACTAGAAACAGATTTTAGCAATGTATGTGAAAGTCAGGCTGAGAAAATCATAAAGCTAGAAGACAAGGTGCAATCGTTAAATAACGCATTAAATAAATATAAAGGTGAGCAAGGAAAGCCTAATGTTAGAAAGCAAACGCGCGCTAACAAGGACAAGGATCATTCCTCCGAGAAGGATAGAAAAGGAAATAAAACCAATAAAACTAGAAAGCCAAAATCTAGTAAAAAAAATCTCGAAGTCTCTAATACAGTGACACTAACAATTAATCCAGATTCGTTGCCCAGCGATGCTGTGCCAAATGGCTCTAAGAAAACACTTATCCAGGATATAAAAATTGCTGCTAATAACACTCTTTTTTTGCGCCAACAATATTACTCCCCTTCTGAAAACAAACACTATACAGCACCTCTGCCAACTGGTTATGAGGGCCAGTTCGGCCCTACTATTAAAAGCTGGACAAGCTTCCTAAATACTCAAGGTGGTATGACGCTAGAAAGCCTTGAGACATTTTATAAAACCGCCAACATAGATATTAGTAAATCAACCATCCATAGCTTCACAATTAAAACACCTACGATACTTGAGCCCGAGAAGGTAGAAGTTGTGAAGGCAGGTTTACAATCCACGAACTACCAGCACCTAGATGACACCAACGCTAGAGAGGATGGGAAAAACCGTTATGTTAATGTATTGGGTAATGAGTATTATTCAGCTTACTTTACGCTGACCAGTAAAAGTCGATTAAGCGTCATTGAAATGTTAAGCAAAGACCACTTTGGGTTCACATTAAATGAGGCCGCTTTTAATTTACTGGCTACTATGAACTTACCCCACAAGGTAATCGAAAGCTTAAAGGTATTTCACTCATCGACTATCTTAAACAGTAAGGAGCTGGAAGTTATTCTTGATAAGGTATTAGGTGATAAAAAATTTCCAAAATATAGAAAGCTGATTACTGATGCGGCAGCTATCTCAACATATAGAAAGAGTCCTTATGCGATAGAAACACTCATTACCGATGATGCGCCACAGTTTAAGCTCATTACTGAATCACTCGCCTTGTGCTGGGTTCATGAGGGTAGGCATTATAAAAAGCTGACGCCAATTTTTAAGAAGCACCAAGACTCTGTTGACAGCTTCTTGGATAGGTTTTGGGATTATTATCATAAGCTCATTGAATATAAAAAGAACCCAGGGCAAGATGAGATAGATAAGCTATCCAATGAGTTTACTGAGTTATTCTCAACAATCACTGGCTACGAGAAACTAGATAAACAAATTGAGCTCACCTTAAAAAAGAAAAGGCAGCTATTGTTAGTGCTGGAAAAGCCAGAGCTTCCTCTACATAACAATCCAGCAGAGTTGATGGCTCGGAAGCAGGCTAGAATGCGCGATGTACACCTTCATACTATGAGTGAAGAAGGAACGAAAGCTAAGGATACAATGGTTACAATTACTGAGACATGTAAAAAGCTAGCAGTTAATGTCTTCGATTATATATATGACAGAATTACAAAAAACTATTCTATGCCTTCGCTAGCGGAATTAATTACCATCCGCTCATCACAGGCGCAGTAAACTAAAGAGAGCGCAGCATGAGCATCATGCTGAAATAAGACGGATACAAATTCCTTTTAAGGTAAACTTAACCAAAAAAGAGGAATGACAATGAGCTGCTATAAAAATGAGAACTTAATCGAAGAAGCCATACATGTTTTAGCGATGGAGGGGTTTGAAGCTTTACCTAAGCTTGTCTCCAGGTTGATGAATGAGGCTATGTTAATAGAAAGGGAGCGCCATTTAAATGCCAGTCCTTATGAGCGAACTGGCGATAGAAACGGATATGCGAACGGCTTTAAACCAAGGTTAATTAACACAGGTCAAGGTCAGCTTGAGCTACAGATACCGCAGGTTAGAGACTCCAATGAAGCCTTCTATCCATCAGTCTTAGAGCGAGGTGTACGCTCTGATAGAGCACTTAAGCTGGCTGTCGCTGAAATGTATGTGCATGGGGTTTCCACGCGCAAAGTTGAAAAGGTGCTAAAGCAACTCTGTGGAACAGATATTTCAAGCACAGAGGTAAGCCGTTGCGCTAAATTGTTGGATGAAGATTTAAAGAAATGGCGAAATAAGCCGTTAGGAAAGATAAAATATCTTTGGCTAGATGCACGTTATGAGAAGGTGCGCACTAGCGGCACAGTACAAGACTGTGCGGTATTGATAGCCTATGGCTTTGATGAATCAACCGGCAAGAGAACAGTGCTAGGTGTTTCTGTTGCGTTATCAGAGGCTGAGGTACATTGGCGTGATTTTCTTCAGCAGTTGGTTGAGCGAGGTATACATGGTATTGAGTTGATTACTAGCGACGCTCATACTGGCCTAAAAGCCGCTAGAAGAGCTGTGTTCCCCAGTGTTCCTTGGCAACGCTGCCAATTTCATTTGCAGCAAAATGCTCAGGCTCACATACCAAAGCGCTCAATGAAGGAACCAGTAGCTGAGGAGATTACAGCTATATTTAATGCCTCAAACATTCATGAGTCGGAAAGACTATTGGCTATGGCGGTAGATAAATATCAGCAAACAGCACCAGAGCTTTCTTCTTGGTTGGAAGTGAATATACCGGAGGGCTTAGTAGTGATGAACTTTGACAGGCCGCATCAAAAAAGATTAAGAACCAGTAACATAGCTGAGCGCGTAAACAGAGAGGTAAAAAGAAGGACGCATACAGTTGGAATTTTCCCTAATATTGAATCGTGCCTAAGGCTCGTATCAGCTGTTTTAGTGGAAATTGATGACCAGTGGAGCGGATCACCTAGATACTTAAGTTGAAGTGAATAATAAGGCTTCATAGGGTTTTAGGATAGATCATTCTTGTTCTTATTAACGAGATATAATTGCTATTACCTAAAAGTTAATAATTTATTTTGAGAGGAGAAAAATTTGAGGTATAAATAATTTTTTAGATTGATTAGCATAATTAATTTAAGATATTATGCGATGAGACAGGTACAATAGAGTGCCATTTAGAATTTTAAAGGTTTTTCTAAGTACTGAAGTTGGTTTTTACAGACAAAATAACGCTCTATCAATTTTTGTTGATGGACACGAGATTCAATCTGAAAAAGATCGCTTAGCATTGCAAAAACTATTTGCATACGTACCACAAAAGATAGAGCTTTACGATATCACAGTTGCAGAAAACGTAGCTTTTGGTATTGATGCAGAAAAGATCGACCTTGATTTAGTTTGGGATTGCCTAGAGAAAGCCCAAATGAAAGACTTTATCTTAACCCTTAAAAACAACGTTACGACAAAGATTGGCGAAGAGGGAGTAAAACATTCCGGTGGGCAACGCCAACGAATTGGTATAGCTAGAGCGCTGTATCGCCAACCAGCGTAAGCGATCCAGCAAGTACACCCTAGTCAACTAGTTAAATTCATGTGACTGTATGCTCCCGCAAATAGTAACAAGGAGCTTACGGTATGTCAGCAACAAATCCTGAAAATGAAAATGCTACTTACACAGATGCTTATTGGGAAAAACACCTTTCCGACTTTAAGCAAAGCAAGTTAACCAAAGCGAAATACTGCCGAGAGAATAACGTACCTTACACGCAGTTTCTCTATCGTTTGAGAAGAGAACAGCAAAAAACGCTAGCAAAGGTTGTTTGCGTGTCTGAGCAGCCAGCACAACCAGTGGCTGTCATGCAGGTCAACTCACACATACAGATTAGCTTTTATGACCAGGATAGCTTAGCGTCTTTGATTCAGAGGCTTTGCTAATGTTTCAGAACTGGAAAACACCGATCTGGTTTTATCGTACCCCTGTGGACTTTAGAAAACAGATTGATGGCCTAGTAATGCTGATTGCCGATCATCTCTCAATGACCCCAAGCTCAGGCCAGCTATTTCTTTTTCGTAACAGGCAGCGCGATAAAATAAAATTACTTTGGTACGACCAAAATGGTTTTTGGCTTTGCTACAAACGATTAGAAAAAGGTAAGCTGAAGTTCCCTAGCGAAGCAGATGAGACTATCGAGTTGACCCAAGATCAGTTAAGCTGGTTATTGTCAGGTTTAAACTGGATGAAGCAAAAGTCATTACCCAAAGTCTCTCCCGAGTTTTTTTACTAAAATGGCAAAAAAAGTCTTGACAGGTTTTTTCTGTGTTTTTTGATTTTACACGTGATTTTAATGCTTGTTTTATATCCTTAGCCCAGGCTTTGTGAGATCCGCTAGGAGTTGAAAAGAAAACATCACAATGACCAGCTACCCCAAAAAAGTAATATGCGCTAACCAAGCGCCTGAGGAAGAAAATATTGCACTTAAAATGTCATGGTACACTTTGCAGTAGTTACTTGAATGAGAAACGCAATGCAAACAGTCCCTAGTGAGCTTTTCTATCAACAAGTCGGAATAAATGAAAAGCTTTGTCATAAGCTTGAAATAGAACATGCTCGTGTTGAACAGTATGCCGAGGCTTATGATCATTTGAAGATACAATTTGCTAAGCTCCAACGACAGCATTTTGGTAGTAAATCTGAGCGCTACATAGAAGATCAGTTGCCACTCTTCGGTGATCTCTCAACACCGGAGGATCAAGAAGATGATGAAGCAGTTGTTGTCTCTTCTCACAAACGTAAGAAGAAGGTCAAGAATGAATTACCTGTGACGGTGAGAATCATTCCAGTACCTGATGACCAGCGTATTTGTCCTTGCGGTAAAGAAAAATGCCCAATGGGTTTTGAGACTAAAAAAATACTGAACTACAAACCAGCTGTCTTTGAAATGATTGAAGAGCGCCGTGAAAAACTAGGCTGTGATTGCGAGCAAGGTGGTGTTACGGTTGCACCTAAGCCTTTACATATCCTACCTAAGGCCGAGGCGTCTGAATCATTACTAGCGCATTTAGTGTCTAGTAAAATCAGGGATAGACAACCCTTTTATCATTTAGAAAAACAACTACGCTCACAATACGGCGTCAATCTATCCAGGCAAACTATGTCACGTTGGTTTATTGAGCTGACTAAACCTTTACAGCCGATTTATAATCTATTGAAGGATGAGCTGCTGGATTATGAAATAGCAAGTTGTGACGCGACTAAATTACAAGTCTTAAAAGAGCCTGGTCGACGGCCACAAACTAAGTCACTGATTCATTGCATGCGAGGTGGTGCTCCTGTTCGTGAGGTTATCCTGTTTGCCTATACGCCAAGTGACCACAGTGAGTTTCTAGTAGAATGGTTTCAAGGGTGGACTGGCAAGCTTCATACTGATGCAAGCCCTATATTCGACCAATTAGAAAATACCGGCGTTACGATCATTGCGTGCAACCTTCATGCCCGCAGGAAATTTGAAGAGATCACCAAGGCGACCAAAAAGAATGGGTTAGCCGCTCATGCTATGCGGGTCTATAAAAAACTCTACCGGATTGAAAGAAAGGCGAAAGAAGAAGAGATGTCGCCTGAGCAACGCCTTGCGCTTCGGCAGAAAGAATCAAAACCGATTATGGATGAGTACAAGGAGTGGCTAGAGGAGTATTATCCAAAGGTTCTACCACAATCTCATCTTGGCAGGGCAATGGAATATGTCATCAAGCATTGGGAAAACATGACTCGGTTTCTTGATGATGGTAGATGTGAGATTGATAACAATCACACAGAGAGAGACATTAGACCTTCTGCGAAACTAAATACTGGGCGAGCTTATGCTCGTTTGTAGTTTTAGAATCCGGCTTGAAGATTGAGAATCCCAGCAATAATATTAAATCTCATATTGTGTTTTCTGCGAAAATTCCTATACACCTCCCCAAGAATGCGGAATTTTTTAAATTTTGAGAATTGATGTTCAACCCTAATACGGATCTTGCTGTGATTACGGTTATCCTCTTTTTGTTGAGTAGTTAATTTGCCGCCTTTGGGCTTTTTATGAGGTAAGTTAACCAAGGGGTCAGTATGTTGAATTCCTTGGTATCCTAGATCAGCATATTTTTCTGCTGGTGGCAGTGGGCTGCCACGTTGTCGGATCTTAATATCATGAACCCTCCCAGGCATTGTTTGAGAGACGTTGATTATTTTTCCGGATGTACTCATTGCTATCTCCACCTTTTGAGTATGTCTTTTCTTTTTACCAGAATAATAATCTTTACGTGGCTTCTTCTTTTTGGGGCGCTGAATAGGCTGCTCCGTTACATCCATTAATATAGCGCAAACCGCATCTTCTGTTAGGGTTCTGTCTTTTTTAATATGAATATGCTTGGCCACTAAGGGTTCTAAGCGTTTAAATAAGCGGCAGACATTACTGTCATCCAAACCAACAAAGTAACCTAAGAATTCATGTGTTACATAAGTGCGATAGTACATCATGAGAAGCAAAAGGCGATCATGGTGCGTGGTGAGTTTCGGACGCCTTCCCAGCTTACTAAACTCATCATCAAGTGATGACTTCACTTGTTGGTGTATCGTTTCAAAATCATCAAGGGTCAAACCAGTTAACTTTTTAAAAATACGCGGGCGGTTACTGAGTTGCTGATAGCTTAATAGCATATGCCTTTCCATGAATGATTATTAATCAGGCAATTATAAGCAAATTTTAGCTAGTTTCTAGAACTGCCCTTAGTTACGCAGAAGGTCTATTAAGCTCTTAGTGCTTGCAAGGAAGAACTTTCTATTTTGCGACACAATGCCAGGCGCTAACGCACTAGCAATGCATGCAAGTCTAGCTCTAACTGCTGAACTGCATCATCACAATGTCTGTCGATACTTCACCTATCTTTATGAGCGCCTACCACATTGCAAAACATTAGAAGATATTGAGGCACTGCTGCCATGGAATGTGCCGCCGGATAGCACCTAGCACGTGTTAGCTACGGAAGCAAGGACGCCCGTGGATCGCTTACGTTATGGATGAAGCTACCTCAGCATTAGATTACGATACTGAAAGCGCTGTGAGCTATGTTTTAAAGAATCTATCAAACGTAACCCTTGTCACAATTGCACATAGGTTATCAACTATCAGTAATTTTGATTTGTTTTATGCCTTTGAAGATGGCAACGTAACTCTAAAAGAAAGCATACTAGTCAACTAAAAATTTAACTGCACACATAAGCTACTATGTAGCTGTGTTTATTCATCTCTTTTCACTATCATATCACTATCAAGTAATTGGTAGACTGCCCCATCATGCGGACAAATATACTCACCCTCACCAACTAAAGGTAAAGGAATACGCTCACCAAACCGGCTCATCCAACCAATCTGTCGACCTGGGTTTCCCACCATTAACGCAAAAGCTTTCACATCTTTAGTAATCACCGTGCCAGCACCGATAAATGCATATTCATTGATTGTCACACCACAGACAATCGTGCAATTAGCCCCCATGGACACACCCCGTTTAACGACTGTATCCATATAAGCGTCTTTGCGACTAACATCACTGCGTGGATTATATACATTAGTAAAGACCATGCTTGGCCCACAAAATACGCCATCATCTAAATAAACATTATCGTAAATGGAAACATTATTTTGCACTTTGACGTTATTACCAATTACAACCTTATTGCCAACAAAAACGTTTTGTCCAAAACTACAGCCCTCGCCTATTTTGGCACCCCCGCAAATATGCGCCCAATGCCACACGCGTGAACCTTTACCGATAACGGCACCCTCATCGACAATAGCAGTTTCATGAACAGTTACGCCGTCATACATGTAATTCGCATATCCTTCATTGTTTTTTCCATAATATCCACCACTCGCCTACCTTGTTCAGCGTGGCTACGTGGCAACTCCCTCGTTTCCAAACATTCTAAAAAGTGCTGCAACTCAAGCGTTAACGGTTTATCAGCTCCCTCGAAAACCACCTCTGCACCACCAGTCGTCACCGTAGCATCGGCGTTACCATGATTTTTAAGCCAGGTTACTTTTGCGTTTAACTCATCAAAAAACAAAGCGCCCTTTTCACCTTGCACCATTAAATGGCGTTCTTTATAAGGCCATAACCAACTTAAATAAAGGTGTGCTTGCACACCAGAAGGATAGGCGATGTGCAAAGTCACTTCGTCTTCCACACCTTTCGTTGTAACCTGTTGCCCCTGTGACTGCACTGACATTGGCTCCTCACCTACCAAATAATCTAATACAGCAACGTCATGCACCCCCAATGAAAATAAGGCATTCTCTCGTGTGCGTATCGTACCTAAGTTTTTGCGCGTTTGATGATAAGCAAATACACGACCCAACTTACCATCAATAATAAACTGTTTAATAAAACTCATTGCTGGTTGAAATAATAACATATGCCCAACCATCAACACACGACCCAAGCTATCAGCTAAATCTTTTAATACCCTCGCCCCCTCTTCAGTTTCGGTCATCGGTTTTTCAACAAAAACATCTTTGCCCGCCTGCAAGGCTTGTTTAGCTAGCTCAAAGTGAGTAAAAACAGGTGTTGCGATCGCCACAGCTTCTATATTTGAAGCCAAGACCTCTTCATGTGAAGTATAAAACGTTATATCTGAGTACTGCTTAGCAAGCCCTTCCCTTAATTCATCATTTGCTTCAGCTACTGCTTGCAATACACCCAGTTCATAAAAGGTGCGAATTAAGTTCTTACCCCAATTACCGCCCCCAATGACAGCAACCTTTTTCATGCTAAAGCCTCACAATAGTATCGTTATCAAGGGCCTTGCAAGCATTACGTGTATCAAGTACCGCTTTTGCATGTTGACATACCCAAGCATAGTCAACGTTACTGTGATTCGTCGTAACCACTATCAAGTCGACCTCACTTAACAAAGCTTCGGTTAAAGCCACTGACTTAGCCTCAATATCATCGTCGTTAATCTCAGCAACATAAGAGTCGTGGTAAAGGAGATCAGCTTGCAACTCTTTAAATACACGGTAAACGTCTAAAGCTGGTGACTCACGATAGTCAGGCAAATCTTTTTTATAAGCCATACCTAAGAGCAATACCTTGCTACCTTTAACTGCTTTTTCTCTGTCATTTAAAATACGAGCTGCTTTTGAAACCACAAAATTTGGCATACGACGATTAATTTCACCAGCTACATTAATGAAGCGTGTATTAAAATTATACTCTTTGGCCTTCCATTCTAAATAGTGCGGATCGATGGGGATACAATGTCCACCCACACCCGGGCCAGGATAAAAGGGAAGAATGCCAAAAGGCTTAGTAAATGCAGCGTCTAACATTTCCCATACATCAATGTCCATCTTATCGCATAGCAATGCCATCTCATTGGCCAGTGCAATATTTACTGAGCGGTAAGTATTCTCATAAACTTTCACCATCTCAGCTATTTTCGTACTAGCTACCGGCACTACATGTTCAATAGCCAGCTTATAAAAAGCCTCTGCTGCTTTTAAACTATCCTTATCATCAGCACCAACAACTTTGCTGGTATTCTTTGTGGTGTAACGCTTATTACCCGGATCAACACGCTCAGGTGAGTAAGCTAAGAAAAAATCATGACCCGACTTTAAACCGGTTTTTTCCAAAATTGGACAAATCACATCAACCGTTGTACCAGGATAAGTTGTTGACTCTAAGCTAATTAACTGCCCTGGCCGCAAACTATCGGCTATTGTTTGACTAGCTGCCTCAACATATGACAAATCAGGAGATAGGTTTTTATCAAGTGGTGTCGGTACACAAATAACAATTACATCAGCATCAGATAACCGAGTGAAATCAGTAGTAGCTGTAACTTTACCTGCAGCTATCACCTTTGCCAATTCTTCACTGGCAACATCTTCTATATGACTCACACCTTGACTAACACCATCAACCACTCGGATACTTTTATCAAAACCAACACAACTTAAACCCACCTTGGCTTTCTCTACTAAGAAAGGCAAGCCCACGTAACCCAAGCCTATTACACCTACAGTTAAGGTCCTACTTTCAATTTTTTCAATTAGTGAATTGATTGACATTCCTTGCCTCTACTTTATTGAACTGCATTGATTAATGCATCTGCAACTTTTTTAACATTTTCTTCTTGCATAAAAGGATAAAAGGGAAGGCTTATAACTTTTTGTGAGAGTTTTTCCGACACGGGCAAATGGGTATTTGCCAAGGGTAATTCTGCAAATGCAGGCTGTTTATGCATAGGGATTGGGTAATGAACAGCAGTTGGGATACCTTGTTCTTTTAGCCTAGCTTGAACCTGATCACGATTCTCTACTAAAACTGTGTACTGTCCAAATACACTCATATTATATTCCGCAATAGTTGGTATAACTACATGAGCACCTAAGTAATGTGCATACCACTTTGCCACTTGCTGGCGCGCCTTAATTTCATCGTCAAAATGTGGCAACTTAGCCAACAGAATAGCTGCCTGCAAAGTATCTAAACGTGCATTCATGCCAATAATTTCATGCACATAACGTTTACGCTGACCATGGTTAACTATCATCCGCATCTTTTCTGCTAATGCTTCATCGCTCGTAAAGCACGCACCACCATCACCATAACAACCTAAAGGCTTGGATGGAAAAAAGCTGGTCGTTGCAATCGTTGATAAGTTACATGACCTTCTTCCATGATAAGTCGCACCAAAGCTTTGTGCTGCATCTTCAATCACAGGCAAATTATGTTTATTGGCAATGACATTAATAGCGTCCATATCAGCACATTGCCCATAAAGACTAACAACGATAATCGCTTTGGTTTTATCAGAAATCGCGGCCTCAATTAAACCTGGGTCCATATTATAAGTGGCTTCATCCACATCAATAAAGACCGGCATAGCACCCAATACCATAATGGTTTCTGCAGTAGCAAAGTAACTAAAAGAAACCGTAATTACTTCATCACCTTGCCCAACACCTAAAGCCCTCATGGCCACTTCTAACGCTGTTGTGCCATTTTCACAACCTATACAATACTTAGCACCGGTATATTCAGCAAGTTTGCTTTCTAGCTCATGATGCTCAGGCCCTTTAATATACTGCCCATGGTTTAGAACGTTCTGGATAGATTGATCAATTTCTGATTTATAGCTTTGGTATTGTAGACCTAAGTCGATGAACTTCATTTGTTTAGTCCGCCTTTTTTTTCGACGGTAATGTTACTTTATATACAGTCCAATAGCAACAAACCACAGGGGCAAATTATGCGCAACCACCCTGATTAAAACTATTAAATAAGCAGCTTACAAACTAGAGCTAACGATGGATACCAATAACGCCCTTAACAAAGGCACTATTTTTAGGAAATTCTCGCCCAGGAAACTTTTTCATAACCTCAGCAAATATAGGATCGTCTTCAATGAGCTGTTCGCTTGCCTTCATCCCCTCATAAAGCTCAACATTACTATGATAATAGTCAAAATGTATTGCCCGCGATAACTCATAAAGTGGTGTTGCCTCAATATTTAAACTTTCATGCTTCATGTGTGTTAAGTATTTATTGATCAATGAACGCACATCATAAAGATCTGAAATAGCGCTAGAGCGCCCACTCGTCTTTGGCGAAAGTTCCAGTGCAGTGGGAAATTGCAGCGAGTAATACACAGCACCCGAAGTCTCACAAGCTGTGAACAGATGCGGCACCATCATAATTGGCGCATAATTTTTAAGCTCGTAGTGGTCAAGGTAAGCTTGTTGCAAACCTGATACTGGTGCCAAACTATTATCTAGCGCAGGCTGGAAACCAGGTACTGCCCCTGTACCAATAGCAAAAATATGCTTTATTATATCAGCAATATAAGCAGATGCCTTGATCTTACGCATACTTTGAATACGTGTAAAAGTTAGGTTCCAAACAAACTGATTGCGCCAAAACTCTGTACTACGCCAAGTTTTATCCAACAAATATTGATAAAGCTTAATCCACTTGGGCTCTAGCATTCGCTCAAACCACTGTTTAGAGAAAAAGAACATCTCAACATACCAAGGCTCAGCAAAATCGGGCTGCGCAGCAATTTCTTTAAAAACCCTCCAATGATCAAGTAAGTCACGCGGCTTATCGATGCTAATATGCATGGCTTGTTTTAACTTATTATGGGCTAGCGCTTCAGAAATTTTTGGCAACATGAAAATAGAACGGGCACCAGCAGTCATATCCCACATAAAAACTGAAGTATGAGAAAGCTTACCTTCTCCAGGCTGATCTAAAACTCGCCATAAACCAAAAATACTACCCGGACCACTAATGCTAAATGGGATAATTCTATCCTCTAAAGTCATGTACATTTCAATTGAGTTATGCAGCACCATGCTCACAGGATTAGTATTAAGTTTGTAGCTTAAATCATCTTTGACATCAGTAGGAATATCTATATCGACAAATGGGACTAATTGTCCTTTATCGCCAGGAAGAAAAAATTCACCACTTTGCAAAAACTGTGCGCCATAAGGATATTTAACATGATAAAGCTTACAACTATCATCAGGCTCTAACTCATCAACTAATGCGGCAAATTCAGGATTAACCTTTTTGGCTTGATCTCTTGCCTCAGCCCAATTTAATGCTGTTAGTGCAAACCCATCGTATTCCTTCATTAACTTACTCCATTACGTGCTAATTAGTTAAACCTTTGCTGAGAAACCTTCCTCTGCATAAACTTTCGATTTATTTTCCTTCTCAATCGCTTAAACAGTTTTTCAGGGCTAACTAATTAGTCGTTCCCAAGCAATTTATATCCCAAGGACTCGCCACCTTTCAGCCTTGGCAGCCCTACTCTCAAGCGAGCAGATACAAGCAAGCCTTTATGTTGCCTTATTGTAAGGTTCTGTCAAGCAAGATGTAAAATTGGAGTGCATTTTCTGCAAGCAAAATAATTCTATTTATGTTTCCTGACGACTAAGCCGTATACATCCCTTCAAAAAGGCGGCGGCGGCTGGAAATTCTTCTGCCTGACTATCAATAAGAGTAGTAAGCAAGTTTGCATCTCCTTGCGGTAAAAGTGCTGTGTCCTTAACGCCTTTATAAGTTCCCGCATTGGCATGGAAGTAATCGAACTGTATTTCTTGTATTGCTGCATACAACTGGGTTTGCTCGATATGATATTTATTAGAACGTAATGCTTGCAAATACTTATCAATCATAACTCGTAAGTCATTCAAATCCGTCAATAAACTTGAGTGTTTGCTTGGTTTAGGGCCAAATTCAATCGCTGTCGGAAACTGCAATGAGTAATAAACCGGCATGACCTGGGCTGCAAGTATATCAAATTTTGCTGGCGCCATAATAATGGGTAAATAATTTTTCAAACCATAAACGTCTTGATACGCTTGCTGTAAACCTTGAATGGGGCCCGCATTGTTGTCAACCGCAGGGGCAAACCCAGGTGCCCCCCCTGACGCAATAGATAATAAGCATTTTACTGTATCAGCAACGAACAAGTTAGCTCGCAAACTAGTCTCACGCTGAATAAGAGAAAAAATAAGATTCCAAACAAATTGATTCTGCCAATAGTCAGCCTGCTCCCAGGCATAACTATAAAAGAAGTTAGCTATTGCTTGCCAACGTATATCATTCAAACGATCAAACCAAGCTCTAGAAAAAAACAGTACTTCAGCCTGCCATGGTTGGGTAAAGCTAGCATGGTTAGCTATCTCACAAAAAACAGACCAGTGATCAACTAAAGCTTTCGGCTTATCCAACGTTAAATCAAAAGCCCGCTTTAAACGCTTAAATTTTTCTCGCTCGGCAACTTTGGGCAACATAAATAAAGACCGTGCTCCAGCAGTCATTCCCCAAATAAAACGTGGCTGGTTAGGGAGATGAGTGCGTGTTAGCATGCGCGCCATACCAAACATTGAGCCAGGCATAATCAAACCACCTAATGGCAAAGTACGATCGGATAGTGGAGAGAAAAGCTCTAATGTATTATTCAGCATTATTGCTGCTGGGTTTGAGCCCAAGTTGTAACCCAGTTGTTGTTTAAGCTTAATATCAAGACTGGCATCATCAAGCGCTATCAACCCCCCTTCTTCAGCAGGAAGATAGAAACTGCCTTGTTGCAAAATTTCACTACCATAAGGATAAACTGCTCGATAAAAGCAACACTCATCATCAGGGGCCAGCTCATCAACAAGCTCAACGAAGTGAGGCTGGTAGCTCAACAATAACTCTCTTGCTTCCTGCCAGTTTAGCTTCTCTAATGCTGTACCTGCCGTTTCCATCTCACCTCCAGCTATACATTAAATCTTGGTCTACCTGGCCTTGCTAAAATAAAAAAGCCAAACACCAACATGCTTAATACCGTTAATAAGGTAAACATAAACGGCAGACTAAAAGTACTACTACGATGCAACAAACTCATCACCCCTGTACTTAATGAAGCCAGCCCCATCATTAAAAATCCCAACATAGCTGAAGCTGACCCAGCAACGTGCTCGAAAGGCTCTAAAGCTTTTACTGTACACAGCGGGATAACAAAAGCTATACCAGTAAAAACAATACAAATAGGCACTAAACCAACATAAAGCGAGTCAGCAATCCAGCCAACACAAGCCGTGATAACTAAAGCTAAAGAACCAAGCAACATAATACAAAAACCAATAAAAACCAACCAGTTGGCTGGCAAATGATTTTGTAAAAAATTGCAAATTAGTGAACCAATAACAAAACCAAATAAAACGCCCAAGGCGATTATAAAAACAACCGAAGAATTCAAATGCAATACATTAATCACCAAATCTGGCGCACCAATCAGAGCACAGTAAACAATCCCTATACTAAACCCCATCACCAACAGGTAAGCAAAATAGTAAGGATCACGCATTAAAACCGCATAATTATGTAAGAATAGACGTGGCTTCAAGGCTTTTGGGTTAGGCGAGCGATTGGTTTCTGGAAAAAAGAAAAAGACAGCTATCAATAAACAAATGGAGAGCACTAACAAAACAAAAAAATTAGCATGCCAACCATAAAGGTGATCGACAAAGCTACCCACAATAGGACCTAAACCTGGTGCAACTGCAAAAGCTGCGTTAATCTTCGCAAAAACGTGACCACGCTCCTCGTCAAGATATGCATCTCGCACAGCAGCATTAGAAATAATCCCCCCAGCACATGAACCAACAGCCTGAATAAAACGGCCAGCAATCAGCTGCCAAATACCATAGCTTACAAAGCAAATCAGCGACCCAAGCACAAAAATACTTGCCCCCGTTAACATCACTTTTTTGCGGCCAAAGCGATCAGACAATGGCCCATAAAACAGCTGACTAACCGCATACCCTAGCAGGTAAGAGGTCATTGTTAACTGCACCCATGCATAAGGAACCATTAAATCTCGGGCTATACGAGGCAAAGAAGGGACGTACTCCGTGTCCCCAAAAGGCCCTATTGAAACCATCAGCACCAAAATAAATAGTGATGGACGAATCCATTTCTTAACAGAACTAGACAAATTAAATCAATCCAAGTGATTTAACAGCATCACGCTCAGCACGTAACTCATCGTGTGTTGCCATTAGTTTTTCATTGCCATAATCATTATGAGCTATATCAGTAACTACAACTAACTGTCCATTTTCAGTTCGACATGGATAGGAGAAAATCAAACCCTCGTCAATACCATATTCACCAACTGAGCATTTACACATTGAATAAAAATCACCTTGCGGTGTATCGTGAGTTAAGCTGTAAACTCCATCAACAACTGCATTAGCCGCAGAAGCAGCCGAAGAAGCACCTCTTGCCTTAATCACAGCCGCACCTCGTTGCTGCACTGTAGTAAGAAAATCACCTTTCAACCACTCTTCATCTTTAATGGTATCAACAACTGGCAAACCATTAATTTTGGCATTATAAAAATCTGGATACTGCGTGGAAGAATGATTACCCCAAATAATCATCTGACTTACTTCAGTAACGTTTACCCCTGCCTTTAAGGCAAGCTGAGTAACAGCACGATTTTGATCTAGCATAGTCATTGCATAAAACCGATCATTGGGCACATCAGGTGCATTATTCATTGCAATCAAACAATTTGTATTACAAGGATTACCCACCACAAAAACTCGCACATCATCAGCAGCATTATCGTTAATTGCTTTACCCTGTGGACCAAAGATGCCTCCATTAACTTTCAGCAAATCTGAGCGCTCCATACCCTGTTTACGTGGCACCGCACCAACTAAGATAGCCCAGTTCACATCTTGCATTGCTTCATTAAGGTCAGAAGTACAAACAATATTTCGCAACAAAGGAAAAGCACAATCCTGGAGCTCCATAGCAACACCGTGTAAGGCTGGTAAAGCAGCTTCTAATTCTAGCAAATGCAAATCAACCAACGTATCTTCACCAAACATTTGCCCAGACGCAATTCTAAATAATAAAGCGTAACCAATCTGTCCTGCTGCGCCCGTAATCGCTACCTTAATGTGTTTTTGTGTCATGACTTTTCCTCTCGTTGTTTTTTAATAATCTAGAACTAAGGTTAATAATACCGTTGCTTTAAACGCAAAGCCATCTAAGGCTAGCTTTTATTGAACAAATTCCGCATAATGCGCTCATGTTGAACATCACTCAGCCACCACCTCTCAGCCTTTATATTCATATTCCTTGGTGTTTACAGAAATGTCCCTATTGTGACTTTAACTCTTACAATCAACCGAGCAAAGGTTTACCCGAACAAACTTATCTTAATACTCTAATTGCAGACCTCGAACAGAGTTTACCCGATATCTGGGGTCGAAAACTGGTTAGTATTTTTATTGGTGGTGGCACACCCAGCTTATTTTCTGCAGCAGCTATCGAAAAACTTTTACAAGCAGTCCAGGCACGACTCGCTTTTAATCCTTACATAGAGATTACTTTAGAAGCCAACCCCGGTAGCTTTGAACAACAAAAATTTTATGATTTTAAGCAGGCTGGTATTAATCGACTCTCTATTGGCATACAAAGTTTTCAAGATGATAAACTACGTGCTTTGGGCAGGGTGCATAATGGCAAAGAAGCTCTGCAAGCAATTGAAATTGCCAGACAAGCTGGCTTTGAGAATTTCAATCTAGACTTAATGCATGGCTTACCACAGCAAACAGCTAAAGAAGCTTTAGCTGATCTATTAACCGCACTTAGCTTTAATCCTCCGCACCTATCCTGGTATCAACTGACATTAGAGCCCAACACAGTATTTGCTAAATTTCCACCACAACTACCAAACGAGGATACGCTGCACGGCATTCAAAATACTGGCCAGCAGTTGCTAGCTGATCATAACTATCAACATTATGAAGTTTCAGCCTTCTGCCAAAATCAATACAATTCGATACACAACCTTAACTATTGGCAATTTGGCGATTACTTGGGTATTGGTGCTGGTGCACATAGTAAACTTACCAATATCCAAAACGGATCCATTACACGCTTTGCAAAAACTCGAAATCCCAAAGACTATCTTGATCAAGAAAAGCCCTTTATTGGCTCACAACGAAAGCTTTCAAAAGAAGAGCTGCCACTAGAGTTTATGATGAATGCCTTACGACTAGTTGAAGGCGTTGATGAAAAGCTATTCAACATACACACGGGGTTAATACTCGATATCATAAAAAAACCCTTGTCCGACTTACGTCAACAAGGGTTACTAGAAACTGACAAACTTAAAACGACCCCAAAAGGGTTACGCTTCCTTAATAACTGCTTAGAAGTATTTATGCACTAGCTAATCAAACGTGTGTCAATATCCCACACTCCTTCAAGATAACATAAGGCTGGTCAATCTGTTGGAACTTTTCATTAGTTAACTCAACCTGGGCAAGGAACAGGTTGTTTTGCACATTAGACCTTCTGCGAAACTAAATACTGGGCGAGCTTATGCTCGTTTGTAGTTTTAGAATCCGGCTTGAAGATTGAGAATCCCAGCAATAATATTAAATCTCATATTGTGTTTTCTGCGAAAATTCCTATACACCTCCCCAAGAATGCGGAATTTTTTAAATTTTGAGAATTGATGTTCAACCCTAATACGGATCTTGCTGTGATTACGGTTATCCTCTTTTTGTTGAGTAGTTAATTTGCCGCCTTTGGGCTTTTTATGAGGTAAGTTAACCAAGGGGTCAGTATGTTGAATTCCTTGGTATCCTAGATCAGCATATTTTTCTGCTGGTGGCAGTGGGCTGCCACGTTGTCGGATCTTAATATCATGAACCCTCCCAGGCATTGTTTGAGAGACGTTGATTATTTTTCCGGATGTACTCATTGCTATCTCCACCTTTTGAGTATGTCTTTTCTTTTTACCAGAATAATAATCTTTACGTGGCTTCTTCTTTTTGGGGCGCTGAATAGGCTGCTCCGTTACATCCATTAATATAGCGCAAACCGCATCTTCTGTTAGGGTTCTGTCTTTTTTAATATGAATATGCTTGGCCACTAAGGGTTCTAAGCGTTTAAATAAGCGGCAGACATTACTGTCATCCAAATCAACAAAGTAACCTAAGAATTCATGTGTTACATAAGTGCGATAGTACATCATGAGAAGCAAAAGGCGATCATGGTGCGTGGTGAGTTTCGGGCGCCTTCCCAGCTTACTAAACTCATCATCAAGTGATGACTTCACTTGTTGGTGTATCGTTTCAAAATCATCAAGGGTCAAACCAGTTAACTTTTTAAAAATACGCGGGCGGTTACTGAGTTGCTGATAGCTTAATAGCATATGCCTTTCCATGAATGATTATTAATCAGGCAATTATAAGCAAATTTTAGCTAGTTTCTAGAACTGCCCTTAGTTACGCAGAAGGTCTATTTAATAAGTCAATCAAGTCAGGCCGGCTTCGCCGGCAACTTTCTAAGCCTCTAAGAGTAGACCTTCTGCGAAACTAAATACTGGGCGAGCTTATGCTCGTTTGTAGTTTTAGAATCCGGCTTGAAGATTGAGAATCCCAGCAATAATATTAAATCTCATATTGTGTTTTCTGCGAAAATTCCTATACACCTCCCCAAGAATGCGGAATTTTTTAAATTTTGAGAATTGATGTTCAACCCTAATACGGATCTTGCTGTGATTACGGTTATCCTCTTTTTGTTGAGTAGTTAATTTGCCGCCTTTGGGCTTTTTATGAGGTAAGTTAACCAAGGGGTCAGTATGTTGAATTCCTTGGTATCCTAGATCAGCATATTTTTCTGCTGGTGGCAGTGGGCTGCCACGTTGTCGGATCTTAATATCATGAACCCTCCCAGGCATTGTTTGAGAGACGTTGATTATTTTTCCGGATGTACTCATTGCTATCTCCACCTTTTGAGTATGTCTTTTCTTTTTACCAGAATAATAATCTTTACGTGGCTTCTTCTTTTTGGGGCGCTGAATAGGCTGCTCCGTTACATCCATTAATATAGCGCAAACCGCATCTTCTGTTAGGGTTCTGTCTTTTTTAATATGAATATGCTTGGCCACTAAGGGTTCTAAGCGTTTAAATAAGCGGCAGACATTACTGTCATCCAAACCAACAAAGTAACCTAAGAATTCATGTGTTACATAAGTGCGATAGTACATCATGAGAAGCAAAAGGCGATCATGGTGCGTGGTGAGTTTCGGGCGCCTTCCCAGCTTACTAAACTCATCATCAAGTGATGACTTCACTTGTTGGTGTATCGTTTCAAAATCATCAAGGGTCAAACCAGTTAACTTTTTAAAAATACGCGGGCGGTTACTGAGTTGCTGATAACTTAATAGCATATGCCTTTCCATGAATGATTATTAATCAGGCAATTATAAGCAAATTTTAGCTAGTTTCTAGAACTGCCCTTAGTTACGCAGAAGGTCTAGTTTAGTCTTTACAAAGCCACGAGTATTATTAAGTCTCAAACTAGTCAAACCTGCCCATGGAATAATAACGAATAAAAATAACACACCTGCTATAGAAATTGCTTCAGGTAGCTGAGCAATAAGATAGAGCGTTATTTTGTCTGTAAAAACCAACTTCAGTACTTAGAAAAACCTTTAAAATTCTAAATGGCACTCTATTGTACCTGTCTCATCGCATAATATCTTAAATTAATTATGCTAATCAATCTAAAAAATTATTTATACCTCAAATTTTTCTCCTCTCAAAATAAATTATTAACTTTTAGGTAATAGCAATTATATCTCGTTAATAAGAACAAGAATGATCTATCCTAAAACCCTATGAAGCCTTATTATTCACTTCAACTTAAATATCTAGGTGATCCGCTCCACTGGTCATCAATTTCCACTAAAACAGCTGATACGAGCCTTAGGCACGATTCAGTATTAGGGAAAATTCCAACTGTATGCGTCCTTCTTTTTACCTCTCTGTTTACGCGCTCAGCTATGTTACTGGTTCTTAATCTTTTTTGATGCGGCCTGTCAAAGTTCATCACTACTAAGCCCTCCGGTATATTCACTTCCAACCAAGAAGAAAGCTCTGGTGCTGTTTGCTGATATTTATCTACCGCCATAGCCAATAGTCTTTCCGACTCATGAATGTTTGAGGCATTAAATATAGCTGTAATCTCCTCAGCTACTGGTTCCTTCATTGAGCGCTTTGGTATGTGAGCCTGAGCATTTTGCTGCAAATAAAATTGGCAGCGTTGCCAAGGAACACTGGGGAACACAGCTCTTCTAGCGGCTTTTAGGCCAGTATGAGCGTCGCTAGTAATCAACTCAATACCATGTATACCTCGCTCAACCAACTGCTGAAGAAAATCACGCCAATGTACCTCAGCCTCTGATAACGCAACAGAAACACCTAGCACTGTTCTCTTGCCGGTTGATTCATCAAAGCCATAGGCTATCAATACCGCACAGTCTTGTACTGTGCCGCTAGTGCGCACCTTCTCATAACGTGCATCTAGCCAAAGATATTTTATCTTTCCTAACGGCTTATTTCGCCATTTCTTTAAATCTTCATCCAACAATTTAGCGCAACGGCTTACCTCTGTGCTTGAAATATCTGTTCCACAGAGTTGCTTTAGCACCTTTTCAACTTTGCGCGTGGAAACCCCATGCACATACATTTCAGCGACAGCCAGCTTAAGTGCTCTATCAGAGCGTACACCTCGCTCTAAGACTGATGGATAGAAGGCTTCATTGGAGTCTCTAACCTGCGGTATCTGTAGCTCAAGCTGACCTTGACCTGTGTTAATTAACCTTGGTTTAAAGCCGTTCGCATATCCGTTTCTATCGCCAGTTCGCTCATAAGGACTGGCATTTAAATGGCGCTCCCTTTCTATTAACATAGCCTCATTCATCAACCTGGAGACAAGCTTAGGTAAAGCTTCAAACCCCTCCATCGCTAAAACATGTATGGCTTCTTCGATTAAGTTCTCATTTTTATAGAAGCTCATTGTCATTCCTCTTTTTTGGTTAAGTTTACCTTAAAAGGAATTTCTAATCTGACTGAGTCGCCTGCTTATTTTCAGCAAGTCAATGGAATTTACAGAAAGGATGGCGCACTAGCAGCAATAACTCACCTACTATACGCGCTTCTCATTTTACTCTAAGAATAATGAAACGCTTTAGTATCAAACAAATCTTGGTAACCAATCAGAACTGGTGGAACTTTCACACCAAGTACAAAGATAAAATCAGAGAAGCTATTGTCATTGGCATTGTTAAGCTGCTTAGCTGCAAACATCCTATGCGTGGCCATAAAGAGTATCATTGCAGTAATCCAAACTGTTCACACGTCAAATACATCCGCCATACCTGCAAAACTAAAAGCTGTTCATCGTGTGGTAAAAAAGCCACAGAAGTATGGATACAACAACAAATGGCAATCTTACCCAACACTGCATGGCAACACATCACATTCACCATGCCCTCTACTCTTTGGGACTGCTTTTGGACAAACAAAGAGCTTCTTAATTTACTCCCACCATTAGCAGCAAAGGTGTTACTCAAGTCAGGCCGGCTTCGCCGGCAACTTTCTAAGCCTCTAAGAGTTTAGTCTTTACAAAGCCACGAGTATTATTAAGTCTCAAACTAGTCAAGCCTGCCCATGGAATAATAACGAATAAAAATAACACACCTGCTATAGAAATTGCTTCAGGTAGCTGAGCAATAACTCACCTACTATACGCGCTTCTCATTTTACTCTAAGAATAATGAAACGCTTTAGTATCAAACAAATCTTGGTAACCAATCAGAACTGGTGGAACTTTCACACCAAGTACAAAGATAAAATCAGAGAAGCTATTGTCATTGGCATTGTTAAGCTGCTTAGCTGCAAACATCTTATGCGTGGCCATAAAGAGTATCATTGCAGTAATCCAAACTGTTCACACGTCAAATACATCCGCCATACCTGCAAAGCTAAAAGCTGTTCATCGTGTGGTAAAAAAGCCACAGAAGTATGGATACAACAACAAATGGCAATCTTACCCAACACTGCATGGCAACACATCACATTCACCATGCCCTCTACTCTTTGGGACTGCTTTTGGACAAACAGAGAGCTTCTTAATTTACTCCCACCATTAGCAGCAAAGGTGTTACTCAAGCTTGCTAAAAACAAGAGGGTTAAACCCGGTGTATTTATCGCGCTTCACACCTTTGGCAGAGATCTAAAGCGCAATGTGCATCTTCATGCGTCAATCACTCTGGGTGGTATCAACAAAGAGTTAACACAATGGAAAAGCCTCTACTTCCATCAACCTACACTAATGTCCATGTGGCGTTATGAGGTCATTAACCTTTTTAGAAACCACCACCAGGACAAAGGGCTTATTCTGCCAAATCAGTTAGCCTCTACACTGAACCACACTTTCAACTTTAATCAACTGCTTGATCAGCTTTACCAAAAACGATGGGTAGTACATTGCGCAAAGCCCTCAAAGAATCACAAACAAAACGTTAAATACTTAGGTCGATACACCAAACGTCCTCCTATTGCTGAGTCAAAAATTAAAAACTTTGATGGGAGCAGCCTCAGTTTTAATTATCTTGATCACGTCTCTAAAACCTACTGTTACGTCTATCTTTATTTAGGGGAATTGAGCTAGTTTTATCTCATAATAAACAAGGTTTTTAGTAACCTATCAAGGTAAAATAACTTGATATAAAAACTATAGTGAAATTAGTCATGCGCAGAATCATAAAAGCGATTAAAAGCCTGAGTGATTACCTGATCCTGCTGAAAAAAAATCCAGAGCTACTAAGGCCAGAGCAGTGCAGCCATTGCGGTGCAGGTGGACTATGGTCACATGGATCATATGATCGAAAACCAGATAGGAACCCAGGTAAAGGACGCTCTTTAAATCCCACCCCTGTTTTGAGATTTTATTGTCATCAATGTAAACGTACTTGTTCAACCCTACCTGAGATACTTTCTCCAAAGCGTTGGTATTGCTGGTCAGTTCAGCAGGCAGTGTTAATGAGCGTGCTCCTGGGAAAAGTATTAGCTCATCAGGTCAGGAGCAAGGTGTTAGTCGACACACCGTTGCTAGGTGGTTTCACTGGTTGGTTGACCACTTCGTTGATTACTCCTTCCATATCAAAGCACATCCGTTGTGGTTACAGCTTGGGCGACATAGTGATCCACAAGCGTTTTGGTTGGCCTGCCTTGGTGAGCATGATTTATCGAGCATCATGCTTTTTCTTAACAACACAGGAGTGAGCATCCCATAATTAATTAACGTGAAAAAAAGTTGAGATGGATATTTTCTGTAAACCTCACGACCCCACACAGTTTGAGCGTAGCATTCTCAACTCAAGTTGTGATTAACTCATTGCAAGTAGTTAAATCACACAGGAATTGCAAAATGACCAAGCCCATTCACCCAACAGCACTGTTTCGCCTAAGTGTTTTAGGTGAGCTATGTAGCCGAAATAGTTTTGAGCATGGTGAGCTCAAGAGCATTATTAAAAGGTTGTCCCAGCAAACCTACAACATTCCAGGTAGTAAGCGTGTTCACCTCAGTGCTAAAACAATTGAGAATTGGTATTACGCCTGGTTAAAGCAGGGTATTGATGGATTAGTTCCTAAAACTCGACGAGACAAAGGCCAGTGTCACATCAATCCAGAGCTACAAGAGTTAATTATTTCCACTAAACAGGAAAGCCCTTCAAGATCAATTCCGACCGTGATTAAACTCTTAGAAACTCAAGGGAAGGTAGCACGAGGTGAATTATCTCACGCAACAGTTCACCGCTTATTAGTAAAACACGGCCTGTCTAAAAGAACAGTCACACCTTCTAACCAAATTGAGCGCCGCTCATTTGAGGCGCTCACAGCTTGTGATATTTGGTATGGCGATGTCATGCATGGTCCAACGATTTACGATGGCCAAAGAAGAGTTAAAAGCTATTTGGTGAGTATTTTTGATGATGCCTCAAGGTTGGTCTGTCACAGTAAATTTTGTACTGATGAGAGTGCCATTACTATTGAGCATGTGTTGAAAGAGGCATTACTCAAACGTGGGCTTCCTGTTAAGCTCATCATTGACAACGGCCCTGCCTACCGTGCTAAAACGTTGCAAACCATTTGTGCTCGTTTGAAAATTCAATTGATTTACGGCAGGCCCTATGAACCGCAAAGCAAAGGCAAACTAGAGCGTTGGCATAGAACAGTACGCGAGCAATTCCTAGCTGAATGCAACCTGGATTCCATTCATAGTTTCAATGCGCTGAATGATCGATTTTGGGCTTGGGTTGAGCGTGTTTATCATCAAGCCTCGCAAAGCGCCCTGCCTGACAAGATGACCCCGTTACAACGCTATCAGCAAGACCTCACTAAAATTCAGCCGTTAGGTTGTTTGGCCGATAAGCTAGATGATTACTTCCTGCATCGCATTAAGCGCCGAGTCAGGAAGGATGGCACGGTAAGCTGGAATAATCGACTCTTTGAAGTTCCATTTGAACTGGCTCAACAAGAGGTTTATTTAGTGGTTGATCCGCATAGTGACTCCGCCCGTCACGTCGAATCATTGGAATATCAATACCTTGGTGCAGTGGGAGAGCTGGACAAACATAACAACCTTTCTAGAACCCGAGCTAGACCTCAGATGCCGGAACAACCAGCAAGAAAAACCTCGCTAGTTGAGATTGTTTATAACCAAGTTAAAGAGGATTTGGATATCACTGAGGAGATACCGTCATAAACGTCAACAATAAATTGTAAAATTTTTACTAGGCATCCGCTGAAAATGGCTGCTGTGTTTTTAGGATGCCATAAATCATATGCACCATTTTTCTCATAACAGCACAAATGGCTAGCTTCTTTGGCTTGCCTTTTTTGAGCAGCTTTTCATAAAATTTCTTCAAAATAGGATTATGCCTTATAGCCACTAATGCCGGCATGTAAAGCGCCTTTCGCAACCAAGCACTACCAACCTTTGAGAGCCGTGATGAATTCAATGAAGTGCCTGATTGTGACTGGCTGGGATTTAAACCAATATGAGCAGCCAATTGTTTTGCGCCAGAAAATCTTTCAATATTATTAAAAAAAGCAGTTAGTGTTTGAGCGGTTTTATCACCAATGCCTGGGATGCTTTTAAGCAGCTCTGTGTTATTCTTCAGATCATCATCACTCGCGATCAGCTTACTAATTTCTTCCTGCAGTCGTAAAATTTCTTTTTCCATATAATCGATATGATTTTGTATAGAGCTAATAATTGTTTCTTCCGCTAGCTCCAGCCTGTTTTGTTCATTGCTGACTTGGGAGGTTAATACTTCAGATCTCTGTATCAAAGCTCTTAGAGCCTCTATATTAGCTGGCAAAGGCTGCCATAGCGTTGGAGTAAAATGATTTGAATAGTCCTTAATACTGACCGCATCGGCCTTGTCGGTCTTGTTTCGTATTAGCTGTCCTTTCATAAAAAACTTTATTCGTGCAGGATTAATTATACTGACATCACACTTCTCACTATGTAAATAAAGAGCCAATGCATTACCGTATTTACCTGTTGATTCCATGCAAAAATGAAGTGACTGATCAGATAAAGATTGCGTCCATTCTAATAACTCAGAAAAGCCCTCAGGATTATTATTAAAATGTTTAACGTGATCTTTTCCGCTAGTGGTGATAGCAGCAACAAAATCAGATTTTGCAATATCAATACCAACACAATTTTTTTTCATTTGCTAGAGCCTCTTAAATTTTATTACACTAACAAACTTGGGAAATCATAGTTCGGATCAACCTTGCAAATACAGGCTCACAATGGCCTAAGATACCGTTCGATCTCATGAACTTATGAGGGTGGAAGGGAGCTAAATCTCCTCAACAGGATTAAATCCTAAGGACGAACACGGCTTCACCTTCCGCCTACCCAAGCATCCTTGGGATTGTAGCAATATTGTCATATCTCTACAGTTATTTAAGATACAAGGATGAGTAAGATGTATCTTCAACATTTTGGCTTGAAATTTGATCCATTGGGTAAATCAAACATTATTGAATTGGCGCAGTCAAAGCGACTAGAACAGCAACTTAATGGTTTGCTAGAAACACGCGGCTTAGCAGTGATTACTGGCGACTCAGGGACAGGAAAGACCACGGCGCTAAGATACTGGAGCAATAAACTCAACCCGCTGACCCATCAAGTCATTTATCAATCAGACACTCACTTTCGGTCATTTGATGTGTACTCTCAGCTTGCCGAAAATCTAGGTTTAGAAAACTATTACCGATTCTCTAAACTTTGGAGAGACTTGAAGCAGAGCTTGATCGCGCTCTACCATGATAAAAACGTTCAGCCTATTTGGATCCTAGACGAGGCGCATCAGCTTAGTAATGATTTCATTCTACGATTACCTGACTTCCTTAATTTCAGTTTTGACAGCAAAGACGTCATGACGATTATCTTATGTGGACTCCCATCACTTCTAGCAACATTGCAGAGACCAGCCTATGAACCTATCAACTCTACCCAACTTTGTCCGTTCTACAATTAAACCTATCCAAATCAATGACTTACGTTTTAAAAAAACGTTTAGGGTCACTACAACTTAACAAATTGTTTTTTCAGTGTCCCCAGGTTCTGAATTCATGCCTAACGATTTATAGATCACAACTTGCTCTGGAGTTGCCTTAGAGGTTCTTCTAATAGAAAGCAATTTATTATTTTCAAGCTGCATTGTAGTAGTGATACGAACCTGAGTGCTAAAAATCTGCCGTATAGTTTGCCAGCTACTATCAATGTTCTGCAATTTAAGTTGATGGCGAATAGTGTGTAGTAAGTGATAAGCAAGAATACTAATAAACAGATAGGCATCAACTCGCTCTTGCTTTTGATGGTAGATAGGACGCAGGCCTAACTCTGATTTTAATGATCTGAATGCCGATTCAACGTCAGTTAGAGTTGTATAAATTCTCAAAATTGTTTTTTCATCTAAATCCATTCTGTTACTACGCAAACAATATGCACCCAGATTCTCAGAGTTAACTTTACTCCAACTGATTTGCGTAACCTTATCACCCTCTGAATCAAGCGTGATAGTGTAGCGAGCTGAAACACGTTTATGCCGCTCTTTTATTCGACCTAAACGCAATGTTACTTTCTCAATTGCTTTCATGCCGGTTTTTTTAGTGAGTCCATTAGCTAACTTAATTAATTCCTCTTCGAAACGAGCCTCGGCCTTACTAATCATATTTAAGCTTTTTTCTTCCTTAGCCTGAGAATGGCAGTACAGTAAGACTTCATTTGCTTCAGTATCTTTAACTAATTGCGCTGTAACCGTATTATTTACTGATTCTTTTACTAGCACTTTATCAATGGTTTCATCGACATCAGGCAATGCTCTACGGCTGACTACGATATAATGGAAACCTTTTTCAGTAAGCCATGAAATATTTTCTTCAGTTGCAAAACCAGCATCTAGGACAATTGTTGCCTCTGGCTGTGCACGAAGCTCAGTTAGTATTTCGGGTAATGTTTTAGGCTCGCTAACATTTCCTTTGAAGAATTCACTCCGTTGCGGGAACCCTGATCCATCCAGCACAAGACCTAAAGAAACAAGCGGACAATCAGACCGCTTCTCCTTTGATCGCCCATGCTGTGCATGATCATTTTGTAATGCGCGACCTTCAAAGTAGGTATTGGTTATATCGTAGAGAGTGATCACCTGATTTAAACTAAACAGATTTTTCTCACGTTCAAATAATTGATCTTCAATCACTTGTTTATGTTTAAGTAACTCATCAGCAGTCTTATAGAATTTCTTGAGTGATAGTTCTGAGAAATCAGTACCCAGTAATTCATCTAGCGCACTTTGATTGCTTAAATAATAGTGCGTACTCAAATCACTTCCTGGAGCAACTAGCCGCCCAATGATGGTAGCAAGCATCAGGTGACATTGTTTTTGATTAAAGCCCAAAGCCCTGAACAATTCCTCAAGTTGTAATTGCCTGGCAGCATGTAAGCCCAACGCCTCAGCTCCAACGTGTCGTATGTCCGCGCTCTCAATGGAGTTAACATCCACTGTTTTAAAGTCAGGTTCTACCGCGCTTACTGAATTAACAGCGATACTTGTCTCATTGTCATCAGCAAACCTAGAGCGAATGCGTTTTACATACATTTGCGCCTGTTTTTCGAGATGTGCTGGTATTGAAATTAACGTGCCTTGACCCGTTAAAATTTCCTCAATACGGTCAGCAAGCAATTTCCAACTGTCCTTCTTTACTGAAAAATTCGCACCAAGATTTAAAATCAGTCTTTGACGTACTTTGCCGTCAGCAGTGCGATGAGTATCAACAAGTCGGTAGGTTGCGTAAGACTTACCTGTCCGAGGACTCTTTTGTGTAGAGGTTCGAATATACATAACTCAATACTCTCATCACTTCACCAGCCCATGCAACCCCTTATTGCCATTATGTGTCACTACATTCGAGAATTCACGTTTCTAGGCAAGTAAAATCAATGGGTTGAGTTAAAAATAGTGATGAAATTTTTGATTTTCAGGGTGAAATGGCCAAACTTGGGTCTAGAATTCAGTGCTTTATTAGGTGGCATGCAATTGAAGATAGCAGGGATTTTGAGAGCATTATTCACGCTGCTTTTGAGAAGGCAGGAATGAGCAGCAGCTTATTCACTGAAACAGGTATTCGTGCAGTACACATGGCCACAAAAGGTAGGCTTCGTTATGTTGATAGGCTCATGCGACATGCGTTGCTAATCGCCGCTAATATGAATTTAAACCATATACCGGATGATGTCATTAATCAGGCAATTCATGAGCTAAAAGGTTAACTATTTGACACCATCTCACGCAAAATAGGTTGAGATGGTTTCTCTAAATTATTGTGGGACGTTACACCTACAAGCAATTTAAATTAACCGCGGAAGAGTTTATTGCTCGATTTATTCAACACATTCCTGATGTTGGCTTTCGTATGGTGCGTTATTATGGGTTTCTTGCTAACCGGGTGCGAGGTGAGATGCTACCCAAAGTCAGACTCCTATTAGGTGAAACTGATCCAAACACACCCCAGGTCAATTACCGCACCTTAATGCAAAATAATTTTAACATTGACCCCTATGAATGTGTTCTATGCGGTAGCCAAATGTTTTTAGCTAACTGCTGGTATAGACAACCTAACCGTTACAAATTGCTATCAAAGCATCGTGAACTCGTCTTACTGAAAAAAATCTAATAACTTCCTAGGGGGGTAGTCCGTCCAAAACAACAAATAACAGCTAGTTTTGGCTATTGTTTGTCATAACTAACCCTGCCCCACCACTAAATCGATTTTATAAAAAATAGCTGTGCTAAAATTACTCATTTTAATTGGTGGTATTTTTACCAATTGACACATTGAAATTCCTTAATATCAAGCTTGCTAAAAACAAGAGGGTTAAACCCGGTGTATTTATCGCGCTTCACACCTTTGGCAGAGATCTAAAGCGCAATGTGCATCTTCATGCGTCAATCACTCTGGGTGGTATCAACAAAGAGTTAACACAATGGAAAAGCCTCTACTTCCATCAACCTACACTAATGTCCATGTGGCGTTATGAGGTCATTAACCTTTTTAGAAACCACCACCAGGACAAAGGGCTTATTCTGCCAAATCAGTTAGCCTCTACACTGAACCACACTTTCAACTTTAATCAACTGCTTGATCAGCTTTACCAAAAACGATGGGTAGTACATTGCGCAAAGCCCTCAAAGAATCACAAACAAAACGTTAAATAGTGACTGACAGAAAACCCGCAAAGCCTTTTATTTTCAATGTTTCGGGGCGAACTGGTCACATGAAGATTTTCAAAAAACAGCACTAAATACTCGTTTTCCAGCTATTTACAGCTTATTTTCGATATAATGCCTTAATCTTCGATGATTTTTCGCCACAGCATGGTAACTCTTCACTGGAAAGCAAGAATGACAAGACTAGCCCAAAATCCACAAATGCAAATTGGCCAAGTAGATATTTCTAAAATTCAAATCAGCTCTAAATCACGGGATGACATTCCAAAATTATTAAAAGGGCTACAGTTTATTTATAGTACACCCTCTGTACGGAAGGAGATTTTCGAACTACTAGAGGCTCAGATTGCACCTGAGGTTGACAAGAATAATGGACGCCCTGGTATGGAATTATGGAAAATATTGGTCATGGGAGTACTCCGCCTGAGTCTAAATTGTGATTATGATCGACTGCATGAACTTGTGAATCAACATAAAACCATTCGTGAAATGCTAGGGCATGCTGATTTTTTCGATAAAATAGAGTATCAGCTGCAAACAATTAAAGACAATGTCTCGCTACTCACTCCCGAGTTGTTAGATGAGATTAATCAAGTTGTTGTGAAAGCTGGTCATTCATTGTTAAAAAAAAGTGAGCCTCTGCGAGGCCGTTGCGATTCCTTTGTGGTTGAAACAGACGTACATTTTCCAACAGACATAAGCTTACTGTTTGACGCAATGCGCAAAATAATTCAGCAGGTGGCCAAGCTGTGTGAACACAGCGGATTGAGTGACTGGCGTCAATATCGATATAACATCAAGCATCTGAAACGGCTCATGCGAATAGCTCAACTAAAAAAGCGCAGTAAGAGCAAGCAAGCAGATCAACAAAACAAAAAGGACAAGGCAATCAAGGATGCTCATCAGGAGTATCTCAATATTGCGCAAAAATATTTAGATAAAGCACATGCCTCAATAAACGCTATCCAGAAAGCCGATCTACTGAAGCCGCAAGATGCGCCACTGGTTGAAAGTATAGAAATGTTCACGGTTCATGCAGATCGCCAAGTTGATCAAATTAAACGCCGAATATTATTGGATGAAAAGATCCCGCATGAAGAAAAAGTCTTTTCTGTCTTTCAGCCACATACTGAATGGATTGTAAAAGGAAAGGCTGGTGTACCAGTCGAATTAGGAATGAAAGTCTGTGTCTTGGAGGATCAACACCAATTTATATTGCATCATCGTGTGATGGAGAATGAGACTGATGACAAGGTCGCCGTATCTATGGTTCAAGAGACCCAACAAAAGTTCCCAGAGTTAAACACATGTAGTTTTGATAAGGGCTTTCATTCAAAAGAAAATCAATCTGCGTTAGCAGATATTTTGGAAGTTGTTGCATTGCCGAGAAAAGGTCGACTCTCAAAGGAAGCACAGGAAATTGAAAAGTCAGACTCGTTTGTGAAAGCGAAACAAAAGCATTCTGCGGTAGAATCCAGTATTAATGCTCTTGAAGTTCATGGGTTGGATCAATGCCTAGATCACGGCATTGATGGCTTTAAGAGTTATGTTGGCTTAGCGATTGTTGGAAAAAACATAGATCGTATCGGAAGTCTTATACAAAGAGCTGAGCAAAGGAAAGCAGCGCGACTAAAAAAACGCATTCGAGGTCGCAGCCCACCGTTAGCTGCCTAGTCAGCCTCAGAATATCCCATTGTATTCCAGAAAGCAGGATGCTTTTTTTCGTATCAAAACAGCGAGATTTCATTTTTTTGTACGCGGCCAGGGCTTAACATGCTGTTTTTATTATGATCTCGCGCGGATATAAAAAAATGAAAGTGTAATAAAACAACAAAGACTAAGAATTAGTAGGTTTTCTGTCAGTCACTAAATACTTAGGTCGATACACCAAACGTCCTCCTATTGCTGAGTCAAAAATTAAAAACTTTGATGGGAGCAGCCTCAGTTTTAATTATCTTGATCACGTCTCTAAAACCTACAAGCAATTTAAATTAACCGCGGAAGAGTTTATTGCTCGATTTATTCAACACATTCCTGATGTTGGCTTTCGTATGGTGCGTTATTATGGGTTTCTTGCTAACCGGGTGCGAGGTGAGATGCTACCCAAAGTCAGACTCCTATTAGGTGAAACTGATCCAAACACACCCCAGGTCAATTACCGCACCTTAATGCAAAATAATTTTAACATTGACCCCTATGAATGTGTTCTATGCGGTAGCCAAATGTTTTTAGCTAACTGCTGGTATAGACAACCTAACCGTTACAAATTGCTATCAAAGCATCGTGAACTCGCCTTACTGAAAAAAATCTAATAACTTCCTAGGGGGGTAGTCCGCCCAAAACAACAAATAACAGCTAGTTTTGGCTATTGTTTGTCATAACTAACCCTGCCCCACCACTAAATCGATTTTATAAAAAATACCTGTGCTAAAATTACTCATTTTAATTGGTGGTATTTTTACCAATTGACACATTGAAATTCCTTAATATCAAGCTACGGCTGCCAATTTTATATTCTTGATCATATAAGATAACGGTTTGTTTTTCTTGCTGTACTGATAGTTCCAATTGCGGGATAGTATTTTTGGTTGCCTGGAAAGTAATCCAAGCATTCCTTAACTGATCAAGCATTTGCCGTAAAACACTTTCTTTTAATTCAATTTGCCGATAATAGTTTTCTTTGCTAGCTGCGTAACTCGCTATATCACCACCACCATTATAAAGATTGTATACAACGTTCAACATAACCGTATTGTTATTGTTAGTACCTTTAGTTCCACCCACATCTAAGTTACGTGTTGCTGTTGCATCAAACTCAAGCTCAGGGAAGAACTTAGATTTTGCTTGCCCAACCTGTGCCCAAGCAGCTTGTAAACGATCTACCGCTGCTTTTAGTTCTGGGTTTTTCTGTAAGGCCGTGGCTTCAGCCTTCACCAATGTCCTTGGCAAAGGAATCTTAGGCATCCCTGCTGAGTGCATATAGTGACCAGGCCTTACTCCAACTACCTGAATAAAATTATTGATCGCATCTTGTAAATTACGCTTAACATTGACAACTCCCGCTTCTGCTTGTGCTACCCGACTCTGAGCTAAAGTTACTTCTGATTTACGTGTTGCTCGACCAGATAATTTACGCTCTGCGCGCTTTAGAATTTGCTTATGGATTTGAAGATTTCTTTCATAAATAGTCACTAATTGTCGAAATCGCTGTACAGCTAAATAAGCTGAAACAGCATTAACCGTCAACAACTGACCCTGTGTTTGAACATCATTAAAAGACTGATCAGCGTTTTTATGAGCCTGCTCTACCTGGTTAGCAACGTCACCGCCATCATAAATAAGCTGAGACAAAGCCACTCCTGAAACGCGCCTATTCATATAGGTATAACCTGTTTTACCTTGGTCTCTTAAGGTAGGGCTATCAGTTGCCTCTCTACCATAACCAAAGTCTGCATCAACCTTTGGAAAGTAACCTGCACGTGCAACCCTGACATTTTTTAGAGCATATTGATATTGATCTTGGCTAGCTAAGTAGTCTGGGTTGGTTTTATGTGCATAAGCAACCGCTTGCTGCAAAGTTGTTATCTTTGGCAAAGTAGCAGCAAACGCCGTTGCGCTTAGCAAAGTTATGAAAGGCAAAATCACTAATAGTTTAGGCTTCTCGTAATGCATCACTTTTCGCTCTCAATATTGGTTTTAGTAAATAGTTTAATATTGTTTGTTCCCCAGTAACGATATCAACCGACGCTGTCATACCAGGAGTAATTGGTAACATTTGTTTGCCTGACTGAATAAAACTCTTATCGGTCTCTATAGTCACGTGGAAGTAATGCTGACTTTTACCGCCTTTTTCCTCTTCGGCTATTGTATCCGGGCTAATGTGAACCACCTTCCCCTTCAAGCTACCATGTGTAGTGTAATCATAAGCAGTTATTTTGACGTTAGCAAGCTGACCTGGCTTAATGAAGGCAATCTCATGTGGCAATACCTTAGCCTCAACAAGCAGCTTCTCATTGGAAGGGGAAATCTCCATCACTGCATCACCTGGACGAATTACTGCACCAACTGTATGCTCTAATACTTGATTCACTACACCTGAAATAGGTGCTCTCAATACCGTTGCTAGTGCGCCATCCTTTCTGTAAATTCCATTGACTTGCTGAAAATAAGCAGGCGACTCAGTCAGATTAGAAATTCCTTTTAAGGTAAACTTAACCAAAAAAGAGGAATGACAATGAGCTGCTATAAAAATGAGAACTTAATCGAAGAAGCCATACATGTTTTAGCGATGGAGGGGTTTGAAGCTTTACCTAAGCTTGTCTCCAGGTTGATGAATGAGGCTATGTTAATAGAAAGGGAGCGCCATTTAAATGCCAGTCCTTATGAGCGAACTGGCGATAGAAACGGATATGCTAACGGCTTTAAACCAAGGTTAATTAACACAGGTCAAGGTCAGCTTGAGCTACAGATACCGCAGGTTAGAGACTCCAATGAAGCCTTCTATCCATCAGTCTTAGAGCGAGGTGTACGCTCTGATAGAGCACTTAAGCTGGCTGTCGCTGAAATGTATGTGCATGGGGTTTCCACGCGCAAAGTTGAAAAGGTGCTAAAGCAACTCTGTGGAACAGATATTTCAAGCACAGAGGTAAGCCGTTGCGCTAAATTGTTGGATGAAGATTTAAAGAAATGGCGAAATAAGCCGTTAGGAAAGATAAAATATCTTTGGCTAGATGCACGTTATGAGAAGGTGCGCACTAGCGGCACAGTACAAGACTGTGCGGTATTGATAGCCTATGGCTTTGATGAATCAATCGACAAGAGAACAGTGCTAGGTGTTTCTGTTGCGTTATCAGAGGCTGAGGTACATTGGCGTGATTTTCTTCAGCAGTTGGTTGAGCGAGGTATACATGGTATTGAGTTGATTACTAGCGACGCTCATACTGGCCTAAAAGCCGCTAGAAGAGCTGTGTTCCCCAGTGTTCCTTGGCAACGCTGCCAATTTCATTTGCAGCAAAATGCTCAGGCTCACATACCAAAGCGCTCAATGAAGGAACCAGTAGCTGAGGAGATTACAGCTATATTTAATGCCTCAAACATTCATGAGTCGGAAAGACTATTGGCTATGGCGGTAGATAAATATCAGCAAACAGCACCAGAGCTTTCTTCTTGGTTGGAAGTGAATATACCGGAGGGCTTAGTAGTGATGAACTTTGACAGGCCGCATCAAAAAAGATTAAGAACCAGTAACATAGCTGAGCGCGTAAACAGAGAGGTAAAAAGAAGGACGCATACAGTTGGAATTTTCCCTAATACTGAATCGTGCCTAAGGCTCGTATCAGCTGTTTTAGTGGAAATTGATGACCAGTGGAGCGGATCACCTAGATACTTAAGTTGAAGTGAATAATAAGGCTTCATAGGGTTTTAGGATAGATCATTCTTGTTCTTATTAACGAGATATAATTGCTATTACCTAAAAGTTAATAATTTATTTTGAGAGGAGAAAAATTTGAGGTATAAATAATTTTTTAGATTGATTAGCATAATTAATTTAAGATATTATGCGATGAGACAGGTACAATAGAGTGCCATTTAGAATTTTAAAGGTTTTTCTAAGTACTGAAGTTGGCTTTTACAGACAAAATAACGCTCTATCATACCGTTTTCTTCTGCTTGTCCTCTAAACGCTTCAAAGCCTCTAAGTTAACCTGCAGTTCAGCGTTGAGCTCGTTGAGTTTGGCTAAAGTTTCATTTTTAAAAGCATCAGTTACTTTAGTAATCTCACCTTTAATAGTATTCGCCTCACGCTGCAACTTTAATAGCTCAATCATGGAAACTACTTGCTCTTTAACCAAAGGTCGCAAAATATCCAACTCTTCTTTTGCTAATCGATAACTTTCCTTTAATACAGAAAGTTCAGTATTTAAAGCTGCCATACGTTGATTAAATAAGTCGCGTTCCCTTTTTATTAAAGCTGGGTTTTGCTGCGCCATATCAGCAGGGAATATTACTTCATCGCTTAAATCTGCTTGAGCTCGCAAGCGCGCGATCGATGCTTTCAACGTCATTATATGGGCTTTTGCTTCTTGTACCTCAGCAGCAAAACGGACATCTTCAAACTGAACTAACGGCTGCCCCTTCTTAACTTTATCATTTTTTTCACTGAAAACTACCCAAAATTTAAATCAGCAAAATAATGCTGAAATATTGTGTAAAAATGACTATGCTTTGTCTTTTTAACAAGACTAACGAGATGAGTATAAATGTTAAACTTCGCCGATTACGCTGCCCCTCTTTTTTCAAAATTAACTGGGAAAGTTGTTTTAAAAAAATCTATCGACGATTGTAGGAAAGCTATTAACTGAAGGTAGTTGTAAGTTGTTCAGTTCATCAAAAGATAACAATGAGTATAAAAAGATGATTCGTACACTTACCGGTGAAAATAAAAGCACCGATTTAGATCCAATAAAAACAAATGATGTATTGCTAGAACAGAGCTGTGAAAAACTTTCACACGCCAGTAAAATTGATGTTCTTCATGATCCTTCTGATATTAGAAAGCCACATAGCAAGCAAACTGAAAATCTAGGTAAAGTAAGGAGTCTGGACGGGGATATTATCAATGGTTACAGCACGCATAACGCAGTTGCATTAGTACCTGGTGATAAGGCTGTGCATCTACTATCGCATGTAAGCTACAGCAATAAAGACCCTAAGTTTTTAAAAGCTGAGCATATTAAGAAAATAGAGGCTGGAAAGCCATTTGAGGGAGATAAAGAGGCCAAGAGTCTTTATGAATCTGGTGATTACTTTAATAAAAAGCTGCTGTCTATTCGTGAAATAGAAAAAATAGGAATCTGCCTAAAATCAAAGAATGAAGATGCAACCATTACCCATATTCTAGATAGAGAGTTTGATGATAATGACTATCTCTCACTAATTGATACAAACCTAGATCAAGACTTTATTATTCGCTCAAAAATAACAAGAACAGTAGAAGGTAGAGGTGATGATGGTAAAAAGCTTAAGCTGATTAACGCTGATTTTGATGCTCAAGGCGAAAAGCAATTCCAAAAGTTAACAGTTGGAAAGAATTGCGTACAAGACGGAAAAATAACTATTTATTTTGGAGAGTTTGAGAACTTCAATGCAATTAAAATCCAAATTACAGGCAGAGATGGTAGGAGAATTTTTAAGAATGACATGCTGCTATTAACTAATAAAAAAGTAACGACTTTTGATGAGGCGTATGAGGTATACATAGCCTATCTATCTCGTGCGAAAATTGAATATGTTTTTAAATTTCTCAAGGAAGGACTAGGCTGGGAAAATATGCAGATAAAAAATTTTAAAGGGATACAAAATCTACTGGCTGTATGTTTTTATGTGGCCTCATATTTGTATGAGATAGGTAAGGAAAAAGCTTATGACGATTACGCAATTATGCTAGCTAAATTAGGAGATGGTAAGGGCAAGGTGACACGACACTTTATTGCGAAGGGTATTAGAAAACTTCTAACGTATCACTTAGTAGAGCAATTTTTTAAAGAAAATAGTGTTTCTCAAGAAGAACAAAAAGAATTATCGAATTCAGTTCAGGTAGGGAGATAACAATTTTGGGTAGTTCTCAGTTTTTTCACATAGACCTTATCAATAATTCCACCGTCTAAGCTTTCAACATTTTGAATCTTAGACGCAGAAATAACCTTACCCTCTGCAACAGTTACTGTTTCTACCTTAACTAAGGCCGCCCAAACAAAGAAAGCTATAACAACCGCTAAACATAAATAAGTGATTATCTTTGAAGTACGATTTGACTCTAGCATTAGCGCTTCTTGTGCTTGCGCAGCAAAATCGAGCACCTTTTTATTATTTAATTGTGGTGAAGGATTTTGAGGTGTTTTTTCTTCTGTCATTTCACTTCACCTCGGTTTTATGTTTGCACTCCTAATGCAGCTAACACCTGCTCTTTTGGCCCATCAGCCTTAACTCGCCCACCATCCATGACAATAACTCGATCTGCCAAATCAAGCATTGCTTTCCTATGAGTTATCAAAACCAAAGTCTTATCTTGAGTAAATTGTTTTAATGCCTGCACAATATTTCGCTCAGTTGCCATATCAATAGAACCTATTGGCTCATCGAGTAATAAAGTCCTTGGACTACCAGAAAAAATACGTGCTAATGAAATTAGCTGCCGCTGCCCCGCAGAAAGGTTATCCCCCCTTTCTTGGATAACCATATCAAACCCTGCTTTAGACTGATTAATCAATGGCTCCAAATGGGCAAGCTTAGCAGCCTGAACCATAGCTTCATCTGAAACGTGACGCTTACCTAGTAAAATATTTTCTTTAAGCGAACCGTGCACAAGTACTGGATGTTGTGGCGCATAGGCTATTTCACGGCGAATATCATTAGGGTCAATTTGACGTATATCAGTACCATCTAGAGTAATCAAACCTTCACCTGCTGGATAAAAACCCATCAACATCTTCAACAACGTCGACTTACCAGCCCCAACTCGACCCAATATCGCTATTTTTTCTCCAGGTTCAATACGAAGATTAATATCATGCACAGTAGCTGCATCAGCTTCTGGATAAGAATAAGAAACATGCTCAAGCTGATATGCGCCTTTTAATATTGGGCGAGCCAATAAGTCCCTATCACTAGGTCTGTCTACTGGTATAGCAAAAAATTGGTTTAAAGAAGCCAGTGAAATTTTTGCCTGAGAATAACTCATCAACAAGCTAGACACTTTAGCCAAAGGCGCTAAAGCACGCGAAGACAGCATTGTCGAAGCAATAATACCGCCCATAGTAATTTGCTGATTACTAAATAAATATACCCCTACCACTACAACCAAAACCATGTTCAACATTATTGCAGCAGCAGAGATGTTTTGGTTAATTGTCGTATAAAGACGCAATTTTTCTCCAGCATTAGCAGTCGCTACAGCCTGGTTCTCCCAACGCCGTTGCCACTGAGCCTCTGCATTTAAACTTTTAATGTCTTCCATAGCAGCTAAAGCTTCAACCGCACAGGCATTTTTCATTAAACCTGTTTGCATGGAGCGCTCCATAATCAAAGCCTGTCGTTTTTCCAGCAAAAAGGCAGAAAGAATAATAATTGCGCCCAAGGCTATGGGAACTAAAGCAGTAAGAAAGGAACCAAAAAATACAATTACTGCTAAGAATAAAAGGATAAATGGAATATCCATTAAAGAAATTAAAGTTGTTGCTGTGAAAAAATTTCGTAAATTCTCAAAGTCGCGCAAATGGGCAGCAAACGTTGCAGGAGAGGGATGCCGATAAGCTAGCTGCATATTCATTATCTGACGAAACAGCTTATTACCCAAAGCGATATCAATTTTTTTACCGCTATTTTCTATAGAATAAGACCGTGCCAACTTAATAATAAAGTCGAATATCACAACAATAAAAACACCTATTGCCAAAGCGCCTAAAGTAGAAAAAAGCACTATTAGGCAACACCTTGTTATACACATTAAAAACAAAGATTGGGGTTACAATTACAAATAAATTAATTAATAAAGAAGAAATAGCTAATGGCACATACTCACGACGAAAACTCCAAATGGTATCCCAAAACCAATGTTTCATATCGCTTTGCTTAAGGCTTTCGACACGATTATCAGCCTTATAAACTGGGGCAACTAAAATAACGTAACCAGAGAACTCCTGCTCTAAATCAGCAAGCGATATTTTTTCAACAACCATCTTCTCATTTGGATAGACTACTTCAGCAACACCATTTTCTAACTTGGTTAATACACATGCTGAACTACCATCAAGAATTAAGACACAAGGAAGAAAAACATCACTAAGACCAGAAATTTCATGCTTTAGAAAACGCGCTTTAAGCTCCACCTTTTCAGCAGCACGAGCAAAAAGATCAGGAGTTAGGACATCTTCTTTTAACGGTAAATCAGCCATGATATTTTCTGCTGTGGTGTGACGACCATGATGACTGGCAATAAAAGCTAAACACTCCGCCAATGAATCCCTTTGCTGCAGCTAGTGCGCCATCCTTTCTGTAAATTCCATTGACTTGCTGAAAATAAGCAGGCGACTCAGTCAGATTAGAAATTCCTTTTAAGGTAAACTTAACCAAAAAAGAGGAATGACAATGAGCTGCTATAAAAATGAGAACTTAATCGAAGAAGCCATACATGTTTTAGCGATGGAGGGGTTTGAAGCTTTACCTAAGCTTGTCTCCAGGTTGATGAATGAGGCTATGTTAATAGAAAGGGAGCGCCATTTAAATGCCAGTCCTTATGAGCGAACTGGCGATAGAAACGGATATGCGAACGGCTTTAAACCAAGGTTAATTAACACAGGTCAAGGTCAGCTTGAGCTACAGATACCGCAGGTTAGAGACTCCAATGAAGCCTTCTATCCATCAGTCTTAGAGCGAGGTGTACGCTCTGATAGAGCACTTAAGCTGGCTGTCGCTGAAATGTATGTGCATGGGGTTTCCACGCGCAAAGTTGAAAAGGTGCTAAAGCAACTCTGTGGAACAGATATTTCAAGCACAGAGGTAAGCCGTTGCGCTAAATTGTTGGATGAAGATTTAAAGAAATGGCGAAATAAGCCGTTAGGAAAGATAAAATATCTTTGGCTAGATGCACGTTATGAGAAGGTGCGCACTAGCGGCACAGTACAAGACTGTGCGGTATTGATAGCCTATGGCTTTGATGAATCAACCGGCAAGAGAACAGTGCTAGGTGTTTCTGTTGCGTTATCAGAGGCTGAGGTACATTGGCGTGATTTTCTTCAGCAGTTGGTTGAGCGAGGTATACATGGTATTGAGTTGATTACTAGCGACGCTCATACTGGCCTAAAAGCCGCTAGAAGAGCTGTGTTCCCCAGTGTTCCTTGGCAACGCTGCCAATTTCATTTGCAGCAAAATGCTCAGGCTCACATACCAAAGCGCTCAATGAAGGAACCAGTAGCTGAGGAGATTACAGCTATATTTAATGCCTCAAACATTCATGAGTCGGAAAGACTATTGGCTATGGCGGTAGATAAATATCAGCAAACAGCACCAGAGCTTTCTTCTTGGTTGGAAGTGAATATACCGGAGGGCTTAGTAGTGATGAACTTTGACAGGCCGCATCAAAAAAGATTAAGAACCAGTAACATAGCTGAGCGCGTAAACAGAGAGGTAAAAAGAAGGACGCATACAGTTGGAATTTTCCCTAATACTGAATCGTGCCTAAGGCTCGTATCAGCTGTTTTAGTGGAAATTGATGACCAGTGGAGCGGATCACCTAGATACTTAAGTTGAAGTGAATAATAAGGCTTCATAGGGTTTTAGGATAGATCATTCTTGTTCTTATTAACGAGATATAATTGCTATTACCTAAAAGTTAATAATTTATTTTGAGAGGAGAAAAATTTGAGGTATAAATAATTTTTTAGATTGATTAGCATAATTAATTTAAGATATTATGCGATGAGACAGGTACAATAGAGTGCCATTTAGAATTTTAAAGGTTTTTCTAAGTACTGAAGTTGGTTTTTACAGACAAAATAACGCTCTATCTATCAGCTTTTACGTTCACCACACCTTGTACCAAAGTATCCGCTGAAGTATCAGCACCATCATTAGCTGTACCACCATTATCCTTAACAGAACTAACGGTAATCGCCCTAAGTCCTTCTGAAATTGAAGCGGAAACAGTCGTATTACTATAACCTATCCCATCAATTAATGTGCCTGCATCAGCTGCACCAATATTACCTGTCTTCGTAATCGTTATAGTGGCAGTACCATTGCTCACAGCAATACTGTAATCAACAACTAATATACCTCCTGTCGTCGTTCCCGATGCGCCATTAGTTGGTGCTATAGGCGTAACGCCATCAAGGATAATCTTTTCATTAGCACCATCTAACAGACCAGCAACCTCTATCTTTAACTCGGTCACAACATCACTTGACTCAATTAAATCAACAACCGTCCCAGTAGCAAACACACCAACTTGATTAGCATCCGGTGTTAAATCTGTATTTTGAGCAACCGCATAAAGATTTGGCGCATCATTTCTGCCCGTTAAGTCAACGTGACTAAGGTTTAGCGTCGCACCATTAAGTGTATAGTTATTGTACCAATAACCACCAACAGAAACCTGACCTGCATTGACCCAAGTGCCACTTACTGACAACTGGTCATCACCACCAATATCACCATAGATATAAAGTGTATTGTTACCATCTGTCATATCTAAAACATTTTGTGATGAAAGGTTGCTTAATGTCGTCGCCTGGCCATCTTCTACATCAATAAACTCCATCGTATTGATATCAACACCTTGGGATGCAAAGTCAATATTTTCCGAGACTAAGAGAATATCACCACCACCGGCTCCAACATCATTGTTAGCGTCACCATTAATTGCTGTATCGCTACTATCATAGATAAACTGATCATCACCCGCTCCACCTGACAAGGTATCAGCCCCCAGCCCTCCTGAGAAAGTATCATTAATCGCAGAACCATAAACAATATCAACACCATCACTATTCGCTTTCACATTAATCGTTGTTGCTACTGAAAGAGCAGTGGTATCTGAACCACCATTCGCCGTACCACCATCATCTTTGATGGAAGTAACCGTCACGGTTCTATTTCCCACTGTTGGTGAAAACCCAATGTGCGTATAACCCAAACCATCAACCAAAGTTTGTGCATTAGCAGAGCTAATATCACCTGATTTGGTAATAGTTATAGTGGCTGTACCAGCACTAATTGAAATGCTGTAATCAACGAGAAGTTCATTGCCAGTAAGTTCTTGTGTCGTATCAGAAACCCCATCTTCCAAAGCAATAACGCTCCCATCAAGAATGATTCCCTCATCAGCACCATCCTGCAATCCAGAAACAGTAACCTTCAACTCACTAACCTTTTGCCCAGATTTAATCAAATCAATGCTCGTTGAACTAAATAAACCCATATATGGACTCGCCCCGTATTGTAAAGATTATTTTCTGACGACAATGGTAGAAGAGATGCGCTCATATATCCGACATCTGAAGCAGATGACTGATTGATGCATCACCTCTTCGTGCCCTGATGGAACTACGCATGTTTGTGCCTCATCACTGTTTAGACTCAACTACCTATTACAGGCTGGTTAGCCTTGGGTTTTTCAGGCTCTCAAACATTGGTCTTACCCACTTGTCATCATTCAATACTCTTTGCAATTCTCCTGACTGTTAAACTCAACTAACTACTAAGCAGCACGTCGATACTCTTCGCCACTTTTTAACATAGCTAGAATTATCCGAGCATTTTTATTGGCGACAGCAACACTAGCCTTATTGCTTCCACGCTCCATTTTAATACGCTTAACCCATACACTTCTTGGATCATCCTTTTTTCCGCACCTGGTAACTACAGACCTACCGCCATGGATAAGCAGGGTTCGTAGGTATTTATCTCCTCGCTTACTTATTCCTCCCAAATACTCCCTATTACCACTTGAGTGTTGCCTAGGCACTAGGCCTAGGTAAGCGGAAAGATGTCTGCCATTTTTAAATTCACTCCCATTACCCACCTGAGCAACCACTGCCACCGCTGTTATTGGTCCCACACCCTCTATCGCCTGAATACGCTGGCAACTTTCATTGTTCTTGGAAATGCTATTAATTTCAAGTTCGTAAACATCGATGTTCTCATCCAGAACTAACAAGGTTTCATATTGCCTCTGAATGTAGGCTTTCATGCGATCTGTCAAACCATTGTCGCTAGTGCGCCATCCTTTCTGTAAATTCCATTGACTTGCTGAAAATAAGCAGGCGACTCAGTCAGATTAGAAATTCCTTTTAAGGTAAACTTAACCAAAAAAGAGGAATGACAATGAGCTGCTATAAAAATGAGAACTTAATCGAAGAAGCCATACATGTTTTAGCGATGGAGGGGTTTGAAGCTTTACCTAAGCTTGTCTCCAGGTTGATGAATGAGGCTATGTTAATAGAAAGGGAGCGCCATTTAAATGCCAGTCCTTATGAGCGAACTGGCGATAGAAACGGATATGCGAACGGCTTTAAACCAAGGTTAATTAACACAGGTCAAGGTCAGCTTGAGCTACAGATACCGCAGGTTAGAGACTCCAATGAAGCCTTCTATCCATCAGTCTTAGAGCGAGGTGTACGCTCTGATAGAGCACTTAAGCTGGCTGTCGCTGAAATGTATGTGCATGGGGTTTCCACGCGCAAAGTTGAAAAGGTGCTAAAGCAACTCTGTGGAACAGATATTTCAAGCACAGAGGTAAGCCGTTGCGCTAAATTGTTGGATGAAGATTTAAAGAAATGGCGAAATAAGCCGTTAGGAAAGATAAAATATCTTTGGCTAGATGCACGTTATGAGAAGGTGCGCACTAGCGGCACAGTACAAGACTGTGCGGTATTGATAGCCTATGGCTTTGATGAATCAACCGGCAAGAGAACAGTGCTAGGTGTTTCTGTTGCGTTATCAGAGGCTGAGGTACATTGGCGTGATTTTCTTCAGCAGTTGGTTGAGCGAGGTATACATGGTATTGAGTTGATTACTAGCGACGCTCATACTGGCCTAAAAGCCGCTAGAAGAGCTGTGTTCCCCAGTGTTCCTTGGCAACGCTGCCAATTTCATTTGCAGCAAAATGCTCAGGCTCACATACCAAAGCGCTCAATGAAGGAACCAGTAGCTGAGGAGATTACAGCTATATTTAATGCCTCAAACATTCATGAGTCGGAAAGACTATTGGCTATGGCGGTAGATAAATATCAGCAAACAGCACCAGAGCTTTCTTCTTGGTTGGAAGTGAATATACCGGAGGGCTTAGTAGTGATGAACTTTGACAGGCCGCATCAAAAAAGATTAAGAACCAGTAACATAGCTGAGCGCGTAAACAGAGAGGTAAAAAGAAGGACGCATACAGTTGGAATTTTCCCTAATACTGAATCGTGCCTAAGGCTCGTATCAGCTGTTTTAGTGGAAATTGATGACCAGTGGAGCGGATCACCTAGATACTTAAGTTGAAGTGAATAATAAGGCTTCATAGGGTTTTAGGATAGATCATTCTTGTTCTTATTAACGAGATATAATTGCTATTACCTAAAAGTTAATAATTTATTTTGAGAGGAGAAAAATTTGAGGTATAAATAATTTTTTACATTGATTAGCATAATTAATTTAAGATATTATGCGATGAGACAGGTACAATAGAGTGCCATTTAGAATTTTAAAGGTTTTTCTAAGTACTGAAGTTGGTTTTTACAGACAAAATAACGCTCTATCCCATTGTCATTTGTACGATCGAAAATTGAAGGCAACTCGGCCCTTAATTTATAAATACTTTTTGCAATGACAATACCGTTCTCTGCTAGAAGACCTCTCAACTGATTACATAGCTTAGTTCGAGCTTCTACTTGACCTTCACGTATACGTAACAAGCTTTGCATGTCTTGCTGCTCAACTGTTTTCGGGGTGACAAAATTCATGGTTGGCCGTTGAGCTGCTTCAGCTATTGCGCGAGCATCTTGTTGATCATTCTTATTCCCTTTTAGATAAGGTTTCACGTATTGGGGTGAAATGAGTTTAACCTCATAGTTTCGTTTAATTAATTCACGCACCCAATAATTTGCACTTCCACAAGCTTCCATTGCTATCACTTTGGGAGCAAGCTGATTAATCACTTCTAATAATTTTGCACGCGTTACTTTTTTCTCAGTTAAAATTGCCCCCCCTGCTGATTAACGCCACAGAGCTGGAAAACATTTTTTGCAATATCAATGGCTAACACGTTAATATCCATAGTGGACTCCTTCGCTTTCGTTAAATTTAATAGCTTAGCTATTTAGCACTTAGATGCCGAGAACCATTTTTTTAGAATGGTTCAAAGTGGAGCGAGTCCATTCCATTACTTGAGCCGCATCTGGTGTCAAATCAGTATTCTGCGTCGTTGCTGATAACGTCGGCGCATCATTGATGGCCGTCACATTCACCGTACTCGTGAGCGTCGTCGACGCCGCACTGCCGTCATTCACCACAAAGCTAATCGTGCGCGCACTCAGGTTCGGATCATCCCCTTCGGTGTTCTGATACGTCACCGAACGAAGCGCCGCTTCATAGTTCGTGACACTGTCCGTCCCCGTTAACGTCAACACACCACTGCTACTATTAAAGCTACCCGTGATCGTTTGCGTATCACTAAACGCCAACACGTCCTGACCGCTCACAAAGCCCGCACTGATACTAATCGTCGCACTCTCAAGATTGCTATCATCATCGTCATTCAGCGTTAAAGCATCGTTGATCACCGTCGCCGCATCATCCTCCGTGTACGCCAAGGTTGAGCCCGTCTCTAACACCGGCGCATCGTTCACGCCCGCAACACTCAACGTCGCCGTCGCACTGCCCGTCGCCGCACCCGCGCTGTCACTGTTCGCATCCACCACCGTGTACGTCAACACCCGACTCGTGCTCGTACCTTCAGCCGTCGGATCCTCTGAAACACTCACGTATTGAAGACCCGATAACACACTCTCATAAATCGTTTTACTCGCCTCACCCACTAACGTCGCAACACCACTGCCCGCATTGTAGCTAACCGTCAACCCGTTAACCGAAGCCAGACCGTTCGCCGCCGTCGTTAAACCTAACAGATCACCCGTCACAAAGCCGACCAGCGACACCGTCGCTGACGCCATGTTGGCATCATCAACATCCGTAATCGTCACATCGCCTACCGTCGCAGAGGCATCCCCTTCCGTGTAACTCACCGTACTCGATGCACTCACCTCCGGCGCATCATTGATGGCCGTCACATTCACCGTACTCGTGAGCGTCGTCGACGCCGCACTGCCGTCATTCACCACAAAGCTAATCGTGCGCGCACTCAGGTTCGGATCATCCCCTTCGGTGTTCTGATGATACGTCACCGAACGAAGCGCCGCTTCATAGTTCGTGACACTGTCCGTCCCCGTTAACGTCAACACACCACTGCTACTATTAAAGCTACCCGTGATCGTTTGCGTATCACTAAACGCCAACACGTCCTGACCGCTCACAAAGCCCGCACTGATACTAATCGTCGCACTCTCAAGATTCGTATTATCAAGATCACTTATTGTTAAACTATTATCTATTACTGTTGCATTATCGTTTTCTCTGTAATTTAAAGTATTACTTTGGGTGCTGCCTCTATATAATGTAGGCTATATTACTGCTGGCACGCCAAAATCATTAACCTTCTCCCAAAACTGATCCCATCTTCCTTTAGTCTTTACTAGTGTTCTCAAGCATAAAACAATTTTCATTCCCTTGTCTTTCCAGCGCATTCCTGATCCGCCTAATCTTTGTTTAACAATTGTTTTACATGCTGCTTCAGTGACGCCAGAGCCAATTGGTGCATTCTGCTTAATCAAATTATGATACGACATTCGCTTTTCTTTAATATTATTTTCAAAATACGTAATTGTTCCTTCTAGCTTTTCTCTAAGCGATTTATTCAGTTTTTTATTTACATGCTCTTTAAGCTCAGCAAGTATTCTACCTGCCGCACCTTTCTTGTGCTTTAAATCATGACATCGCTCTTCGAGCCAAACATCACGCTCATCTCTTTCAGATTTTTTGGTAAATATTGCCCTTGATGCTTCGCCGAGATATTCAGTTGCATGCCAAAAATCTAAAATTTGCGTATCAGTATGTTTTTTTAGAAATGGCCAATTATTTTTTGCTCCATCAGCAACGCCAATTGTTTTAGCATCAGGGTAATATTTTTTTTTCAGCTTTATTTCCTTTTCAAGCCTATTAAAGAATTCATCTTTTCCATATTCTGGTGATGCTGCAACGTAGGTTGTGTGCAGGCGTTCACCATGCTTATCATACATGGAAATAGTTCCAACCATGCTCTCTCTATAACCATCATCAACGGTGAGGACATATGCACCATCTAAGCTAATGCTTAGCATCTCAACGCCTGCATCAAGCTTTGGCTCTTCATATTCCCACTCAGCCTCTTTGGCTTGTGCAATACCGCCAACAAAATCAGTTGCCCGTTGCAAGTATGAATGTGAGATTTTACGGTTATGATTGACCTTGAGATCATCAATAACACTAGGAGCAGGTAAGTTTGAGTATTTATGTGAGATTATTTTTGCAAATCGCGGTGTTGATCCTTGGATAATTCTAGCCTTATCTTCTAAAGGACAAAAGATCTTACCGCCTTTAGAGGTTTGATAAACATAACGCTTAACTCGAGCAACTCCATAAGGCGTTTGGTAATTTGCTTCATCTCTACTTCGTGCTGTTAGCTTTATTTTTCCAACATGGATAGGAGAGCCATCTGCATCAAACTTACTTAAAGCTTTTTCAGTGGCTAATGTTCCAACCTCATTAAGCCCATCAAGAATTGCGTCCTCACATTCAAGCATGGATCCTTTTAGTGGAAGCTTGAGTTCAATAGTTAATTCATTATTTTCATCAGAGATAATTCTAGCTGACATCCAAACACCATCCTTCATCATGTTAAAGTGTATATTATGCTATATATTCTACATTATATAAAGGCAGCACCCATTACTTTGAAATTGATAAACCCTCACATGACCACTATCAGTACCATTACCATCATTGTATGGAGCACCAATAACTAAACGGCTACCATCACCACTCATTGCAACAGAATAGCCCGATTCATCACCTGCTGCCTCACCGTCAATATCAAGACCAACTTGCTGCCAAACGCTACCATTCCAATCATAAACTCGCACATGACCACTATCAGTACCATTACCATCATTGTACGGAGCACCAATGACCAAACGGCCACCATCATTACTCAAAGAAAGTGACCAACCTGATTGATCATCTGCTATCTCTCCATCAATATCACCACCTACCTGTTGCCAGGCACCATTACTCCAGTCGTAAATTCTTACATGACCGCTATCAACTCCACCACCATCATTTTTTTGTGCACTAACTGCTATACGACTACCATCAGAGCTTATTGCAACGGCTGAACTAAATAGATCGCCTTCTGCCTCACCATCAATATCCGCACCGACCTGTTGCCAATCAAAGCCGCTCCAATCGTAAACCCTCACATGACCACTATTAACCCCATTTCCATCATTCTCAATACCACTAATAATAAGCCTATTTCCATCTGCGCTCATTGCCACCGCATGGGCAGAGTAATCAACGACTGCTTCACCACTAATATCAGAGCCCACCTGCTGCCAAGCATTGCCGTTCCAATCGTAAACCCTCACATGACCACTATCAGCTCCATTACCATCATTGTATGGAGCACCAATGACCAAACGACTGCCATCATTACTCATTGCAACTGAACTGCCTGAATAGTCAAAAGCTGCCTCACCATCAATGTCTGTCCCTACTTGTTGCCAGGCACTACCGTTCCAATCGTAAACTCTCACATGACCACTATAAGCTCCATTACCATCATTGTATGGAGCACCAATAACTAAACGGTTGCCATCATTACTCATTTCAACAGACCAGCCTGAAATATCACCTGCTGCATCACCACTAATATCAGAGCCCACCTGCTGCCAGGCACTATCATTCCAATCGTAAACTCTCACATGACCATTAGTAGCTCCATTTCCATCATTAAAAGGAGCACCAATGACCAAACGACTGCCATCGTTACTCATTGCAACAGAAACTCCAGATAAATCTTCAATGGCCTCACCATCAATATCGGCACCAAGTTGCACAAAAGCTGTAGTAGTTAGAGTTGGCGCTTCATTCACTGCGCTGACATTCACTGTACTCGTGAGAGCACTCGAATTAGCTGTGCCATCATTAACCACAAGCTAATTGTGCGCGCTGTTGTACTTGGATTCTCTGAGCTGTTTTCATACGTCACACTGCGCAAGGCGGCTTGGTAAGCTGACACCGTATCAGAACCCGTTAACGTTAATATACCCTCTGACGCATTAAAGCTCCCAGTAATGTTCGCGGTATTCATAAAGCTAAGAGATCTTCCCCGTTGACGTAATTTGCACTAATCGTCACCGTCGCACTTTCTATATTGTCGTTATCAATATCACTAATTATTAAATCACCATCAATGACTATTGCCGAACCATTCTCGGTCTAGTCAATAGCTGTAGAGACCCTTTCTTCATCCCCTCCAAAAGCTGCTGCATCGTTAACTGCAACAACGCTTACCGTGCTTGTTAATACATTTGAGTCTTTGATACCATCATTCACTGTAAAGCTAATGAATCGTTCTACTGTATTAGGATCTTCTGAAGTATTTTGATAAGCCACGGAACGCAACGCAGCCTGGTAGTTAGCCACTGTATCACTACCTGTCAAGGTTAAAATACCGCTAGCAGTGTTAAAATCACCAACAATATTGCCTGTGTTAGTAAAACTTAGTAAGTCTTCGCCATTAATATAGTTAGTGACTGACAGAAAACCCGCAAAGCCTTTTATTTTCAATGTTTCGGGGCGAACTGGTCACATGAAGATTTTCAAAAAACAGCACTAAATACTCGTTTTCCAGCTATTTACAGCTTATTTTCGATATAATGCCTTAATCTTCGATGATTTTTCGCCACAGCATGGTAACTCTTCACTGGAAAGCAAGAATGACATGACTAGCCCAAAATCCACAAATGCAAATTGGCCAAGTAGATATTTCTAAAATTCAAATCAGCTCTAAATCACGGGATGACATTCCAAAATTATTAAAAGGGCTACAGTTTATTTATAGTACACCCTCTGTACGGAAGGAGATTTTCGAACTACTAGAGGCTCAGATTGCACCTGAGGTTGACAAGAATAATGGACGCCCTGGTATGGAATTATGGAAAATATTGCTAGTGCGCCATCCTTTCTGTAAATTCCATTGACTTGCTGAAAATAAGCAGGCGACTCAGTCAGATTAGAAATTCCTTTTAAGGTAAACTTAACCAAAAAAGAGGAATGACAATGAGCTGCTATAAAAATGAGAACTTAATCGAAGAAGCCATACATGTTTTAGCGATGGAGGGGTTTGAAGCTTTACCTAAGCTTGTCTCCAGGTTGATGAATGAGGCTATGTTAATAGAAAGGGAGCGCCATTTAAATGCCAGTCCTTATGAGCGAACTGGCGATAGAAACGGATATGCGAACGGCTTTAAACCAAGGTTAATTAACACAGGTCAAGGTCAGCTTGAGCTACAGATACCGCAGGTTAGAGACTCCAATGAAGCCTTCTATCCATCAGTCTTAGAGCGAGGTGTACGCTCTGATAGAGCACTTAAGCTGGCTGTCGCTGAAATGTATGTGCATGGGGTTTCCACGCGCAAAGTTGAAAAGGTGCTAAAGCAACTCTGTTGAACAGATATTTCAAGCACAGAGGTAAGCCGTTGCGCTAAATTGTTGGATGAAGATTTAAAGAAATGGCGAAATAAGCCGTTAGGAAAGATAAAATATCTTTGGCTAGATGCACGTTATGAGAAGGTGCGCACTAGCGGCACAGTACAAGACTGTGCGGTATTGATAGCCTATGGCTTTGATGAATCAACCGGCAAGAGAACAGTGCTAGGTGTTTCTGTTGCGTTATCAGAGGCTGAGGTACATTGGCGTGATTTTCTTCAGCAGTTGGTTGAGCGAGGTATACATGGTATTGAGTTGATTACTAGCGACGCTCATACTGGCCTAAAAGCCGCTAGAAGAGCTGTGTTCCCCAGTGTTCCTTGGCAACGCTGCCAATTTCATTTGCAGCAAAATGCTCAGGCTCACATACCAAAGCGCTCAATGAAGGAACCAGTAGCTGAGGAGATTACAGCTATATTTAATGCCTCAAACATTCATGAGTCGGAAAGACTATTGGCTATGGCGGTAGATAAATATCAGCAAACAGCACCAGAGCTTTCTTCTTGGTTGGAAGTGAATATACCGGAGGGCTTAGTAGTGATGAACTTTGACAGGCCGCATCAAAAAAGATTAAGAACCAGTAACATAGCTGAGCGCGTAAACAGAGAGGTAAAAAGAAGGACGCATACAGTTGGAATTTTCCCTAATACTGAATCGTGCCTAAGGCTCGTATCAGCTGTTTTAGTGGAAATTGATGACCAGTGGAGCGGATCACCTAGATACTTAAGTTGAAGTGAATAATAAGGCTTCATAGGGTTTTAGGATAGATCATTCTTGTTCTTATTAACGAGATATAATTGCTATTACCTAAAAGTTAATAATTTATTTTGAGAGGAGAAAAATTTGAGGTATAAATAATTTTTTAGATTGATTAGCATAATTAATTTAAGATATTATGCGATGAGACAGGTACAATAGAGTGCCATTTAGAATTTTAAAGGTTTTTCTAAGTACTGAAGTTGGTTTTTACAGACAAAATAACGCTCTATCAAAATATTGGTCATGGGAGTACTCCGCCTGAGTCTAAATTGTGATTATGATCGACTGCATGAACTTGTGAATCAACATAAAACCATTCGTGAAATGCTAGGGCATGCTGATTTTTTCGATAAAATAGAGTATCAGCTGCAAACAATTAAAGACAATGTCTCGCTACTCACTCCCGAGTTGTTAGATGAGATTAATCAAGTTGTTGTGAAAGCTGGTCATTCATTGTTAAAAAAAAGTGAGCCTCTGCGAGGCCGTTGCGATTCCTTTGTGGTTGAAACAGACGTACATTTTCCAACAGACATAAGCTTACTGTTTGACGCAATGCGCAAAATAATTCAGCAGGTGGCCAAGCTGTGTGAACACAGCGGATTGAGTGACTGGCGTCAATATCGATATAACATCAAGCATCTGAAACGGCTCATGCGAATAGCTCAACTAAAAAAGCGCAGTAAGAGCAAGCAAGCAGATCAACAAAACAAAAAGGACAAGGCAATCAAGGATGCTCATCAGGAGTATCTCAATATTGCGCAAAAATATTTAGATAAAGCACATGCCTCAATAAACGCTATCCAGAAAGCCGATCTACTGAAGCCGCAAGATGCGCCACTGGTTGAAAGTATAGAAATGTTCACGGTTCATGCAGATCGCCAAGTTGATCAAATTAAACGCCGAATATTATTGGATGAAAAGATCCCGCATGAAGAAAAAGTCTTTTCTGTCTTTCAGCCACATACTGAATGGATTGTAAAAGGAAAGGCTGGTGTACCAGTCGAATTAGGAATGAAAGTCTGTGTCTTGGAGGATCAACACCAATTTATATTGCATCATCGTGTGATGGAGAATGAGACTGATGACAAGGTCGCCGTATCTATGGTTCAAGAGACCCAACAAAAGTTCCCAGAGTTAAACACATGTAGTTTTGATAAGGGCTTTCATTCAAAAGAAAATCAATCTGCGTTAGCAGATATTTTGGAAGTTGTTGCATTGCCGAGAAAAGGTCGACTCTCAAAGGAAGCACAGGAAATTGAAAAGTCAGACTCGTTTGTGAAAGCGAAACAAAAGCATTCTGCGGTAGAATCCAGTATTAATGCTCTTGAAGTTCATGGGTTGGATCAATGCCTAGATCACGGCATTGATGGCTTTAAGAGTTATGTTGGCTTAGCGATTGTTGGAAAAAACATAGATCGTATCGGAAGTCTTATACAAAGAGCTGAGCAAAGGAAAGCAGCGCGACTAAAAAAACGCATTCGAGGTCGCAGCCCACCGTTAGCTGCCTAGTCAGCCTCAGAATATCCCATTGTATTCCAGAAAGCAGGATGCTTTTTTTCGTATCAAAACAGCGAGATTTCATTTTTTTGTACGCGGCCAGGGCTTAACATGCTATTTTTATTATGATCTCGCGCGGATATAAAAAAATGAAAGTGTAATAAAACAACAAAGACTAAGAATTAGTAGGTTTTCTGTCAGTCACTAGTTATCACTAATGGTTACTTTGGCGCTAGCAAGACTTAAGTCATCGATATCGCTAATTATTAAACCGTTATTAATAGCCGTTACCGCATCATTCTCCGTATAAGCCAAATTAGAACTACCGCTTAAAGTTGGGGCAACATTAATTGCAACAGAAGAAGTATTAACTGGATCAGCAGGATTTTCTTTATCAGTACTAACTGAACTATCTTCTTCACTACTATCATCCGTATCCAGAAGAGGTAAGCTTTCACTTTCATTACTAATAGCTTGATCTGTATCAATAGTCTGACACGCCTGTACAACCTCTTGCTGACTGGTTTTAGCTTCAACGTCACTCTGATTATTATCAGGGCTAGTTCGATCAGAGTCTTTAATACCTGTAACGCTATTCCTATTATTATCGAAATTACTTGTTCCATCAGAATCTGGAAATTGCTGACTGTCTGAATTAACATCACTTTCCGCAGAGTCGGCCTCTTGTTGCTCACCAGTACCTGTCTCATCAAGAGAAATACTACCCCCCCCCTCTTGAGCAGATTCTTCACTTTCAGCATCCTGATGGTCAGACGACTGGTCATCAGCATATTCTTCAGTTGCCTCAGGAGTCACTCCTTCGGAAGACTGAGCATTCTGCTCTTCGGTATTTTCGGGGTTGACTACTTGCTCCGCTTCCTTGGTGCTTTCGTCAGTGGATTGGTCTTTTTTATCTTCAGGATTCAATTCTTGTTCTTCTGACATCACTGTATCCTCGATTTTTATTAAGGTTATCGGGAAAAAGTATAGTCAAGCCCAGACCAAGCTGTGAGACTTTATAAAGTGAAATATAGAAAAAAACGAAGGATAACTTATTGTTTTTTAAAAAATAGTAAATTATTTGATCGCTAGATGTTAAGATTTAATCTTCTTAAATAAAAGATCCCAAACCCCATGACCAAGTGCCAAACCTCGTTTTTCAAACTTAGTTTCAGGACGATAACCTAGTTTAACAGCATAACAACCAGGGCCAGCTTGATTGGTCAACATAGCAGAGTTTTCTAAAACTTCCAGCATATGCTCAGCATAATTTTCCCAATCAGTCGCTGCGTGAAACATTCCATTTGGCTTTAGCTTATTAGCAACTAAGGCAACGAATTCTGCTTGCACAATACGGCGTTTGTGATGTCGCTTCTTAGGCCACGGATCAGGAAAAAAGAGCTGCAGTCTATCAAGACTACCATCCGGGATAGCTTGTCTTAGTACTTCAACGGCATCATGGCAATAAATCCTAATATTACTGATACGGGTGCTGCCTTTATATAATGTAGAATATATAGCATAATATACACTTTAACATGATGAAGGATGGTGTTTGGATGTCAGCTAGAATTATCTCTGATGAAAATAATGAATTAACTATTGAACTCAAGCTTCCACTAAAAGGATCCATGCTTGAATGTGAGGACGCAATTCTTGATGGGCTTAATGAGGTTGGAACATTAGCCACTGAAAAAGCTTTAAGTAAGTTTGATGCAGATGGCTCTCCTATCCATGTTGGAAAAATAAAGCTAACAGCACGAAGTAGAGATGAAGCAAATTACCAAACGCCTTATGGAGTTGCTCGAGTTAAGCGTTATGTTTATCAAACCTCTAAAGGCGGTAAGATCTTTTGTCCTTTAGAAGATAAGGCTAGAATTATCCAAGGATCAACACCGCGATTTGCAAAAATAATCTCACATAAATACTCAAACTTACCTGCTCCTAGTGTTATTGATGATCTCAAGGTCAATCATAACCGTAAAATCTCACATTCATACTTGCAACGGGCAACTGATTTTGTTGGCGGTATTGCACAAGCCAAAGAGGCTGAGTGGGAATATGAAGAGCCAAAGCTTGATGCAGGCGTTGAGATGCTAAGCATTAGCTTAGATGGTGCATATGTCCTCACCGTTGATGATGGTTATAGAGAGAGCATGGTTGGAACTATTTCCATGTATGGTAAGCATGGTGAACGCCTGCACACAACCTACGTTGCAGCATCACCAGAATATGGAAAAGATGAATTCTTTAATAGGCTTGAAAAGGAAATAAAGCTGAAAAAAAAATATTACCCTGATGCTAAAACAATTGGCGTTGCTGATGGAGCAAAAAATAATTGGCCATTTCTAAAAAAACATACTGATACGCAAATTTTAGATTTTTGGCATGCAACTGAATATCTCGGCGAAGCATCAAGGGCAATATTTACCAAAAAATCTGAAAGAGATGAGCGTGATGTTTGGCTCGAAGAGCGATGTCATGATTTAAAGCACAAGAAAGGTGCGGCAGGTAGAATACTTGCTGAGCTTAAAGAGCATGTAAATAAAAAACTGAATAAATCGCTTAGAGAAAAGCTAGAAGGAACAATTACGTATTTTGAAAATAATATTAAAGAAAAGCGAATGTCGTATCATAATTTGATTAAGCAGAATGCACCAATTGGCTCTGGCGTCACTGAAGCAGCATGTAAAACAATTGTTAAACAAAGATTAGGCGGATCAGGAATGCGCTGGAAAGACAAGGGAATGAAAATTGTTTTATGCTTGAGAACACTAGTAAAGACTAAAGGAAGATGGGATCAGTTTTGGGAGAAGGTTAATGATTTTGGCGTGCCAGCAGTAATATAGCCTACATTATATAGAGGCAGCACCCACTGATACTATCTCTCTCCATTGCCGCCAATAAAGCACCGACGCCTGGGCGATGGACTTCTATACCAATAAAAGCTACCTCAGGGCTATGCTTAGCCATCTCCAATAGAGACTGCCCCATACCGAAACCTATTTCTAACACGACTTGTTTTGGCTTAGAAAAAACCTTATCAAGATCTAACACGCCATCTTCTACTTCCAAACCAAAACTAGGCCATAAGTCTGCTAGCGCTTCTTTTTGAGATATTGTCATTCGCCCTTCACGACGGACAAAACTTTTAATTTGTTTATGGAAAGGTTTTTCTTGCATAACAATTAGTACTTCATTTTAAACTGATGAACCGCATCAACAGCAATGGCAACACTTTCTGGCGGAATATCTGGCAACATGCCATGACCCAAGTTAAAAACAAACCCTGGCTGATTAGCTACTTGCTCTAAAATTTCATTTACTTTTTCCCTAATAATCTTTTCATCAGCATAAAGCACAGTAGGATCCAAATTACCCTGTAAAGCAACTTGACCACCAACTCGCGCGCGCGCTTCTGCCAGTGTAATTGTCCAATCAACACCAACTGCATCACAACCCGAACTAGCTATTTGTTCAAGATGCTGATTTGTTTGACGACCATAAAAAATTATTGGAACCTTCTTGTCTTGTGGCTGCTCAATGCCTGCAGCAATTGCTCTTAGATAATGTAGAGAAAAAGCTTCATAGGTATCTGGCGATAAAATCCCACCCCAGGAGTCAAACAACATTACTGCAGAAACGCCCGATCTAATTTGAGCGTTAAGATAATCAATCGTAACTTTAGTAACACTTTCTAAAATACCATGTAACAAAGCAGGGTCGGTATAGAGCATTTTCTTTATTAAACTAAAGCTCTTGGTTGCCTGACCCTCCACCATATAAGTAGCAACAGTCCAAGGGCTACCAGCAAAACCAATTAAAGGCTTGTTATCTGCCAGCTCATAAACGATAAGCATTACGGCTTTTATTACATAGGACAAATCAGTTTCTACTTCAACCTTCCTTAAGGTGCTCAAATCATGTTGAGTCCTAACTGGCCTAGCAAACATTGGCCCCTTAGACTCAACAACCTCTAAACCCAAACCCATTGCATCAGGAACTGTCAAAATATCAGAAAACAAAATAGCCGCATCAAAATCAAACCGCCTTAATGGCTGCAAAGTTACCTCACAGGCCAGCTCTGGAGTTTTGCATAAATTAACAAAGCTACCCGCTTGTTTTCTCACTTCTCGATATTCAGGTAAATAACGCCCCGCTTGTCGCATAAACCAAACCGGCACACGATCAACCGGCTGTTGCAGTAATGCTTTTATAAATTGATACTGACTCATAACTAATAACCTCTCTCACGTAAAACAGCACAAACTGCCTTAGCAATTGACTTAATAGAATTTCCCTCTGTCGAAAAAGTTAGATCAGCAATACTTTCATACAAAGCCTCTCTTTCTAATTCCATTTCTTCTAAACGCTCTTCGACATTTTCCACTTGCAGTAAAGGCCGGTGTTCCTTACGATGTGTTCGACCAAGCAATTGCTCCACAGTCGCCTTCAGATAAACCACTAAACCTCGTGCTGCTAATAAGGTTCGGTTTTCAGGAGTTAAAACAGCACCCCCGCCCGTTGCCAAAATGATATTTGGCTTTCCAGTTAATTCAGCAATAATAGTTTTCTCACGACGACGAAAGCCTTCATCACCCTCCATATCATAAATCCAGCTAATACTTACTCCAGCACGCTCAGCCACAATAGCGTCTGTATCGTAAAAAGGCAGCTTAAGCATCGCGCCCATTTCCATCCCAACAGTGCTTTTACCCGCACCTTCAGGACCAATTAAAAAAATACTAGGTAGTTTACTCACAAACATTCTCTTAGCTTGATCAAGATTGCTTCATTACTGTCGGTGTAACAAAAATTAGTAACTCACGCCGCTCGCTTGTTAATTTTCTGTACCGAAAGAAGCGCCCTATTATAGGCAAAGATCCCATAAAAGGCACTTGCTCATTGTTATTCATTTTACCTTGCTCATAAATTCCACCCAGCACTACTGTTTGCCCACTTTTTAACAACACATTTGTACTAATCTGGCGTGTATCAATCGTTGGCACCCCCGATACCTCACGGCTACTTCGTTTATCCTGAGTAACATTGAGATGCAATAAAATTTTATTCCCTGGAATCAACTTAGGGGTCACTTTAAGCCCTAACACGGCTTTTTTAAAAGTTACACTTGTCGCACCTTCACCAGCTTGCTCTTGATAAGGTATTTCTTGACCTGACTGAATCTCAGCCATCTGTTGATTAACTGCTACCAATTCTGGACTAGCGATAATCTGTGCATGGCCTTGCGCCTGCAAAGCAGAAAGCTCCATATCTAATAGGGTATCACTTGCCACTTTAAATAAAGCCAAACTAAGATGAGCAGCCCCTGCTGAAGCTGGAAAATCAACGGCCAAACGCTGTTTTACTGGTACCAAAGCAGCAGAGCGTTGCTGCACTAAAGTATTAGCACCAGCCAAGGTTCCTGATAGATGATGACCACTGGTTAAACCAAAGCGAACTCCCAACTCTTTAACATAGTTACTATCAACACTAACCAACTGTGCCGCAATACGAATTTCTGGCACGGGTTTATCCAAGCTAGCAATTAATGGTTTTAACTTAGCTAATATCGCCTTATCATCTTTAATAATAATAACGTTAGCCCGGCTATCTGTGCTGATAACCCCTTGCTTAGTAAGTTGTGGTTTAAGTAATTTTGCCAAACTTTCTGCTTTAAGATAACTTAGTTTCACTAACAACATCTTTACTGCAGTATTTTCCGATTCGCTTTTATTACTCAAAGTAACATAAATTACCCCATCAACTCGCTTCTCTATTAACCCTTGCGATTGCAAAATAGCGCTCAATGCCTGCTGCCAAGTAACGTTAACTAAACTCAAACTCAGCTTACCCATTACCTTATCCCCAACGATAATGTTTTGCTTAGCAGCTTGAGCAATATAACGCAGTGCTGCTTTAGTACTAACACTAGAAAAATTTATACTCATCGCTACCGATGACAAAGACAATGTTAACAATAGAAAAAACCAACCCAACACCTAAACATATTAACCAACTCCTAACCGCGTAAACTGTTTCGTCGTTGGGTTTTGCAGCT
>CBDALO010000038.1:0-3071 GCA_965196985.1 Gammaproteobacteria bacterium | reverse complement strand
CGATAGAGAAACTGCGTGTAAGGTACGTTATTCTCTCGGCAGTATTTCGCTTTGGTTAACTTGCTTTGCTTAAAGTCGGAAAGGTGTTTTTCCCAATAAGCATTTGTGTAAGTAGCATTTTCATTTTCAGGATTTGTTGCTGACATACCGTAAGCTCCTTGTTACTATTTGCGGGAGCATACAGTCACATGAATTTAACTAGTTGACTAGGGTGTACTTGCTGGATCGCTTACGTTCTTTTTTATCATGGTCTTCTGGATGCTTAATTTTATCTGAGTATTTCCAAACTACCAAGGAAAGTATCCGTCTTATTTCAGCATGATGCTCATGCTGCGCTCTCTTTAGTTTACTGCGCCTGTGATGAGCGGATGGTAATTAATTCCGCTAGCGAAGGCATAGAATAGTTTTTTGTAATTCTGTCATATATATAATCGAAGACATTAACTGCTAGCTTTTTACATGTCTCAGTAATTGTAACCATTGTATCCTTAGCTTTCGTTCCTTCTTCACTCATAGTATGAAGGTGTACATCGCGCATTCTAGCCTGCTTCCGAGCCATCAACTCTGCTGGATTGTTATGTAGAGGAAGCTCTGGCTTTTCCAGCACTAACAATAGCTGCCTTTTCTTTTTTAAGGTGAGCTCAATTTGTTTATCTAGTTTCTCGTAGCCAGTGATTGTTGAGAATAACTCAGTAAACTCATTGGATAGCTTATCTATCTCATCTTGCCCTGGGTTCTTTTTATATTCAATGAGCTTATGATAATAATCCCAAAACCTATCCAAGAAGCTGTCAACAGAGTCTTGGTGCTTCTTAAAAATTGGCGTCAGCTTTTTATAATGCCTACCCTCATGAACCCAGCACAAGGCGAGTGATTCAGTAATGAGCTTAAACTGTGGCGCATCATCGGTAATGAGTGTTTCTATCGCATAAGGACTCTTTCTATATGTTGAGATAGCTGCCGCATCAGTAATCAGCTTTCTATATTTTGGAAATTTTTTATCACCTAATACCTTATCAAGAATAACTTCCAGCTCCTTACTGTTTAAGATAGTCGATGAGTGAAATACCTTTAAGCTTTCGATTACCTTGTGGGGTAAGTTCATAGTAGCCAGTAAATTAAAAGCGGCCTCATTTAATGTGAACCCAAAGTGGTCTTTGCTTAACATTTCAATGACGCTTAATCGACTTTTACTGGTCAGCGTAAAGTAAGCTGAATAATACTCATTACCCAATACATTAACATAACGGTTTTTTCCCATCCTCTCTAGCGTTGGTGTCATCTAGGTGCTGGTAGTTCGTGGATTGTAAACCTGCCTTCACAACTTCTACCTTCTCGGGCTCAAGTATCGTAGGTGTTTTAATTGTGAAGCTATGGATGGTTGATTTACTAATATCTATGTTGGCGGTTTTATAAAATGTCTCAAGGCTTTCTAGCGTCATACCACCTTGAGTATTTAGGAAGCTTGTCCAGCTTTTAATAGTAGGGCCGAACTGGCCCTCATAAGGGTGCTGCCTCTATATAATGTAGGCTATATTGCTGCTGGCACGCCAAAATCATTGACCTTCTCCCAAAACTGATCCCATCTGCCTTTAGTCTTTACTAGTGTTCTCAAGCATAAAACGATTTTCATTCCCTTGTCTTTCCAGCGCATTCCTGATCCGCCTAATCTTTGTTTAACAATTGTTTTACATGCTGCTTCAGTGACGCCAGAGCCAATTGGTGCATTCTGCTTAATCAAATTATGATACGACATTCGCTTTTCTTTAATATTATTTTCAAAATACGTAATTGTTCCTTCTAGCTTTTCTCTAAGCGATTTATTCAGGTTTTTATTTAGATGCTCTTTAAGCTCAGCAAGTATTCTACCTGCCGCACCTTTCTTGTGCTTTAAGTCATGACATCTCTCTTCGAGCCAAACATCACGCTCATCTCTTTCAGATTTTTTGGTAAATACTGCCTTTGATGCTTCGCCGAGATATTCAGTTGCATGCCAAAAATCTAAAATTTGCGTATCAGTATGTTTTTTTAGAAATGGCCAATTATTTTTTGCTCCATCAGCAACGCCAATTGTTTTAGCATCAGGGTAATATTTCTTTTTCAGCTTTATTTCCTTTTCAAGCCTATTAAAGAATTCATCTTTTCCATATTCTGGTGATGCTGCAACGTAGGTTGTGTGCAGGCGTGCACCATGCTTATCATACATGGAAATAGTTCCAACCATGCTCTCTCTATAACCATCATCAACGGTGAGAACATATGCACCATCTAAGCTAATACTTAGCATCTCAACGCCTGCATCAAGCTTTGGCTCTTCATATTCCCACTCAGCCTCTTTGGCTTGTGCAATACCGCCAACAAAATCAGTTGCCCGTTGCAAGTATGAATGTGAGATTTTACGGTTATGATTGACCTTGAGATCATCAATAACACTAGGAGCAGGTAAGTTTGAGTATTTATGTGAGATTATTTTTGCAAATCGCGGTGTTGATCCTTGGATAATTCTAGCCTTATCTTCTAAAGGACAAAAGATCTTCCCGCCTTTAGAGGTTTGATAAACATAACGCTTAACTCGAGCAACTCCATAAGGCGTTTGGTAATTTGCTTCATCTCTACTTCGTGCTGTTAGCTTTATTTTTCCAACATGGATAGGAGAGCCATCTGCATCAAACTTACTTAAAGCTTTTTCAGTGGCTAATGTTCCAACCTCATTAAGGCCGTCAAGAATTGCATCCTCACATTCAAGCATAGATCCTTTTAGTGGAAGCTTGAGTTCAATAGTTAATTCATTATTTTCATCAGAGAGAATTCTAGCTAACATCCAAACACCATCCGTAATCAAGTTAAAGTGTATATTATGCTATATTTTCTACATTATATAAAGGCAGCACCCCCTCATAACCAGTTGGCAGAGGTGCTGTATAGTGTTTGTTTTCAGAAGGGGAGTAATATTGTTGGCGCAAAAAAAGAGTGTTATTAGCAGCAATTTTTATATCCTGGATAAGTGTTTTCTTAGAGCCATTTGGCACAGCATCGCTGGGCAACGAATCTGGATTAATTGTTAGTGTCAC